>JBGUQN010000043.1:0-11851 GCA_045131085.1 Fibrobacter sp.
GGAACAGCGCGACGGCAAGCAGCCCGAAGACATCATCGCGGGTATCTGCCGTTCCATCATCAACAACGTCTTTACGAAGGTCATCCGCATCCGTAACCTGAACACCCTCGGCAAAAAAGTCGTGGTCCAGGGCGGTACCTTCAAGAACAACGCGGTCCTCCGCGCCTTCGAGCAATACACCGGCCTTAAGCCCATCCGTCCCGAACGTCCGGGCGAAATGGGCGCCATTGGTATAGCGCTCCTCACCCGCAAGTACATGGAAGAAAAGCGCAAGGAAAATCCGGACCTCAAGTCGAGCTTCATCGGGCTTGAAGCCATGAAGACCTTCAGCTGGCACAACCAGCCGGGCCAGCTCTGCCAGTACTGCACCAACCACTGCTCCCGCACCATCGTCACCTTCAGTGACGGCCAGAGCTTCGTTACCGGCAACCGCTGCGAACGCGGTGAAGTCACCGCCGACCCGAACGACCCGAAAACGAAGGCCCTCATCGCCGAAATCAACAAGAAGATGCTCGCCGTGCCCGACATGATCAAGCGCACGAACCAGCTGTTGGTGAAGGACTACGCCCCGACCAAGCTCGTCGAAAACAACGGGAAGACCATCGGTATCCCGCGCGCCCTCGAATTCTGGGCCAGTCTCCCGTTCTGGAAGGCGTTCTTCACGAGCCTCGGCTACACCGTCGTCGTGAGCCGCCAGAGCGACTACAAGATGTTCGAAGCCGGCCTCCACAGCGTGCCCAGTGACACCGTGTGCTTCCCGGCCAAGCTCGTGCACGGCCACGTACTCAGCCTCATCGAAAAGAAGGTCGACCGCATCTTCTTCCCGATGATGATCGCCATCCCGAGCGACCACACCAAGTTTACCGCCACCTCCGTGTGCCCCGTGGTGCAGGCTTACCCCAACGTCTGCAAGAACACCGACGAACCGGAGAAGAACTACGGCGTGCCGATGGACCAGCCGATTTTCCACTGGTTCAACACCAAGCTCCGCCGCAGCCAGACCGTCGACTGGTTCCACGAGAACTGGAAACTCGACAAAAAGCTTTTGAACAAGGCCGTCGACGAAGGCGAAAAGGCGCTCAACAGCTACCGCACCACGCTCCTCGAGGAAGGCCAGAAGATTCTCGACGACGTCCGTGCCCAGAACACCTTCGCTGTCGTGATTGCGGGCCGCCCGTACCATGCGGACATGCTCATCAACCACAACATCGCAAGCCACTTTACGGCAATGGGCATCCCGGTGCTCACTACCGAATCGCTCCCCGGCGTTTACGACCAGGATGTGCCGAGCCACACCCGTATCGAAATCAAGAACACCTTCCACTTGCGCATGATTGGCGCCACGATGATTGCGGCCAAGGACCCGAACATCGAACTTGCGCAGATCGTGAGCTTCGGTTGCGGCCATGACTCCATCTTGACCGACGAAATGCTGCGCATGATGCACCGCGATTCCAACAAGGAAATGCTCATGCTCAAGCTCGACGAAGGCGACGCCCGCGGCCCGGTGGGCATCCGTATCAAGAGCTTTATCGAAACGGTGAAAGCCCGCCGTGCGGCCAACCTCCCCGACAAGCCCGAAAGCAATGAACCGCTGTACCATACGCCGTTCGTCGCCGAAGACAAGCAGCGCCGCCGTATCCTTACGCCGAACCTCTCACCCGCATTCACCGTGCTCGCTAGCGAATACATGAAGCGCGAAGGTTACATTGCCGAATACCTGCCCGTGGCCGACAAGGAAGCCATCGAGCTCGGCAAAAAGTTCGTGCACAACGACATCTGCTTCCCCTGCCAGGTGAACATCGGCGAAGCCCTCAAGTGGCTCGTCAATCACCCCGATGTGCCGCAGACAGAAGTTTCGATGTGCCTTGCCAAGAACTGCGAAAACTGCCGCGCCGTGCAGTACGCAGTGCTTGCCCGTAAGGCCCTCGACGAAGCCGGCTTCAAGGACGTCACCATCATCACTACCGGCGTGGACTACAAGGGCATGCACCCCGGCTTCCAGCTGGGTCTCGACTTCCGCCTCCACATGCTGTGGGGCCTCGTGACCATGGACGCCATCGAAATCATGTATCGCGCCCTGCGCCCCTACGAAGTCAATGCCGGCGACACCCAGAAGGTCTATGACGAATGGATGCCGAAGGTCATCGCCGTGGCCGGTCACCTGACCACCGCCCAGCTGGTGCGCCCCTCCAAGCTCATCGAAGTCTTCGAACAGTGCATCGAGGCGTTCAACGCCGTCGAAATTACCGAAGAACGCAAGAAGGGCATCCGCAAGCCGCGCGTGGCCGTGCTTGGCGAAATCCTCATGAACTACCACCCGAGCGCAAACGGGTTCATCGAAAACTACCTGATGAACAACGGCATGGAAGTCTACCTCCCCGGTATGACAGACTTCTTCCGCGTCGACGAAGTGGTTCGCGCCGAAAAGATCAAGCGAGGCTTCTCCGCCAACCCGCTCATGGACCGCGTCGAAGGCAGCGTGACCGCAAGGGTCTATACGCACGCCGTGGAAACTGCCCGCAAGTCCATGCACAAGTTCAAGCTGTACGAACACCATGCCGACTGTTACGAGCTCAAGGACTACGTCACCGAGATTATCGACCCCACCTACAACACCGGTGAAGGTTGGCTTATCCCGGGCGAAATCCTGTACAACTCGCGCCACGGCATCAACAGCCACATCATCCTGCAGCCGTTTGCCTGCCTTGCCAACCACATCAGTGGCCGCGGCCTCACCAAGGCCGTCAAGGAGCGCTGCCCGCATATCCAGATTTTGAGTCTCGACTACGATCCGGATACGAGCTTCGCGAACATCGAGAACAGATTGCAGATGCTCATCATCAACGCCCGCGAACTGGAAAAAGCAAACCAAGCCTAACCCTATTTATATAATACATGTTAAACGTCTCTAATGTCAGTCTTCAATACGGTAGCCGCGTCCTCTTCAAGGAAGTGAACCTCTCCTTCAAGCGTGGCAACTGCTACGGAGTCATCGGCGCGAACGGCGCCGGCAAGTCTACCTTCCTCAAGATTCTTTCTGGCGAACTCGAACCCAACACCGGCGAGGTCAGCAAGGATCCGGGCGAACGCATCGCCGTCCTCAAGCAGGACCACTTCGCCTACGAACAGAACACCGTTCTCGAAACCGTCATGATGGGCTTCCCCGAGCTCTACGAACTCAGCAAAAAGCGCGACGAACTCTACGCGCTGCCCGAAATGACGGAAGAGCAGGGCATGCAAGCCATGGAAATCGAGACCCGTTTCGGCGAAATCGGCGGTTACGAAGCCGACTCCAGCGCCGCGGTGCTCCTCAAGGGCCTCGGCATCCCCGAGGAATTCCACTACAGCCTCATGGCAGACCTCGACGGCGGCCAGAAAATCCGCGTCCTCCTCGCCCAGGCGCTGTTCGGTAACCCCGACATCCTCTTGCTTGACGAACCGACGAACCACCTTGACTTGGAAACCGTCGGCTGGCTCGAAGACTACCTCGAACGCTTCGAGAACATCGTCATCGTGGTGAGCCACGACCGTCACTTCCTCAACGCGGTCTGCACGCACACCTGCGATATCGACTACGGCAAAATCAACATCTACGGCGGTAACTACGAATTCTGGTACGCGGCCAGCCAATTGGCCCAGAAGCAGAGAAAGGACCAGAACCGCCGCGCCGAAGAAAAGATTGAAGAATTGAAGGCGTTCATCCGCCGCTTCGCCTCTAACGCCGCGAAGGCCAAGCAGGCCACCAGCCGCAAGAAGCTTTTGGACAAGATGACCGTCGAAGAAATGCCGGCATCGAGCCGCAAGTTCCCGTGGGTCAACTTCAAGATGGACCGCGAACCGGGTAAAATCGTGCTCGAAGTCAAGAATGCCGACATCGACGGCGGTGACGGCATCGTCTGCAAGGGCCTTAACTTTAGTCTCAATAATGGGGACAAAGTAGCGCTCGTCGGTGAATACGACACGCTCAAGACGGCGTTCTTCCAGCTGATTGCCGAAGAAACCAAGTGCCCCGATGGCGTGCTCAAGTGGGGCAACACCATCAGCTACAGCTACTTCCCCAAAAACAACGACGCCTATTTCAATACAGACCTCTCCCTTGTGGATTGGCTGCGCCAGTACAGCAAGGAACAGGACGAAACGTTCATCCGCGGGTTCCTCGGCCGAATGCTCTTTACCGGCGAAGAAGCCCTGAAATCGGCAAACGTCCTTTCCGGTGGCGAAAAGGTGCGCTGCATGCTCAGTCGCATGATGCTCAGCAATGCAAACTGCCTCTTGCTCGACGAACCGACGGCCCACCTCGACTTGGAAGCGATTACCGCCCTCAACAACGGCCTCACCGCCTTCCAGGGCCCCATCATCTTCTGCTCGCAGGACCATGAGTTTGTTCAAACTGTCGCAAACCGCGTCTTGGAACTCACTCCGGATGGCGTTCTCGATCGCTCCATCACCTTCGACGAATGGCTTGAAACCAAAAAGAAGAAGAAATAGCACAAAAAAGAGCCCCGCGATGCAAAAGCGGGGTTATTTTATCCCCAAAAAGCGACATTTTGTCGATTTCAGTGTCCTAAAATCAGCAAATTGTGCCATTTCGATAAACGCCTATACCTTTTGTATAGGCGTTTTTATATATTTGAAGCATAGATAAGGAGAACCAATATGAAGACTCTCATCAAACACATCGCAATTCTTGCTGCTATTTTTACCATCAGTTCTTTCGCTGCTGAAAAGGTTTACATGGCGCCCATCGGCACCACGAACATCCACAGCGACTACGGCATCGCCGCCATGAAACTGATGAAGACCTATATCGAAGATGACGGACGTTTTATCCTCATCGAGGGTTCTGCCCAGGATAGCGTCACCATCGAAAAACAGGAATCCGTCAAGAACAAGGCTGTCGCGAAGGGATGCTCCAAGTACATCATCGCGGAATTCACCCGACTTGGCGAAAACGTAATCCTCTCCTTCAAGCTTTATTCTACCGCTCAGGAAGCCCCGATCTGGAGCGACCGCCTCAAGGCTGCCAATCCTGATGACTTCGACCCCATTATCCAGCGCGTCGCCCGCAATATCGGTACAAAAGAAAAAGCGACAAACGACCAGGATATTTACAACGTAACTGAAAACGAAACCAAGCTCCCGAAGCGCAAGAAGGTCAATTCTTACTTCGGCGTGGGTATCGGCGGCATGGTTCCGCTCGCCCCTGCCGTAGACATGGCTCCGGGTCTGGTACTGTTCGGCATGTATGACACACAGACTCTCCTCATTGGCCTCGACGCCAACCTGTGGGGCCTGGGCAACGACGTCCGTTACGACTATGCCGACATCGGTATTTCCATCTACTACCCGTTCGGCCGCAAGTTCATTGCCCCCTACATCGGTGGCGGTCTTAACCTTTCGGCTGTTGACTTCAACACCGATGTCAAGCACGAAACTACCGAAAGCAGCTGGGATAAAGCTATCAGCCAGTACAAGACAACCACCAGGACCACCACAGACTCTTACTCCTACACCTCTTCTGGCGTTGGCGTATACGGCGGCGCAGGCGTGATGTTCAACAGGGCTAGTGCCATCGCCCTCTTCTTCGAAGTCAAGTACTTCGTGAACTTCTACAAGCTTGAACAGCCGGTCGAAAAAGTCTCAGAAGAAGTTTGGGACGACTACATTAGAAACGACGAAAAGCTCCCGAAGAAATCCAGCAAGCTCTTCCAGGGCTTCATGTTCGACCTCAAGTTCGGTTACGGTTTCTAAGGTACAATCGTGCGTATCACGTCACTCATAATACCAGTGCTGGCGCTTTCGCTTAGCGGTTGCTACCTGAGCCAAACGAAAATCCAGACCACTGACGGTAAAAGCTACCAGATTTACGGAGACGGAGTCCTGCTCTGCGATGACAGCCAGGATTGCAAGATCCCCCAGCGCGGGACCCCGCACACTCTGGAACTTGAAGCCGTCAAGAATGGAAACGTCGTAGGCAGGACAACCATCAAGCGCGATATCACCACCGCATCCATCTTCTGGGGATTCCTCACGTACTTCGTTACACTTTACGTATACGAGGCCTACCCGGACGAAGTGTATATCCCCCTCGATTACTCGAACCCGCTAGTAAACGAGCAGGTGAGAAACGGCGGCTTTGCTGGTGGCGACGCCTGGAACACATCTCCATTTGACGCTGCCGGAAGTTCCTGGGACAATGCTCCTGGAGCTCCTGTGCCAGCACCACAGGCAGTAAGACAAGAGCAGCCGACTCCTATGCCGGCGCCCCAAGCAGTCAGACAAGAGCAGTCGGCCCCTACACCGCCGCTCACCAATCCGGAATCCGTTAACGGCGAAGGAATACAAGAATATTAATTGATTATGCGGGCAAAAAATTGCCCGCATTTTCTTGTTTTGAGTTGACAACAAGTGAAATATTTTTATATTTGGCACGTAACTAAGAGGACGTAGTAAATGTTGAATCGAAAGAATATCATTCTTATTGCCGTCGGCGTTTTACTGCTCGTTATCGGCTTCCTCTGCCTCGCCACTGGCCCCGCAGACAATCCGATTAGCCTCTCTGTTGCTCCGATTATCCTGGTGATTGCCTACATGGTCGTGATTCCCCTCGGAATCCTCTTCACCGACAAGAAACAGGATAAGCAGGACTAAAATTTCGGGCGATTAGCTCAGTTGGTTCAGAGCGTCTGCCTTACAAGCAGAATGTCAGCGGTTCGAATCCGTTATCGCCCACTACCGAAAATCGGAAACGATTTGGGGTGGTAGCTCAATTTTGGTTAGAGCACCGGCCTGTCACGCCGGAGGTTGCGAGTTCAAGCCTCGTCTATCCCGCGACAAAAGACCTTCTTATGAAGGTCTTTTTCGTTTATAGAGCCAAGCAAAAGAATAAGCCCTCTCGAAAGAGAGGGCGTTAAGTTTTAAGATGACTGAACTCTTACCAGAGGAAGAGGCCGAGGTTTATGCCGAACTGGTGCGTGATAAAGTCAGCTTCGACATCTATATCCCTATCTTCAGTCCGGTCATACAGGTAGGCATCGAGCGTTCCGAAATTCGCCTGGTACTTGAGGCGTGCCACAAGGGCAAAGGCGAATCCACCATAATGTTCCGGCTTCTTGACGAAAATGCGAAGATCCGTATTGAGGCCGAGAACAAAGACATTAGAAGAATTATCGGCCATCATGAGGTCATAAGTGCCGAAACCGATAAAGGGCTCGACCTTCACGAAACGGGAATCAAAGGCAGTAAAACCAATCGAGAGCCCAATCAGTTCATCTTCGCTTTCATCCCATTCATAGTTTTCCGGCTTGCTCAAAAGTCCGTAGTTATAGAAGAAATTTACAGAGAATCTACGGAACTGTATTGACCCTTCAAAATTAAAGCTCGAACCCATCTCCGTGTGGAGGTAATCGGTAGCTTCGCCCGACATGAAGCCAGTCCAAATACCGCCGTACACACCAATGCCGCCGGTGTAGTATTTGTGCTTCAGGGGGTCCTTCCTGAATTCACGCAAGCGACCGACAACCTTTTCGACAAAGGGGATTACGCTGTTCTTGAGGTAACCCGAATGTTCCGTGTAGGGGTTCTTCTCGACATAAGTTTTCGCACGCTGCAAGAACTGGTCGGCACGTGCGGTATCACGGACACTGCGGTATATGTACGTATTAGAACGGAACTTGAAGAATTCGAAACCGATAGTGAGCTCGGCGTAAATCATCGTCGCATAGAGGTCCTTGATTTCGTCGCTCACATCAGAGGCATCGACAAGCTTCACCATGGAGTCCGCCTTGGCTTCCGTAAACGGATCGAACTTGTCATAGAGGTACTTGTGGAGCGCGTCCTTCTCGTAGTAGCGTTCGTCCTTCTTTTCGGGCGTGTACGAGGAATCGAGCAATATGCGGCGCTGGCTCGCGTACTTGCGGACACCGTCGGCGTATTTCCCAAGTTCCATGTCGATGAGGTATTCCTCGAACATGCTGAGCGGAGCGCCTTCGTTTGCATTGGACTGCAGGTAGCCGTAGGCCTCGCCCGCCCGTTCAAAATCCTTGCTCTCGAGGGACTTTTTGAGCACGTCACGTGCACGGCTATAAAGTTCCTTCTTGGAAGGCGTGTTGTAGATTTCGTTCTTGACGCCTTCCTGCCCTTGAGCGAAGCAGAAAGATGCCAAAACGATGAGAGTTGCAATAAGTTTTTTCATAATGATTACCAGAAGTGGAACCCAAGGCCGAGATTGAAGAACGGCGACACGCCAGAGCCATTAATGAAATCGCCCTCGGCTTCGATATAAGAGACTCCGAACTTGCCCACGAGCGAAAGGCTAAAGAACTTGTTGTTCGAGGTGAACAGGAATGCCGTGAGGCACTTGAAGTCCACGTTCACGGCAAGCGTCGCGGTAAAGCCTTCGTCAATTTCCTCCGTATCCCCTTTATGCAAACCCCATATCTGACCATCGGGACCTTCAGGAGCCTTAGCCCCTCTTTCAACATCGAGGTACATGTTGGGCAAACCAAATGCGGCATACGGGCGCACCTTGAAGTAACGGCTATCGTACACGACATAGCCAAAACCCAAGCTGTACGTGGCAAGGCCCTTCACGCCGGAGCCCAAGAGTTCACCGATAAGGGCAAACCTCTTTACCTGCAGGTAGAGTTCGGCATATATGCCAGGATCCTGCGGTTCAAATATGTCGGAGCGGTAAAATTCATCGAACCCGAAGGCAAGTCCACCAGGAATAAAGAACACGTTCACGCCCAAGCCACCGGTGTAGAAATTCTTCGCAATGAATTCCTCCTTGCGCTTGGCTCGTTCTTCATAGTACATCCCGCGCACATCCATGCGTTCGGCCGGGGCGGCGACGCTCTTCTTTATCCACGGGACATCGGGGTGGTCCGGGTACTTTTCACAGAACTTCTGCGAGAGTTCGGCTATTCTCTTGTAAGCATCCTTGGTGTATGCGTTGTGGAGCAGGAGAACGATTTCGAGTTCCATCTTCTCGGATTCTTGCAAGTTGGCTCTTTCAATCCGATGCGCGACCGTAGCATACAAAGTCGTATTCGAATCTATCTCCGACATTTTCTTCTTGACATATATCATGAGTTCGTCGTTTTCGGCATACTGCCCCTTTTCGACATCGACGGAATCATAGTACGTCTTGAAGAGATTCACCTCATGATGAAGCATCTGGCGCCACATGTTGCTATTCATGTAGATGATTTCTTTTTCGATGTTCACCAGAGGGATAACGTTGCCGGACTTCATGTTATCAAGGTCGGAAATCCTCTGCGAAATTTCGGCAGTATCACCGTTCTTGATTGCCTGCATGAGCGCTTCACGCCCACGATAGACATAAGACATGCCGGAACCTTCCTCGCTCATCAGCGACTGCTCGAAGGAGTTGCCCGAAGAAGCTGTAGAAGAATCTCCCGAATCCTGGCTAAGTGATTTTTCAAAATCCTCGAAACCCGCGGCCGAAGCAAACACCGCAAAGGAAAGGGCCAGAACAAAATATGCTTTACGTATAATCATTTTGCCTTACTCCTTCCCTTCTTTGGCTTCAGCGGCCTTCTTCGCCTCTTCTTCTTGCCACTTGGTAATCAAGGGCGCTTCGGCATAAATGAAATCGGCAAGCAAGGTAAGGCAACGCGACGACATCATCACGACACCCGTGTAGACGAACGCGATACCCGTATCGACTTTTTTCACGTATACGACATTCGCCCCGAGTTCACGCCCCATTTTACGGAGCTGTTCCACGGTTCCACCAGTAGAACAACCAACAGAAGCCTCCGTCTCGATAGTGCCAAGGTAGGTATATTCAAACGGCAACACAGGAACCGAGCCTGCGTTCACCACGACAACCTGCACAGACGGGTCAAGCGGCTTCGGGTTCTTTGGCGTGCCGGTCAAAGTGTAGGGCACAGAAGAAGCGCATGCGCAAAAGAAAAGCGATGCGGCTAAAGCAAAAAGCAAACGATACTTCATGGTACTAATCCTTTACGCAGCGCACGTTGAGGGAACTATAAATACGTTCCGTCGGCATGGTTATTTTATCACTAGCAGACGACATCATGCAGGCATACGCATAGGTTTCTCCCCCATCATAACCGTCACTGCTCCAGAATGCGGCCAATCTTTCGCGTTGCTGCAAGTAATTCTGCCCGCCTTCATTATAACCGGCCGGGAAAGCCGTGAAGCCAAACTTGTCGGTCCCTTTCGTAACACCGGATTCATATTCCCAATAATTTTTGGATTTGAGGTTAAAGGCAGACTCCCTGCCGCCGACAAAGTCAATCAGCTGGCTCCATTCATTCTTCGAGGGCAAGTGCCAGCCGTCCGGACAGATATCACGACCAGCGGAACCACCAGAAACGGCATCTTCCCAATCGTAGAACAATCCCGATTCCATTCCGTCGTAAGAATAGTCATATTCAAAGCTATACCAAGACTCATAAGCAAGGTTCTCGGCCATCCAGGTCTGGCTACCGATGGTAACGGTCTTGTATGTCTTGCCATCGCGTTCATCCGTCATCGTGGATGTCTTAACGCTCGGCTGATTGCTGCCGCCATTGTCATCATCATCGTCGTCATAGTAAGACTGAGGCAAATTATCCAGTCTATAGCCATTTTCGTCAAATCCCTGTTCTATCCAGAAGCCTTCGGTGCAAGCATAGACACGGTTATGATAATCGACATAAACAGCAAATCCCTCTAGACTCTTTTTACAATCCGGCAAATCTGCTAGCGAGTATACCTGATAGGAGGCCTTGACATCACTGTAATTGCTGCTGGGGGAGTAACCGACATCGGTCGTGCACGCCTGGAATGCCAGAAACGGCACAAAAAATACTGGATATAAATATTTCTTCTTCATCGCATGTAAATATACCTTATGCAAATTTATACGCAAGGGGGGAAAGCCGCTTTTTGATGTAAAAAATGCAAAAAGAAACCCGAAATTCGGGTTCCCTGAAAGATTCTAGGAAGGATTCCAAAGGGAACCATGAGGTTCCCTTTGCATCTCAACTAGCAACCGAGCTTAGCGGAGAGGTAAGCTTCGAGTTCGTCGATCTTGACCAGTTCCTGCTTCATGGAGTCGCGTTCGCGAACGGTCACGAAGCCGAGCTTTGCCGGATCGGATTCACCCTCGCCCACGGTGTCGAAGTCGACGGTCACGCAGAACGGCGTGCCGAGTTCGTCCTGACGGCGGTAGCGCTTACCGATGGACTGCGTTTCGTCGTATTCCACGTTCCAGCGGTTGAGGAGCTTCTGGTAGAGTTCTTCGGCCTTGGCCTTCACCTGGCCCTTCTTCACGAGCGGGAGAACGGCAACCTTCACCGGAGCAATCTTCGGGTCGAAGTGGAGCACGGTACGTTCGTCGTTTTCGAGCTTTTCGACTTCGTAAGCGTCGCAGAGGAGCACGAGGAGCAGACGTTCCACACCGAGGGACGGTTCCACAACGTACGGGATGTAGCGCTTGTTCTGGACCGGGTCAATGTATTCCTGCTTGACCTTGGATTCGTTCTGGTGCTGCGTCAAGTCGTAGTTCGTACGGCTGGCGATACCCCAGAGTTCGCCCCAACCGAACGGGAATTCGTATTCGACGTCGGTGGTACCGTTGGAGTAGTGAGAAAGTTCTTCCTTGGCATGTTCGCGGAGGCGAAGCTTTTCCTTGTTCACGCCGAGATCGTTCACGAGCCAGTCGAAGCAGTACTTGCGCCAGAAGTTGTACCAGTCAAGTTCGGTACCCGGTTCGCAGAAGAACTCGAGTTCCATCTGTTCGAATTCGCGGGTACGGAAGATGAAGTTACCCGGAGTGATTTCGTTACGGAAGGACTTACCGATCTGGCCCACA
>JBGUQN010000044.1:0-31944 GCA_045131085.1 Fibrobacter sp.
CGTGGGACCTCCGGGACTTGAACCCGGAACCCGCGGGTTATGAGTCCGCTGCTCTAACCAATTGAGCTAAAGTCCCAGTTCGCCCAATATTAGCAAATATTTTGAAATTGTGCGGGCCCATTCGTAATGGAAACCGCTGTATGCGTTCACAACCGCCTTGTCCCAGTCGGCGACTTCCTTCCGGTACACGTGGAGCGCGTCCTTGAGTCGGCGCAACATCTGGTGCGGAGCATTCGCGTCTTCGACCAGGAATGCATTTGCACAGCCTGCAGTCTCGGGAGCGTAATCGCTCAGCATGCTCGCCACCCCCACGTTAAAACCCGTAAGCGGAAGCGTACCGCAAGCGAGCGCCTTGAGGATTATAGAAGTCGACGGTTCGCGCAGGTTCGCGGCAAACAGGATGTCGGAACCGGCGAGGACTTCCTTCAGCGGCTTCACGTTTTCAATTTCCTTGTCGAGAGCCAGCACATGCAAGATGTCCGGATACTGCTTCGACACGTCCTGATAGAAATGCCATTCCGGATCTTCGGGCGAAATGCCTACGATGATGAACACTTCCTGCTTGGTAATATCGGCAAGGATAGTCGCAAGCGTCTCGGAAGTATTGCCCGCTTCGTCATCGAGATGCACATAAAGCACAAGTTTCGACCCGAAGTTCACGCCGAAAGATTCCTGCAAGTGGAGCCTTGCCCTGCGCTTCGCTTCCTTGATGGGAAGGTGTTCTTCGCGGTTGAAATCCCACACCTTGTAGCTCACGCCGAACTGCACGCCAATAAGCTTGTCGGCATTGTGGCTCAAGAAGCCGCTGAGCCCGCCGGGCAGGTTCGTGTTGAGCATCGCATCACGGTAGCCAGGAGAAGGGAACAGCACCTTTTCGGCAAAGCAGATGCCCGCCTTGAGGAGGCTCACCTTGCCCCAGAACTCGTAACCGTCCATGTTGTACCTATCGCGCGGAAGGCCGATTCTCTCGATTTCATCGGACCGCACATGGAAGTCGTAGGTGATGTTGTGGACGGTAAAGAAGAACGGCACATCGCCGAAATCTTCCTTATAAAAGTTGTGCGCCAGTGCACCGGCGAGTGCACCGCCCCATTCGTGCCCGAGGATCGCCTGGAACTTGGTCTTGGTTTCGATGGCGTAGCTTAGGCAGGCAGATGCGAGAAAGGCAAACCGCAGGTGGTTGTCGCCATACGGGACACTCTTGGGCGGGCCATAGACATAGGGACGGTCGAAATAATCTTCGTTATATATATATGTGTGTAGAGGGTCTTCCTCTGAAACCCAGACCTCGTAAGGCTTGCCATGCAGACGTTCCGCTCCACGGAACACGCACTTGTAGCTTTCCAGATTCTGTAAATGGTTCTTGTAGAACGGGGAACAGGTTACAACATTCACCCCGGCCTGGGCGAACGCATCAGTCAACCGGTTGACCGCCGTGGTCAGCGGACTCGGTATCTGCCAGTTACCCGCTTCCGGGCTGACAACTAAAATATCCATTCCCTACACACACTCCAAAAAAAAATTTACCTACATGTGTGATATAAGACAAATTTATTTAATTAAATTATCATGTGGAAGACCTTCGACCCATTTCACATGGGTTTTTAGGTTATTTTGAACTTCATCCTCGAGGATTAAACCAATGAAGAAAATTTTTCTTGCCACTTTAGCCATGTCGGTGGCCTTTACGCTTACCGGATGCAAGGGAGCCAACGAAAAGCGTGGCGACGAACACCTGGCTAACGAACGTTACAGGAACGCCATCGCCCAGTACGTGGATGCCCAGAAGAAGGGCAAAATCTCGGACGAGTTCTACGACAACTTCACGCTCGCCCTCGTGCGCGGCGCAAACATCGAAGCGAAGAGCAATATCAATAGCGACCTCATCAGCGGTTACTTCGACAAGGCTGCATCCAACATTTCTAAGGTGCAGAAGCCCGAAGTCATCGAAGAATTCGTGACGAGCTACGCCACTATCGGTAAGCAGCAGGCCGCCCAGCAGGGTCTGGACTACGGTTCCACCCTCCAGGCATTCGCCAAGATTGACACCGCCCTCTCCATCGCGAAGAGGATGAATGTCGGTGAAGCTGCCGTGAAGACCATCCGTACCGAAGCCGAAAATCTCTATGTTCCGGCAGCACTCGCCGAAGCAAACGATGAAACGGATCCGGTCGTCTGCGAATACTACCTGCTCCGCATTGCCGAAATCGCTCCGGAAAATGCCGACGTGAAGGCCGCGCTCAACAAGAGCCGCAAGGGCACTCGTGGCTACTTCCTCATCTTCGGTGAAAACATCCCCGACCCGTCCGGCAAGAACCGCGTGGACAAGTGGGGCTACGTGATGGCTCTCCCGACACTCAAGTTGACAGCCACCTCCCTGAGCGGCGAACTGCAGTTCTGGGCATCGACCGGCAACAACACCGTTCTTGACCCGGCAAACATCACGCTCGTCTCTACCGACGGCAAGTCCGTGAACGCCAAGGCCGGCACCGGCTGGTGCGAAGCCGAAGTGCTCGTGGGCAAGAAGGGCGACGAAAAGATCGAGAAGAAGCGCCAGAACCTCAAGGTTGGCGAAAAGGGCAAGCTGATGAACGAATTCCAGTGCGGCGTGAACGTCACGTTCAGCTTCGACAAGAGCTTCGTTCCCGACTACATCCAGTACAAGGATGAATTCGGCATCGGCAAGAAGTTCCTCGGTCAGTAATTGTAATTACGACAGAACTTGTAAAAGGCTCCGGTATATTCCGGAGCCTTGTTTTATTTTATACAGTTGGCTTCGGACATGCCGCGGTTTTCCTTTAAACTGCTTTTCTCGCCGCACCGTGAGGGGCGTCCTCCCTTATCTTATTTAACTCGCGGTTCGCGGAGTTTAGCGAGGGCCCAGAGCAAGACGCATGCTGTAAGCGGCGCGATGACGTTCCACGGCCCGTGGTAACGCACCTCGCCGGGCAAAGCCATCCAGATATAGACGAGCACGATATGCGCAGTATAGACGTCGAGGCTGTGCCTGCCCATCACGTTTGTAGGCCTAAAGTCCAAAAGGGACGGCCACTTACGCACGACAGCGCAAATGCACAGCATGAACGCAAAGAAGTTCACGAAACGCAGTACGCCCACATGGTCCTTGCTCACGAAGAAATCAGAAGGAAGCGCAAGCGACCCGAAGGGGAAAAACTGGTGCGACCAGAGGAAGCAGAATACGAGAAGTACGATGATTGCAGGGGTGAGCCTCTTGACGGAGCGGACGGCGAGCGTGTCGCCGGCGGCTTCGCTTTTGCGGGCAATGCGCCACCAAGATGCGGTCGCCGCACCCGAGAAGTACACGAACTGCCAGCCGAAGGGGTCAAAGAACCCGTGGCTTACCCATGCGGGGAAAATGGAATTACATACATCGCGGAGCCCGAACTGCGCCGCCACCCACACGCAAAGGGACGGCAGCCAC
This sequence comes from Fibrobacter sp., assembly GCA_045131085.1. Classification (GTDB taxonomy): domain Bacteria; phylum Fibrobacterota; class Fibrobacteria; order Fibrobacterales; family Fibrobacteraceae; genus Fibrobacter. The sequence goes on from JBGUQN010000044.1 coordinate 3,443, forward strand.
AGCAAGAGCACCGTGCGCTTGCGGCCCGCCTTCACAAACAGCGGGAACACGAACGACCCCAGAAGCAGGAACAGCACGTATAGCGGGAGCACGTCAAGCCATTCAGGAGTATTCACGAGCAGGAGGCTGAGTACACTCCCCTGCACCGGATGATTGTACAGGGAATCGAAGAAGTGTGTGACCCGTGGCAAGAACAACCACGCCGCAAGGCAAAGGCATACAAGCGTCACGATATGGTAGCGCCATGTCTTAAAAGCACGGGCGCGCATCCACGACTGTTTCGGGTCCTTCACGCCCTTGCTTGTCGCAGCGAGCATTCCGACAAATCCGGACAAGAAAAAAAAGCCTTCGGCTGCACTGAAGAAGCCGAAGCACTGGTAAAGGTAATAGGATATAGGCCTGCCGAAATGGTCCAGGGTCATCTGCAGGAGCAGGAGCCCCCGTATAGAATCTAAAGCCCTGATTCTCACGGGTATCCCTAGACAGGCCCGGCTGACGGCTAGAAGCTAGCCTTCGCGCTGACACCCATCGCGAAATCGGTGTCGATCTGCTTGCTGAAGTTGTAACCGCACCAGAAGACGAGTTCGGTCTTGAGCGTCGGGTACAGGTAGGCGTTCAAGCCGAGGTAATGGTAGCTGTCATCATCCGCATTGGTATCGCGGTCGTGGTATTCGTAACCCACGCCGAGAGCAAACTTCTTGTGGAGGTTGAAGCTCGGTTCGATAGCGAACAGCAACTGGTCCTCGGTAAGGATCTGGTCGGCTGCAGCATAGTCTTCGTCGGTAATCGCGTAGAAGAAGTTCGCGTTGATGTTGAAGAAGTCGTAATTGAAGGACGGTTCAACGAGGAAGGAGTGAACGCCCTTGCCCTTGTACGGGTGGATGCCCCACACGGCGTAAACACCGTAGTTCATCTTTTCGATGCTCCTGGTGTAATCGACTTCCAAGCCGAACGTGTAAGTGTAGCTACGGCTGATTTCCTTACCGAACAGCCAGTCCACGCTCGGGGTAAGCACGAGGTGCTGGTCCACGTGGTTGACGAGCGGATAGGAGTAAGTTCCGAAAAGGGCCATGGAGTGTTCGTTATTCTCGGAAGCACCCATGTAGACCTTACCGCTACCGTACTTTTCGTTACCGACTTCGATACCGGCACCGCGCATGTACTGTTCACGGACAATCACGGCATAGCGGGCCGGGTCGCGCCAGTAGTAGTAATTGAAGGCGCCAGCCGTGTACATGAGGTCACCGAACACGAGGCTCACGGAATTGGCGACATCCCAGCGGAGTTCCACGCCGTTGAAATTGAACTCGGTGTACTTGCCCCCGTCGTTGATGGCGGTAGAATGCGCATAGTAGTGGCGGCGGGTTTCGGAAGCCTTGACGAGGCCATCGGAGCTGTCCACATAGGTGCTGTGGGTATTGGCATACACCGTGACAGACACGTTTTCGTCGAGTTTGGCCTTGGCAGAAAGGTCGATATCCTGGTTGGCCGCGTTAGTGGGGCTGAAAGAGCTGTCGAAATAGCTTCCGTAGTCAAAGTTTACATCCCCGTGAAATTCCACATCCAAGGCGAATGCGAAAGATGCAGAAACGAGAGCGATAGGCAAAATGAGTTTGCGCATAAAATCCTTCCAAAAAAGTTCTAGGACAAAAGATAGAAATATATCGGACAAAAACCCAACCTAAGCGCCCTTCGTTTTGTATTTTTGTGCATATTCAGGAGCGTTATGAAAAATCGCAGTTTCCTTATTGTATTATGTACCGTGGCAGCCATGGCCCTGCAGGCGTTCGCACTGACCGCCGACGAGGCGCTTGCCAAGTCGCAGGCCTGGTTCAAGTCGGGCAAGGCCTGGAGCCTCGACTTCCAGGTACAGGTTTTCTATTCGGAATCGCCGGACATTGCTAGCCAGAAGGGGACCCTCCTGGTGGCCGACGGCGACAGGTTCAAGCTGAAAATCGCGGGCATCGAATTCGTGAGCGACGGCGAAAGCCTCTGGCAGTACAACCCCGAACAGAAGCAAGTCCTCATCAAGGCTATTGAAGACCTTTCTTCGGCGTTCCACCCCTCCGAGATGCTGTTCAAGTACCTGGGCTGCAAGGCAAAAGAACTGAAAGAAGCGGAATTCAACAAACAGAAGCTGTGGGTCCTGAAGCTCGACGCTTCGAAATACGCAGGCCAGTTCGACCAGATGGAAGTCTGGCTCTCGCAAAAGGATTTTTCGCCAGTAAGGCTTTTCACCGTAGACCCCTCGGGGAACTCCTCGTGGTACAACATCATAAACCTGAAGGTCGTGAAGAAGGTTTCGCCCGAAGACTTCAAGTTTAAACCCGGTAAGGATGTCGACGAAATCGACATGAGGTAGCGATGGCATTGCATTTTAAAACAAGGGCGTCCCGGGCAATTGCCATTGTGGCAATTTCGACTGCAGGCGCATTTGCGGCAACGGACATGCTGTTCAGCAACTGGACGTTCTCCGTCGCTCCCGGAAACAAGGACGGCACCCTGCTGGCTTTTTCCCGCGGGGAACTGAACAGCGGTATAACGCTCTTGAACCTGAAGGTTTCTGCATCGGGCCAGGTGCAGGTCGACAAGTCCGAACAGAGTGCGGTATCGGATTCGACAACCGCCGTCCAGGACAGAATTTTCAGCGATGTCAATGCAGAACACCGCCGCATTCCCGTAACAGCGGCTGGCAAACTCGGGACGGTTTTCCCGATGTTCGGAATGGACAAAAGCGGCAACTACCTGAACCCTGAAGGCTTTTTCGCTTACCAGAATACAGACAACGTGCGCGAAACCCCGCTTGAACTCCCGACGGCAGCAGAAGACCTAGATTCGGCAATGACATACGCCGTAAGCGGCTTCGCCTACGACTCCGCGAAGGCCACGCTCTGGATTGCACGCGGCGCGCTCGGCATGACGGGCTACGACATTTCGAGAGGTGCACTCGACCCGAGGGAACGGCATTTTATTTTCAACCGCAGCGAAAAGAGGCTCGACACACTCAAACTGAATGCATCCAAGAACCTGAAAAAGTTCACCGAGATTTTCGATGTGGCCTTCGACAAGGAATCGCAAAAGCTCTGGATTGCAAGCGCAAAGGGGCTCTGGACACTTGACGATGCCGGCAAGCTTACTAGCGCATCGAAAGCGCTCGACACGATGCGCGTGACGGGCGTCTGGATTGGAGGCTCTCCCCTGCAGGTTATCGTCGAAACATCGATGAAAAAGAAGGAATCCGTTTCTGGCAGCCTCTGGCGCAAATACGCCGGCGCCTCGGGAGACTTTACGAAAGTAAACTTCATCGGGCTCGACGGCAAAGCACAGAAAAAAGACCTGTATGACAACGCCGACTACACCGTAAGCGACATCGCCTTTGTCGGGAAAGAAGCCTTTATCGCCGTCCGCACCGTGGGCGGTTCTGAAAGCGGATTCCTGAAACTCGATTCTGCCGGCGTGCGCGCCTACGAAAACGAAGACGAAGAAAGCGCATGGCTTTACGGCTTCGAAATGGGCGTGACCGACCGCGACGTCATTATCTGCTCCATAACATCGTTCCCGCTCACGAAGGACATCATGGGTCTTGCCGTCGCGACCTACGGTAACGGCATCTCCGTTTCTGCCGACACGGGAAAGACGTGGACCCCGATACTCAACCGCGCAAAGCTGAGCGGAGACTTAGGAACCATCCGCATGGTGCCTTCGGTAATTACCGCAGGCAGCGAATCGCTTGTTTCGTACAAGGTTAGCAAGGATTCGAAAATAACCATCGAAGTATTCAGTTACGACATGCGGAAGGTGCGCAAGATTGTAAAGTCGGCACAGCGTTTCGCAGACGCATCCCGCAGCACGAACGCAAAGGAAGACGTCTGGGACGGGCTTGACGACAACGGAAACCCCTGCACCATGGGCGTGTACTACGTACGCGTAAAGGACAACCACGGCCATGTCGGCTGGGGCAAGGTCATGACACTGGGAGGTAGCCGATGAAATACGGATATCGTGCTACAAGGTGGCGTGCAGCCCTCGGCATCATCGCCATCCTTTCGCTTTCCATTGCCGCACAGGCAGGTGTCGTAGACAAGAAGGCAGCCCTCGGCGGGTTCGACGGTTTTGTAGAACGCATGGGTGCCGGCACACGTGAACTCGGGCGCGGCAACACCGGTTCCGCAGATACCTCCGCCATGCCCGGCGCCTACTGGAACCCCGCCATTCTCGGGTTCCGCCAGAATTTCACCTACACCTTGAATCTAGAACGCCGGAGCCTCGACCGCACGGGCGGTTCTATCGGCCTTGAAACATCCGTCGGAAACCGCATGGGCATAGGATTTGCCATGCTCTACCGCGGAGACATGGACTTTGACGTTATCGACGAAGACGACCAGACGCTCGGCACAGCATCGCCGTTCTTCTCGATGATGTACCTCGGCTTTTCGTACCGCGCTACGCGCAAGGACGCCTTTGGCATATCGCTTTCGCTCGGTTACGACAACATGGACATTGCGGAATACTACGACGGCATCGATATGGTGGACGGCTTTACGAGCCCCGTATCGATCAACATCGGCTGGTTGCGCCAATGGAACGAAAAGTGGTCGTCGTCCGTAGTCATCAGGAACATCAGTTTCGGCGAAAACCTTTCTGCACGCTGGACAAGAAACCCGAGCACGGACAACAGCATCGCCTCTACGGAAGGCGTGCGCCCGAAGGTCTTGCAAATAGGCCTGGGTTACCGCTCGCACGTCATGGGCAAGCCCGTTTACGCCTGGATGGAAGCGCTCGACTATCAGGTGGCCGACACGCTGCTTGTATTCGACCCGCAACACCACGTATGGACGGGCCGCGTAGGCTTTGAATGCGAAATCATTCCCGATGGAACGGTGCGCATCGGTATGGACGGACTCGACGCGATGCTCGGACTTGGCTACAAGTTCTACGTGCGCATCGGCAAGAAGAAATACCTGTTCGACGTGAACTACGCATTGACATACGAATCCAGCGCAGGGCTTTTCAACCCGCTCAGCCTGGGCGTTAGGGGCTTTATCCCGTGATAAACACGCTGTCGGTCGACCATGTGCGAAGCCTTGACGGCCAGGAGTTTTCGTTTACTCCGGGCATCAACGTGATTCACGGGCCGAACGGTTGCGGCAAGACAACAATTCTTGAATCCGTACACCTGCTTTCGCAGGGGTTTTCGTTTCGCGCAAAAGACCTGAAGGAACTGATTGCGTGGAATGCGGACGAACTGATTTTGCGAGGTGCGTTCGACAGCGACAGCATAACGCTTTCGCGCGCCTTGCAGGTGGGCCGCCGTAAGGTTACCGCCAAGGAAAACGGGAACACGGTGCGTGCCGTCTCCGCGTTTTTCGGCAAGTCGCCCGCAGTAATAATGCAGCCCTCCGACATTGAACTGCTGCGCGGTGCACCCGAGATACGCAGGCACTGGCTCGACGAAATTCTTTGCTTCCGCTCGGCTGCGAATGCAGGCGTGCTCCGGAACTACAAGCGCGTGCTCCAGCAGAGGAACCAGTGGCTCCGGCAGTTCAAGAAGGATGGCTTTGCCGTAGGTGGCGAAGACCTGTTCCATGTGCTTTCGCAACAACTCGTAGACCTCGGGGCGAAGCTCTGGCTTGCACGCATTAACCTTTCTGCAGAAATCTCCCCGGTAATTACCGATTATTACCGCAGGCTCTCTGGCGGCGTAGACGAGATTACCTGCGACTACAGGAGCTCCATTCTCAAGGAACTAGATGCATTGGACGCCGCCGATTTTTTGGGGACGGACGAACTCGATTCGATGGTCGCAGAAAGCCCTACGGAATACAATGCCGGCGGCGTGACCGAAGAAATGCTGCGCAACGCATTTGCAGAAAAACTAGAAGACCTCGAACTGGTAGAAAAAATGCAGGGCATCACCATGGCCGGCCCGCACAAGGACGACCTCGCGCTGTGCGCCTCAGGCTACGAGATGCGTTCGGTGGGTTCGCAGGGGCAGTGCCGCTCGGCGGCGATAGCCATGCGGTTTGCCGCAGTCGATGTCGCATCGCAACATGTAGGCAAGCCCATCCTTTTGCTCGATGACATTTTCGCAGAACTGGACGTAAACCGCCGCGACGCCGTGGCATCGCTCGTACGTGAAAAAGATTGCCAGGTGCTCATCGCTACCCCGCAGGTCGAAGAACTGCCGTTCAAGGCCGACAAGGAAATCAGCCTCAGCGCATCGTAAAAAAAGAAATCCCCGCTTGTGGCGGGGATGACAGGGGGCGTTGCGGGGGCCTCCCCGCTGTGAGCCTAAAGCGATTCGTATTAACGAATCGTGTAGGCGAGAGTGAGGCGCTAGCCGAACGGTCTTAAAGGGGGTGGCGAGCAACGCAGTGCGAGCCAGGGGGATACCTCCCCCTCCCAATTATTTCTTCAGCAAGTCACGGATTTCAGTGAGGAGCTTTTCTTCGGCGCTCGGCTCAGGAGGAGCCGGAGGAGCTGCCGGGGCTTCTTCCTTCTTACGCATGTTGGACATGAAGCCGAGGAACTTCTTCATCACGATGAAGACAACGAGGGCGACGATCAAGAAGTCGATAATGCCGCCAATGAAGTTGCCGTACGGAATGGTCACGCCTTCAGCGGTCGTGAACGCGAGAGCCTTGAGGCCTTCACCGGCATCCTTGCCACCGCCCATAGCGATGATGGCCGTAACACTCGGCATCACGATGTCGTTCACGAAGGATGTGACGATTTTACCGAAAGCACCACCGATGATAACACCGATAGCCATATCGACGATGTTGCCCTTGAACGCGAAGGCTTTGAACTCTTCGAGAAGGGAAGCTGCTTTACCTTTGATACCCATGTGGGCTCCTTTGTTGATTGTTGCTGCTTGAAAAATAGTATTGTGGTAAAGTTTGGCAAGCCATTTTTCTAAATTTGGCGCGCTATGTCATGGTTGATTCTGGCTTTTGCCTCAGCGGTTTTTCTCGGTTTTTACGACCTGGCCAAGAAAAAGTCGGTACAGGACAATGCTGTCCGCCCGGTACTTTGCCTGTGCAGCGCCTTTTACGCCCTCTTTATGCTCCCGGTACTCCTCTCCGGGCACTGTGAACCGCTTTCCCTGCACGACCACCTGCTGCTGATGGTCAAGGCGATCATTGTAGGCCTGAGTTGGCTATTTACCTACAACGCCATCGCGCACATGCCGCTCAGTATTTCCACGACCATCCGCGCCCTCGCCCCGCTATTCACCATCATGATTGCGGTCGGGTTCATGGGCGAACGGCCCTTCGCGCTCCAGTGGGTGGGGATCGCCCTGTGCGTGTGTTCGTACGTCGGGCTAAGCCTCGCCGGCCGCAAGGAGATGGGGCATTTCTTTAGCAACGGCTGGGTGATATCGATGGTCATCGGGACGATCCTCGCCAGTTGCAGCGGAATTTACGACAAATTCATATTACAGCGCATGAACTTCGAGCCCATGACGGTTCAGGTGTGGTTCAGCATCTACATGCTCGCGGTGCAGTTCATCACGACGGCATTCACGTGGTTCCCGACCCGCAAGAAGACGACCCCGTTCCAGTTCCGCTGGAGTTTTTTGGCGGTGGCAGCACTCCTCATTATCGCGGACCGCTGCTATTTCTTGGCGGTGAGTCACGAAGACGCCCTGATTTCCATCATCACGGTGCTCCGCCGTTCAAGCGTATTCATCAGTTTCCTGGCCGGAATCATTATTTTCCGCGAACGCAAGAGCAAGCTCAAATTTGTCGCCCTGCTGGGAGTTGTAGCAGGCCTCTGCCTCATTTCACTCGGCAAGGGGTAGTTGTCGGGCCTTGCGCCCGCGACCCGAAATTTTGCTATAATGAAAGACATGAGGAAAATCGGTATCACAGGTACAATCGGTGCAGGCAAGTCGTTTGTCTCGTCGCTCCTGCGGGAGCGGGGCTACCGCGTACTCGATACCGATAGCAAGGTGCACGAACTATACCGCGACTGCAAGGAACTGCGTGCAGAACTTGCAGGGGCATTCGAGCCAGAATGCCTTACCGAAGGTGGCGTAAACCGGGCTTTTTTTGTAGAGCGGGCGTTCTCGGACAGCAACATCCGCGAAACGCTCGAGCAATTAGTTTATCCCTACTTGACGCAGGCGGTGCAAGCGTTTTTCGATGAGCCTGCGGAAAGTTCCGCTGGCAACGAAGCGCCTGCAGGCCAGCCGCGCTTTCTGGAAGCGGCCCTCCTTTCGCGTGTCCCCGAAATAGTCGGGATGCTCGACGAAATCTGGATTGTCGATGCCCCCGAGGGTACGCGCCTTGAGCGCCTTGTCGCCCGCGGGATGGCCCCCGAAGACGCGAAACGCCGGACCCTAGACCAGGCCGGCGTATGCGATGCAGCGCGATTCCCAGGAAAAAAGCTGCACATGATTGAAAATAGTAAGGGAACCCAGAGCCTCAGTCGGCAGCTGGATTCCCTTTTGGGTGGATAACTTAGCGAATCACCTTTCCGCGAAGGTCGAAGTAGGACTTCGTTCCGTCTTTCAAAGTCCTTTCCAGACGCACGGCATTATTCTTGAACACGAGCCTGTCACCGGCAACGCGGGTCTTTACACCGGGCTTTTTGCCGGGGATTGCATCGACAGCATACGCTTCGGGATCATCGCTACCGACTTCGTACTTTTTGCCCGTCGCATAGATTGCCTGCAAGGAGCCGGCGAGGTAAGCAAACGGAGCGTTCCAGTTGATAGCGACTTCGTTCGTCGCATAGCTGCAAGAATTATCGTAGTAGGACTTGGCTGGAGCTTCGGGGTCAATAAACTTCTTGGCGCAGTCATCTGCAGTGGAGTTCGGGCCACCCACAAGCATACCGGGAACAGGCGCCACGACGGTATCACCCTCGCTCGGGCGGTGGTGCGGGTTCATGACCTGATTCACGCCCCATCCGGTAAGGTAAGAGAGATCGAGCGGGTTCCTGCCCAACAGGTAATCCAAGATTCCCTGGGCCGCATTGAGGTACTTCTTGTCGTCACTCAGGATATAGGCATGGATAAGGACCATACCCTTATTCGCGACGACACTGTTGGAGCCCCAGTAGAAATCTTCGTTGCCGATAGCAAGTCCAAAGCCATTATTGAGTTCTTCAATATAGCTGTCGGCCAGGGAGAAAATGAGAAGCTTGGAGGAATCAACATCTGCCTGCTCGAAAATCTGCGGGTTCGTGGCCATGGTAAATGCGGCGAGGGCATACACGGTCTGCCAACCCTGCAACTTGCGGCGATTCTTGATTAAAGAGAACATATGCAAATCTTCAAGGGCAGCGGGTTGGCGGGTAATGCGGTAGAGTTCCGCAGCGCCCCACATCCTTTCGTCAACGGCGTTACCGTCAGTGTAGGTTCCCGTGCCCACGTCCTTGGGCTGCGTGAAGAATTCATACGGGTGAATGGTCGCCCACCAGCGAGCCTTGCCGGCCGCCACTGCACATTTTTCTGCAAATTCAGGGTCAAAGCGCTTGTAGATATCGGCGGCGAGAGCCGTTACACCCACAAAGTCCCAGGTAGCGGGAGTGCTCTTGCCAATAGCGTAACGCTGCTTGTTCGCCTTGTCGGGCATAACCATGCCGGCAAACTGCTTGGTAGTGAGCTTATGGAACACGCCACCGTCTTCGTCTTGCATGGTAAGCATCCATTCAATATTCCAGCGGATTTCATCGAGAATATCGGGCACATCGTTCTTGCTTTCAGGAATATTCAGGTTGAGCGTATCGAAATACGCCTTGTTGTGCTGGTAAAGTTGCAAAAGCGTGTAGGTAGTAATGCCGGAATTCACGACATACTTACCGTAGTCACCAGCATCGTACCAACCCTTCGACCCATTAAAGGTGGCTGTGAGGTCGAGTTTGCCGGTAGATTCGTGATACATCACGGCAGTATCTGGGTGCCCCATGGGGCGAGCATACTTGCCGGCAAATTCTTCGGTAAGTTCCATCGAAGAACGCTGGAAGTAGAAGAACTTCAAGGAAGCCTTCGCAACACCCTCAAGCGCATTATCTGAAATATTGATGGGATGGCCGATGGAATCGTCACCGACAAACGCCTGGTATGTACCCGGCGTAGTGAGTTCCGAGAAATCGACGAGGGATGCATCCAGGTTTGCAGGGGCCCACATGGAAGCCTCGGGAGCAGTAACCGTAAGCACGGTTTTGCCTTCAGCATCCTTGAAGACGACGTCTTTTCCGGCAGCGTCCACAACAGCCATCTGTTTGGGCGCACTGGATATGAACCCTACCTGATTCTGGTAGGATGTTGCGGCAAGCGTCGCCGTTACGGCGAGGGCCGAAAGAATCGTTACTTTTTTCGAAGTCATAGGAACCTTCCCTTTCACACCTTGTTTCTATGTTCAAAATTAAACTCGGATGACTCGGACAAGTATAGTCCGCGGATACAAAAGTGTTTTCACCTGAAAACACGGGCGTTTTTTGTTTACCCCCGTATCCGAAAAAGCCCAAAAAGTTACAAAGGTTTACAAATTACGTCACAAAAAATCCCATAATATAGCGCAAACGGCACAAAAATAGAACCGGCCCCGCAATCGCGGAGCCGGCCCCATACATCAAATTCGTTCTTTTACTTTACCTGCACACGGAAGGCCTTCGTATGTCCAAGGTCACGCACCATGTAGATTCCGCGGACAAATCCGTCGCGGGCCAATGCCTTGGCAACCGTTTCGCCCTGCAGTTCCACGCGGCCCATGTACTGGCCCGAAAGCCCGTAGACATCGAACGTAGTCTGGGCATGCACATCAAGGCGTACGCCAGCGCCAGCGATAGAAGAGGGCTTCGTCGGATCGGTAAACTGGAGCCAGTCTACGTTCAGGTAGTCGCCCGTAATCAGGAGCTTAAGCACATGTTCGCCCTTCGTGAGTTCCACGGAGCCCACATCGACAACCTTGTAGGTGGTGAAAACAGAGTCTACTTTTTCGAATGTAACCGCATCCGTAACCGCCTTGTCGTCAACAAACAGCTGCATACCGGCAGTCTCGAACGCAGTCGCGATGTTCGCAGTGACATCGTACTTGGCATCGGCAGTGACATTTATAGTATATTCCACCCATTCGTCCGCCTGCGTGTAGCCGATGGCGTAGCCCGTGCAGGCAGCGTCACCGCACTTGGAATCGTCAATGGCGACAACGTCCACTTCGTCTTCGCGGTAGGCCTTGCCCTGATTTTCGCGGTCGTTATCGTAGAAAGCCTTGTTGTGACCGCCCACGTCGTAGTTTTCGGCCTCGATCTTGCCCGGAATTGTCGCCGGCTTATCGTTGTAAGCTGTCTGCGGAACGGCAGTCTTTTCGCTTTCCATGTACCAGTAGTCGAAATCGAAACCGCCCTGTTTGACGACAAAGAACAGGTCGTCGACGCCGGCGGCATCGGTCACGTCGAAGGTATGTTCTTCCCAAGCAGAACTTGAAGGGATATTCATGGATGCAAGGAGAGCGCCGTTTTCGGAACCGGCATGGAGTTCAAGCTTACCGCCGTTACCCCTGGTGCAAACGATAATGCGGTCGGCACCGTCACCCATGTCAACAGAGCGCACCTTTGTGTAGAACCCGCTGTTCATTTTGGTGAGGAATACATTGCCGTATTCGGCACCGACATGCTCGATAATAGTGTAGCCGCCCGACGTATTGACGGTCATGCCGCCAACCCAGGCCTTGGTTTCGGCTTCCACGCGCACGAACGGGTCAAGGTTCTTGATGGGCTTCACGACGCCATTGTTGGTGGCGCGGATAGTGGGAATGGTACCGTCGGCATTCCAGGTGAATTCTTCGATGGCGGTAGAACGGCTGTAGCCGCCGCCCTTCACGTTCTTCTGGTTGTGGTAGAAGAAGAAGCTGCGGCCCTTAAAGTCGACAATGCCGGAGTGGACGGTGAACGCGGCACCCGGTTCGCTACTCGGCATAATGACGCCCTTGTAAGTCCAGGGGCCCGTCGGGGAATCGCTCCAGGAATAGTCAATGGATTCTGGAATGCCACCGGCAGCGTAAATCATGTAATACTTCTTGCCGCGCTTGTGAATCCACGGGCCTTCGGTATACTTGCCGTTAAAGCCGCTCATGTCGGAGACCTTGATGTCGCTTGCGCATTCGATCATGTTCTCCTTGAGGGGGCAGTAATAGAGCTTGGGGTTACCCCAGTAGAGCCATGCCTGGCCATCGTCGTCAATAAATACGGTGGGGTCAATGTAGTCCCAGTTTGGGCCCGCCAGGTGCTTGCCGTTCAGGGCATCTTTGAAGGGGCCTTCCTTCTTGTCGGACACGGCTACGTTGACGGCGCGGCCGCCGCGGGTAGATTCCACGGTCACGTAATAATAGTACTTGCCATTGCGACGAATGCATTGAGATGCCCAGTCACCATTTTTCTTGGCAGAACCGTTAAAGTCACCCGCTTCCAAAATGAGGGTGTTCATGTCGGTCCAGTTCACCATATCCGTGGTGCAGGAGACGCGCCAGCCGTGCATCGTGAAGAAGCTACCGCCCTCGTCGTTGCCGGAATAGGTGCAAAGCGTATCGCCAAACACCACAGGCGCCGGGTCCGGAGAATAATATGTCTGAATAAGCGGGTTTTCGGCAAAAGCCGTAGACGCAAGTCCAAAACCAATGACTGTTGCGGCAATTTTTGCAGTTTTTGCGAACTTCATGTTACATCCCTTTCGCCCCAAAGGCGGGTATACATTTCACACCATTCTAAAGATATCCTCAACGGGGCAAAAAATTACATGAAAAAGGCCAGTTCCTATGGATAACTTGTCAATGCACAAAAAGCAAAATTCCCCAAAAAACGGGGAATTTCGCCAAAAATTCATGAACCAGCAGGCAGTGGTGCGCAAGCCAGCCTAGAAAGCCCTGACGCGCAGCGTTTTCTGGAGTTTTCCACTCTTTACGACCGCAATGTAGTTGCCCTGCGGGAGTTTTTCGCTATCGCCGAATTCGACAAACGCATTGCCCGTACCGCTCTGGATTCCCACAAGGTTTCCGTTCATGCCGTAGAGGCGCACCTCGAAATCTTCCGAAGCATGTACCATGAGGCCAACCGAGCCACGCGCCAGCGATACCGGGCGCACCGAAAGCGTATTCGCCAAGCGCACAGCCGTAGGAACAGCAGTCTTGTCGCCTTCAAGCTGGTACCAGTCAATATTCATCAGGTACGTGTCGGTGCCGTTATAGGTGAACACGAGTTTTTGTTCGCCCGCAGCCAATTCCAAGGTGCCCTTGGCCTCGTACCAATCGTTCCAGCCATTCGTCTTTTCGGGGTCAACCGTGAGGGTGCCCAGCGCCTTGCCGGCAGAATCCGTAACCGTGATGGTCGATGCCGTCTCCGCCTCGCTCGCCACGCGAGCCGTAAGCGTGTACGTCCCTGCCGTCGGCACCTTCACGAGGTAGCTCGACCAGTCTCCATCGTTGATCCATCCGAGATTCGGCACACCGTCCGCATCGGGTTCAATCTGCACACCGTCCATCGCCACATAAGCTTCAGCTTCGATCTTGCCCGGGAGCACAATCGGTTCGAACGGCTGGTTCGTAAGCTTGAGATTGCCGTCGAATTCATAAATCTTGCCGGGGACCGTCGTCGTCGTGAAGGTGTTCGTGCCGTTGACCAGGTTCAGTGTCTGGCCTACATCGGACTTGATGGCAACATACGTGAGCTTGCCGCCCTTCCAGGCCATAGAATCGATTTCAAAACCACCGCGGGCACGGATACCCTTGATATTACCATCCTTCCACTGCGAAGGCAATGCCGGCAGGAGCTGGATGCGGCCATTGTGGCTTTGCATGAGCATCTCGTTCACGCCCGAGACCGCACCAAAGTTGCCATCAATCTGGAATGGCGGATGCGCATCGAACAAATTATTATACGTCTTGCTCGGGGTAAGCAGCATGCGAATCATCTTGTAGGCATGATCGCCATCGTGCATGCGGGCCCAGAAGTTGATTTTCCAAGCCAAGGACCAGCCAGTGGCATCGTCGCCGCGCTGTTCCAAGGTGACGCGGGCGCCCTTGATCAAGTCGGGCGTTTCTTCCGGCGTAATCTGTGCGCTCGGGAAAAGGCCGTACAGGTGCGAAATGTGGCGGTTATGGTTGTTCGGGTCATCCCAGTCCTGGAGCCATTCGGTAATTTGTCCGTACTTACCGGTCTTTGTCGGCGGCAAGCGTTTGACAGTCGCTTCCATCTTGGCGCGCACATCCTCGTCAACGCCGAGAATCTTGGAAGCCTCGATGGTGTAGTTCAGTACGTCGCGGATAATCTGGTTATCCATCGTGGGGCCAAAGCAGACGTTGTAACCGCTATGGTCGTTTTCCGGAGAATCGCTCGGGGCAGTCACCAAATACTTGTGGCCGGTTTCAGGTTCTTCCACAAGGCTATTTACGAAGAAGAGAGCCGAGCCCTTCATTGTTGAGTAAACATCCTGCAAAAACGCCTTATCGGTCGGGTTGAAGAGGAAATGTTCCCAGAGGTGCGTGCTGAGCCAGCCTGCACCCGTCGGCCAAAGGCCCCAAGCGCCATCGATCGGAGCGGTACGGTTCCAGAGGTCGGTATTGTGGTGTTCCACCCAGCCTTCGTCAACACCCCAGTGCACCTTGGCTGTCTTTTCGCCCTGCGGCACCATGCTCTTGATTTTGTCGATGAGCGGCCACACGCATTCGCCAAGGTTAGCCGTCTCTACCGGCCAGTAGTTCATTTCGAGGTTGATGTTGGTAGTGTACTTGCTCCCCCACATCGGGCTCGTATCCTTGTTCCATATACCCTGCAGGTTGGCGGGCTGGCCGCCCTTGCGGGAACTTGCAATAAGCAGATAACGGCCAAATTGATAATGGAGTTCTACAAGGGAAGGGTCATTTGTAGAATTGAAATTCTTCACGCGAGTACTGGTAATATCGCCGGCGCTATTGTCGGCAGCACCCAAGTCAATTTTTACGCGGTTGAAAATCGTCTGGTAATCTTTCAAATGTGCCGCAAGCAAGTCGTCGTAGGACTTTCCCTTGACCTTGCTCATGATATCTTCGGCAATGGCGCCAGGGTTACCCGAAACATCGTTATACGACTTGAAGTTCGTGGCAATCGTAAGCACAAGCATTGCAGAATTCGCGCCCTGCACCGAGATGTTCCCGTTCGCGACAGAAACCGTACCACCGTCGGCAACGACATTCAGGCGGTTCTGGAACTTGATGGAATTGACAGTCACGTCGTAAATGAGCGTGTTCCCGCTATTCGACATCTTGTTGTTGCGATGCGGGGTGGTCATAGTGGCGCCGAAACTCACCGAGCCGCTCTTGTCTGCAGACAGACGGATAACAATCACGTGGTCCGGATAACTCGCGAAGTATTCACGCGTGTACTTGACTCCCCCGCTCGTATAAGTCGTCTTCGCGATGGCTGTCTTGAGGTCGAGTTCGCGGCGGTAATTCGTGGCCCCCGAATGCGACGTGGTAATCACGAGGTCGCCCACCGGCTGGAAACTTGCCGGGCCAGGGCCGATCATGCGGTCGCTCACGATGGATTCCGCCGTGCGGTAATCGCCACGGAACATGGCGTCGCGGGCATCTTTCAAGTAGTTTGCCGCACCCTGCTTGTTGTTGTCGCCCGGGCCACCCGACCATACGGTACTTTCGTTCAGGCCAATGACATCCTTCGCGACGCCACCATAGACGATACCGCCCATGTAGCCGTTGCCTATCGGGAGCGCATTCGTGAATTCGCCAGCCGCATCGCTATTGTACCAAAGCGTAAGCGGATTGTCTGCAGAGGCAAAGGCGAGAGTAACCGCACAAGCGAGAGCGCCAAACATTACACCAAAGGATTTCATACGTTCTCCTATTTTTCTAACATCCTCCTTAAAAATACCCCCAAAAAAGGCCAAAATTCCCCTTGAAAAGGCGATTCCCATTGACTTTTTATCAACAGCAAACAAGAAAAACCCGCACATTGACAATGGCGGGAATGGGGAAAAACGATAAATCGGCCTATCTTACGGTGTTTACCTTGACGCTCCTGCGACTTGCCATGTCGCGAACCATGTAAACGCCGGGATTTACGCCCTTGGCAGCGAGAGCCGCCTTGATGCCGCCCTGCGCCTGCACGCCATCGATGTGACAGACAAACTGACCATCCATGCCGAAAACGTCGTAACCGCGTTCGTCCGCATTTAGGTGCAGTGGTTGCATGTCCACCAAACGCGTCGTGGCCGTGTCTGCCGGGTCGGCAAAATTAAGCCTGTCGATATTCACATAGTTGCCCACAATTTCAAGTTTCAGGACATGCTTGCCAGCAGAAAGGTTCACTTTGCCCGCTTCGAACGTGGTGTAGGTTTCCCAGTCAGGCCCCTGAGGGAACACGATATCGTCCTTGACAACCTTGTCGTCCACATACAACTTGATGCCGGTATTTTCAGAAGATGTCGCATAGCTTACGGAGAGGTTGTAGTCACCCGCCGCCGCCACATCCACGGTGTACTCGAGCCATTCGCCTTCCTGTGTATACCCGATGGCATACCCCTCGCCCGCCTTTACGATATCTACCGCATCTTCGCGGTACTCACCGCCCTTGTTGTCGTCGTCCTTGTCAAGGAAGGACTTGCCGAGGCCACCGACATCGTAGTTTTCAACTTCAATCTTACCCGGGATGGCGGCAGCGACATCCTTGTAGGGCGCCTGCGGGATAATCGGCGTAATGTTGATGTGATAGCCGTACTTGGTGTTCGTGATGTTCACCGGCACCGTAATCTTGCCACCGTTCACATCGTATTCCTTGCTGGATACAGGCGTCGTCGAGGGCACGGCCTTGTCCTTGTTTTCCCAGACAACGTATTCCACGTCGACATTCACCTTGTTGCCAAACGCCTCAGGGATGCCTGAAATGTTCACGCTGATTTCGCCCTTGGTGTTTCCGCCGAGCACGATGCTTGCAAAGCCCTTCTTCTTGTCGAGGGCGGCAAAGCCGTCTACGCCGTCGCTCTTGTCATTGGGGGGCGTGACCTTAGCCATGTAGCCGCTCATGTCGCCATACCACTTGTACAGCCACCAGCCGCCACCGCGCTCGTTATTGGAGGTAAGGAGACTGCCGAGACGCCCCGGAAGCGGTACGAACCACCAGGAAATCATCGCACTCTCAACGCCGTAGCGTTCAAACTTGGCAATAAACGGCACCGATACGCCCGGGCAGCCTTCCTCGGAATGTTCCTCGGAGGAATACTCGTTGATACTGAAGGGGCGCGGAGACACGTTGTATTTCTTCTCGATACTGCGGTAGCTTTCGACAGTGTTCACGAAGTTCGCACTACCCCACTGGTGCCAGCTGATTACGTCGGGCATGCAGTTGTTCTGCGAGCAGTACTTCACGAAGGCGTCCATGCGCGAGGAGTTGTAGTACGAATACGAGGGGCCGATAATCTTTGCGCCGGGATCCATCTGACGAATCAAATCGTAAGTCTGCTTCCAGAGCACCGAATTGAAGTCGCCGTTCTCGTTTTTCCAGGTACCGTCCGGCTCATTCCAGATTTCGTAACCGTCGAAATTCTTGTTGTTCGATTTGAGCTTGTCGTTGATTACGGATGTCACTTCGTTTTTCCAGTGGTTCATGTTCTGGAACTTGTACGGCCAGCCGGGCAATACGTCGGCGAGGCGTATCTGGATTTTGGCCCCGAGGCTTTCTACACGCGGGGCAACGAGGAATGCACCGCCTATACCCTGCTGGCGACCACTACCGCTGCGCGCCGGCGAAAGGAAAACATTCGGCTTGAGCGGAGCAACATCCTTCTCGATATTGCTCGGGAGCGTTTCCGTAAGGCCATAGAGTGAACCCGTGGCCACGTGGGTCACCGGCTTAATGCTATCGCCCAGACTCACATTGAGGTTTACCGCCGCAAAAAGGCACGACGGCAGCAAAACAAGCGGAAAAAACGTACGAAAATCCATCATAACCATCCCTTGTGCCAAAAAAGCACATTTTACATATATAAGGTACCTAAAAGAGCATGGTTTTAAAAGGAGGTCTCCAAATATACTTTTGAAGAAAATACAATGGGTTTTTCGCAAAAAACTAGCGCACCGTGTTTATCCTGATACTCCTATGACTTTCAAGTCCGCGAACCACGTATATGCCGGGATTCACCCCCTTGAGCTTGAGAGCCGCCTTGATGCCGCCCTGCGCACGCACGTCCTCGATGCGACAGATGTAGGAGCCATCTACGCCAAATACATCGTAAGCGCGCTCGCCCAGGCCAAGGCGCATATCCGTCTGGCGAATGGGAGAAAGTTCCTCGGTAGTAAGCGCGAACTTTATCCAGTCCAGATTCACGTAGCTACCGGTGAACAGGATTCTGAGCACATGCTCGCCCTTCGCAAGTTCGGCGGTCTCGCCGTCGATTGTGGCATAAGTATTCCAGTCTTCGCCCTGCGGCACAGGTATCGTATCCGAAACCGCCTTGCCGTCGAGGAACAACTGGAAACTGCCGCCTTCGAGCCCTGTCGCCACGTTCGCGCGGAACAAGTACTTGCTCGCCGTCACCACGTTCACGCTGTATTCCAGCCATTCGCCCGCAGCCGTGTAACCGATGGCAAAGCCCTTGCAATCCTGGGTATTGAGCGTATCGCTGCAGCCGAAGCCCACCACATCGACGCCGTCTTCGCGGTAGGTATTGCCCTCGTTCACGAAGTCCTTGTCGCTGTACGAAACGCTCTGGCCGCCCACATCGTAGTCTTCAGCCTGGAGGATGCCCGGAATAGTCATCACGACCTTGAATGCGGCCTGCGTGACGGTATTACTGAAGTCTGCCAGCGGGATTTCCTTGATGTCGCGGATGTAGCGGAATTCCTTCTCGATACCGGCATTGTTCACGACATTTTCGCTGTAGTAGTTGCCGTCCTGCTGAATCGTATTCTGACCGGCCTGATTCTGGCCCACGCCCGAAGGGGAATTCTTGAACACGTTTTCTTTCACGGTAAAGCCGCTGGAACCTTCGTCTAGGTAAATGGGCACGTTCCAGTAGTCGGCCCACTTGGATGTTCCGTTGTCGTGGATATAGTTGTGCTGGATTTCGCTGCCGGTGCCCTGGTTACTCAAGGTGTAAATCGGGCCGGAGTCGCAAAGCAGGCGGGCAATATGGTGAATCTCGTTCCAGTTCACATGGTTGTTGGTCATGGCCGTCTGGGCCTTTGTCCAGCCAAAACCAATGGAAATGCCGGAGTAGTACGTGTAAGAGACTTCGTTGTGCTCGATCACCACATAGCGCGGGTAACCGGCGCCAATACCTACGGCACCCTGGTGTTCATTCGTCACGTTGGTGATTAGGTTGTTCTTGACCGTATCGCGGGTGCTGATTTCGTCCTTGTCGCTCGGGTTGTAGGCGATATGGATTTCGGTCGTGGAATCCTGATAGAACTTGCCAAGCATTATGCCTGCAGCGCCGATTTCGAAGAAGGCGTTGCCCTGGATCATGTCGTCGTTGGTACCGGAGACAAAGTCGAGGCCCGTAGCCGCAATCTGCGAGAACACGTTACCCTGCACCAAAAAGTGATGGGCATTTTCTACACGGAAAGCCGCATCGGGGCGCCACAGCAAGAACTTGTTGCTGTTCAACTTTTCCCAGTTCCCGCGACCGGGATCCGCAAGGACATCCACGTTAAAGTTTGCGGCCTGCAAATCCAGGAAGCCTTCTTCGCTGGGGCGGGTGTAGTTGGAATGGGCGAAGGTCAGGCCTTCGAAACTCATGTAGCCCACCTTGTTCTTGGTATCCTTACCCAGAACGCTGAACAAGGTATTAAGGCGGGGCGCTACCACGTGGGCAGTCGCCATGCTTTCGCCTTCACGGGGCTTGTAGTAAAGCGTTTGATTTTTTTCGTCCAGGTACCATTCACCCGGAGCGTCAATCAAATCGTAGGAGTTTTCGAGATAGAAAACCTGCTGCTTGGGCGGATTGCTCGCGAAAGCGGTGCCGAGCATCGGGTAAGCACGGTGGAACAGCTTGGTGCGTTCAGGATCCTTGGGAATGAGCTTTGCCGTACCGCCGTTCACCTGGGCCTTTTCCAATCGCAAGATGTTTTCGGACCAGGCAATCATCAGGTGGATTTCGACATCCTCGATGTTCTTGATATTCTTAATGTAGTCGGCGGAGACATCGAAGGCGCGACCCGTAGAGTCTACCTTCGTGAGGCGCACGAAATCGTGGTCGAAACCGCCATTGCCCTTTTCATTTGCGGCAATCACATTGGGGAAGCAAGCACGAACCGCCTTGCGGTTGTTCACGTAAAGCTGGCGGAAACGGCCTTCCACACCTTCGGCTTTCCAGATGTTTTTCGCCTCGTCGTGAATGGCCCAGCCGGTAACAGGCATACCGCCCGTAATGAGCGGTTTTTCGCCTTCGTAGGCTTTATAGCGCACATAGTGGCCGTCCTTACCGCCATCGGCTTCCGTGAAGTTGACGGTTGACGGAAGCACGTAGGTGCCCTCGCGTAAAATTACCTCGATGTCGCCCGTCATGGAGCCGTTTATGGCACGCACAGCCTTCTGCGCCTGCGTGATCGTCTTGAAGGGAGCATCCTTCGAGCCGTCTGCGGCATCATTGCCCGAAGGGGACACGTAGAAGGTTGCCTGCGTCGCGGCCAGAGACATGCCCGACATCACCAAACAAAAGGAGAGTAACGACTTCGTTCCCATAATTTCCTCTTTTTCCCGTTTTTACACCAAAAAGGGTATTTTCCCTATTCCAAAAATTACCATTTGCACATAAAAAAAGAACCCCCGGGAAGGGAGTTCTCGTTGACAACTTATCAATGGAGGAACTCTTACTTGATGCGGTGGCCCGTCAGGTCGAAGCGCATGCCGTTCCTTTCGACAAACAGCTGGCTGCCCTGCTTGCGGAGGCGCGGGGCCGAAGTCTTGGTAACGGATGCGGGCATGATTTCACGGATTCCCGTAGGCGCCTCGCAGGCCTCGCCTTCGCAGAACTTGAGCCAGTCCACGTTCACGTAGCTACCCGCAATGGCAAGTTTCAGGATGTGTTCACCCGCCGCTAGGTCCGCAACGCCGATATCGACTTCATTGTACACATTCCATGTGGTATCGACCTTCTCGAAAGTCACCGTATCGCCAATCGCCTCGCCATCGACAAACAGCTGGATTTTCGAAGTCTCGGATGCAGTCGCCACGTTCGCACGGATGGCGTACTTGCCGCTTGTAGCGACCTTCACGCTGTATTCGAGCCACTCGCCCGCTTCAGTGTACCCGACGGCATAGCCCTTGCAGGCAGAGTCGTTGCAGGTGGCGCCATCTAGGGTAACGACATCTACGGCATCTTCGCGGTAGGTTTCGCCCTTGTTGGCTGCATCCTTGTCATAGAAACTGAAGCGGTTGCCGCCCTTATCATAATTTTCGGCTTCGATTACGCCCGGAATCGCCGCAGGTTCGCCGCTATACGCTTCGCGCACGAGCGGGGTCGTCTCGACCGTGTCGGCCCAGGCCATCTTCATGCGGTCCACGCCCGACTGGTTCACGATTTCAAGCTTGATGTTAGCGCCTTCGCCGGTGCGCTTGGTCATGCTGTACCAGTCGCCATCGCGCAGGCCCGGCCAGTAGAAACTGCCCATTTCCCATTCGCGCAGCTGGTCGGACATGCCGCGGATGTAAGCCATGAAGTAGTTGGTCGGGGTGGAATTGTAGTCCATGTAGTCGTAATGCACGCCGGCCTTGTCGCCGGGAGCCATCGCGCCGCCCCATTCCGTACACACGGTGCGGTCGGCGTACTTGCCCACCTTACCCTTGAAGCTGTTTTTCCAGCCCTGTTCGGTGGTAATGCTCATGTTCCAGAAGGTGTATTCGTGCACCGCGAAAAGGCAACCCTCGAAACGCGGGTCGTCGGCAATGTCGGGCACGTTCTGCGCCATGCCGGAGCCGTCCAGCAGAATGTGGTCGCGCGGTACATCCGGGAATTTATCGAGCCATTGGGCATAAAGGTCGCGCAGTTGGCTCTTGTTGTACATGTGCGGTTCGTTGAAGATTTCAAAGTAAGCGTTCGGGTGGTCGCCGTATTTTTCGACGATTTTCGCCCACATGCTCCACCAGTCATTCATGTTCTTGGGGCCGGAGGGCTGCGCGGGGCCCCAGTAGCCCATCACCATACGGCCCTTGGAAAGGCCCATGTCGATAACGCCCGTGTAGGTGTCCCAGAACTTGAGAATCGTGGGCTCGTTCACCGGGATGCGCACGCTGTTGGTGCCGAACAGTTCCTGGAACTGCCCGATAACGCGGTCCGCCACCACGGATGCCGACTGGTAATTGTCCGAAAGCGAGAGGCCCGAAAGAACGAGCACGTCAGAGACGAAATTGTCGCGCTTGTCCGCCCAGTTCACACCGCGGAACTGGCTCGTGACGGCAAGGGAACTCGCCGCAAGCGCCAAAACAGAAGCCAATAGAACCCTTGTCTTCATACAATCATCCTCATATCACCAAAAAGAAAAATACCCCAAAAAACGTAAAAAAGGAACCCCCGCTAGGGAGTTCCTATGGACAGAATGTCAAAAGCCGCCCTTCCTGAAAATCGTTGAAGCATAGCTGAAACCATCCCGCTGGATTTTCAGGATATACGTACCGTTACCAAGGCCCGCAATTCCGATGCTGAAGCTGGACTGCCCTGCCGGAAGAGCCTCGGATTTCACGAGACGGCCATCCATCGCGAAAATCCTTGCGGTAAAGCCCTGCGAGAGCGCCGTTCCGGAAGCAATCTGCAACTCACCGCCCATCACGCGGGCCTTCAAGTCGGGGCGCGCAGGCATTCTCGCGGGTGTAGCAATCGCCGACGGCACAGTATCCGTCACTTCGGGCTTCGGCTTGTTGCGGAGCAGTCGCACGCCGTAGATGCCGCCCACCATGCCAGAAGTCGCCGTAAACGAGATGCGCACAATCTTCTTGCCCTTCACCATATTGTCGGGAATCGGGTAAGTCACGTTCACGAACTCGTTCTTGTTCCAGCGATTCGAAATCGTCTCGGTCGTAAGCTTCTCGCCGTCAATATTGATGTCGAATATGCGGGTGCAGCCCTCGTTGCCCCAGTAACGCACCATAAGGCTCAAGGAATCCTCGCTGTTCGTCTCGAATTCATAGCTGATAAGGCCGCCGTCGCCACCGCTGCACTTGCCCGCATCGCGGTAGAATTCGCCGTTTGCCGTGCCCGATGTGGAATTTTCAATTTTCATCTTGTGGTCCGCTTCGGGCTGCTGCTCGCCGGGCGCCACCTTATCTACAGTCTTCTCGTCGAGCGCAAGAGCCTCTTCCTGCTCCTTCTTCAGGCGTTCCAGAATGGAGGGGTCGGTAAGCACCATCCAGTACATCATGTAGCGGGCATCGTGCACCTCGTAGAACGGCTCCAGCAACAGGTTCGCATCCTTCTTGGCCGCAAACAGGTAGGGCGCCTTGAAATGCATCGGTTCACCCTTCACGGGCTCCACCTTCGAGGGGATATCTTCCTTCTTGCTCGCAAGCATCGGGGCCTGATCCAGGGATTCAAGCGCTCCCGACGCGATATGGCTCCAGCGTCCGTCATCGGCAACGAGGCCGTTCAGGTTCGCCGTCCCCGTCTTCGCAGAGAGCACAATCGGGCCATGCATAAGCGCCACGTAGTCAGAAACATTCGGGAGTTCTTCCACGTGCGTATACATCGGGAAAAGCACCTCAATCACGTCGCCGGACTTCCAGGACTTACCCGCAGACACATAGCTCGACGGGTCGGATTTTTTCACGACGGTATCACCGTTCACGATGACCTTGAACTCCCCTTCCTTCACCCAGTACGGATGGCGGATTTTCATGTCGAAACTGCCGCTACCCGTAACAGTGAACTTCGCGCTTTCGCCCTTCGGGAACTCCGTCTCCTGCTTGATTTTCACGCCTTTGTCTTTCCAGTTCAAAAGCGATGCCGCAAACAGGTTCACATACAAACTAGATTCATCCTTCGTGTAGATAAACTGATTGTACTTTGCCGGGTTTTCCATACCCGAACCCACGCAGCACCACATGGCGGCATTCACCTTCGAGTAGACGCGGTAATGGCGCGGGCGCGCGGGCGTAAAGTACACGTAGCCGCCGTGCTTCGGGTGGATTGTCGAAAGGATATGGTTAAAGAGCGCCCGCTCGTAAAAGTCCGCCTGCTTGGCGCTATGGTCCATGTTGAACAGGCGTTCCGTCAGCTTGAGCATGTTGTAGGTGTTGCAAGATTCCGGCCCTTCGCGCTCTTCCACGTACTTCTTGTGGTTATCGAAAGACGGAAAATGTTCCGAAATACTGTTGCCGCCAATCGCGATGCTACGCTTGTTCACGACGCGGTCCCAGAAGTATTCGGAGCCTTTCACGTAAGTCTGGTCGCCGGTAAGTTCCGCAATGCGGGCAAAACCCACGACCTTCGGGACCTGCGTATTCGCGTGTACGTTCGTGAGGTTGTCGTTGTTTGCCGCCATCGCATTCAAAAGCCACTTGTGGCTCCAGCGCTTGGCCTCTTTCAGGTACTTGTCCTGCTTGGTGAGCGCATAGGCGTCGGCATAGACTTCCGCCATGCCGCCGTGTTCCGTACCGAGCATGGATTCCATGGCGTTGTCGTTGAGCCCGCCCGTAATCGTGAGACCCCAATCGCAAAGTGCAAGGAACATCGTTTTCGCCTGCTCGTAGCCCGCATAGATATAGGCATCGCGCAAGCCCGCATAAAGCTTGTGGATGTTGTACCACGGCACCCAATAGCCGTTCTGCGCGCCCGCATTGCCGCTCTTGAACTTGAGCCACATCTGCTTGCCGTTAGGTACGCCGCTGATGTACCCCTTGAAATTGTTGTCGCGGGAATTGTAGTCCTGGATGGTCTTGAGTTCGCTCAGCACGTATTCCAGGCGCTGCTTGATAAGTTCGTCCCCGGTATCCGCAAAGTGCATGGCAAGCGCGCTCAGGTAATGCCCCAGCACATGCCCATCGAGGCCAGCCCAGTTCGAGAACTTAGTCGCCTTCGGGCGCATGCCTGCTTCTTCGTAGAACGGCGCAATTAGTTTGTCCGTATCGTAGGAAAGCAGCGTTTCCGCATTCAGATCCTGGCGATCCTTCAGGGGGCCGCCCAGCAACTGCACGTCGCCCAGCGGGAACATATCCGAGTAAAGCAGGTCCTGCGAAAATCCCTGCGAGAAAATGCCGCAAACCGCAGCGAACGTGACAAAGGCGAGCCTTTTTGCATTAAAGCCAAACATCTTATACCATCCTTTCCCTATACCTTACACCAATACAAAAAATAAATCCTGCAATATGCAAAAACACCCCCCTTCGGGGATTCTCCTTTGCAGAAATTTCAAAGACGCAAAAAGACGCTCCGGCACGAAGCCGGAACGCCCGATGTTGGATGTGTGGAACTTTTTTACTTGACGTTTATGCGGAACGTCTGTCCGGCCTTGGAGCGCACCAGGTAAGTGCCCGCATGCTTGACAACACTCTTGGTGAGCGCATGCAAATCTTCGACACCGCGAGTCGCAAACTTCGCCACAAAGCGGCCCTGCATATCGAACACGCTGTAGTTGCTACCCATTTCAGGAATCCTGAAGACAAGGGGCTGCGTTTCCTTTACCGCAACAGTGACATCAGTATCAGGCTGGTTCTCGTAAATTTCATTGATTTCCTTCTGGCCATACGGTGCAGGCGGCAAATCGTTCCAGCCGAAGTTCTTGAAGCCGAGAAGCGAGTATTCCGTCGGGTCGTTCAACTGCTTGCGCACCGGCGCAATGCGGAACTTATGAGAGTATTCGCGATTTGCCTTCAAGAGGTAAGCGTCAAGCGGTTCTGCACCCCAGGAGTTGATACCGCCGAGACCCATCTGGTGCAGGTCTACACGGAGCGTGATATCCTTGTTGCGCTTGAGTTCCCACGGGAGCTTCACGTCGGTAAGCTGTTCCGGAGTGTAGTGCTGTGCACTGAATTCCATGCGCGGGTTACCCACGACCATGAGGCCCTTGCCGGTCTTCTCGTTCGTGAGCGTCGCCCACTTCACGTCGGTGCGCTGGCCCGTTTCGCCAATTTCCATATACTTGACCGTCATGGAATCTGCAAGCGTAGAGAAGAGGCCCATGAAACTTCCGCGGTTGCGGCCCATGTAGTTCTCGTCGGGACCACGGCCAAACCAGCGGACCTTTTCGTAACCTTCAGGAACCGTGAAGAGAGTACCTACGTTCGGGATATAGCTCTTGGAGCCATCCGGATTGAACGTGTATTCCACAACGATATCGCCACTGCCGTAAACGGTGTAAGTCATCTTCATCTTGGAGCTACCCACATCCGGGAAGCCGAAGTTGAAGGTCACCTGCGTTTCCTGGGCGGAGATTTCCTTGACTTCAGAAGACACGTTGCGCTTCTTGCTTGCACTGCGCCATTCGCCGTGGCCGCGTTCCATATTGAAGCCCTTGTCGTTGTCGGTCGGGGCGCGCCAGAAGTTCGGAACACCGCCGTTCTTGATGATGGTATCGCCATCAAGAACGTAGCTGGCGAGCGTACCGCTCTTTTCGTCGAAGGTAATCTTGAAGTCCGTACCTTCGATGACAACACCGCTGACACGGGAAACCCTGGCGCCGTCCATAGTGCTGACATCCACTTCGGTAGACCAGAGCTGGCCCAAGTCGATACCGAACTGTTCATGAGCCACACTGTGGCCTGCCTTCGCCCAAAGTTCATCCTTCTTCAGGCGGAAATCGATATCCAGGTGGTATTCGGCGCCAATCGTCGTCTCGATTTTCGGCATGTCGATGGTAACTTCTTTCTTCTGGAGGGGCCCGATATTCATCTGCGAACCATCCAGCTTGCCGCTCTTGATAACCTTGCCGTTTTCCTTGAGTTCCCAGAAGGCATCGAGGAAGTCGCCGAGATTCTTGTAGAGGTAACGGCTCTCGATTTCAACCTTGCCCTTGGCGGCATCCACGTTCTTCACGCGAATCTGGCTGTACTGATACTTGACTTCCCACATTTCCGGCTGAATCGCACGGTCGGGGAACACGAGACCGTTCGCACAGAAGTTGTCATCGTTCTGCCAGTCACCCCACATACCGCCGAATTCCCAGTACGGAGTGCCCTTGTGGTGCAGGCCCTGGTCAATAAAGTCCCAGATGAAGCCGCCGAAGGCGCGCGGATTGCGGTAGAAGGCGTCCATGTATTCCTGCAAATCGCCCACGGAGTTACCCATGGCGTGTTCATATTCACAGAGCATCACGGGCTTGTTGGCATCATTGTAACCGTTGATGTAATCGTAGCCCCAGTACATCTGGCTCATCACGTCGGCGTTATTGTTGTCGCCTTCGTAATGCACATAACGCGTAGAGTCAATCTGGTGGGCGCGTTCGCGTTCAGAAGCAAACACGTTTCCGTTACCGGCTTCGTTACCCAAAGACCAAAGGATAATGGAGGGGTGGTTCTTGTCGCGCTGCACCATGGAAGTCAAGCGATCCACCACTGGGGCGCGCCAGTCATCGCTATTCTTCGGCAATTCGTTATTCGCGCCGTGGCTTTCGACGTTCGCTTCGTCAATCACGTAAATGCCGTACTTGTCGCAAAGTTCGTACATATACGGATTATTCGGGTAGTGCGACGTACGGAGCGCATTGATATTGAACTTCTTCATCAGGATGATGTCTTGTTCCATGCGGTCATAGTTCACCGCACGACCGTTATCCGGGTCGAGCTCGTGGCGGTTCACGCCGTGGAATTTGACCGGCATGCCATTCACCAGCAGGCGCGGGGCACCGTTTTCCTTCTTGATTTCAACCTTGCGGAAACCGATCTTGTTACTTTCGACCTGCACAATCTTTCCGGTATTATCCTTGATGGTGAGCACTGCCGTGTAGAGGTACGGAGTTTCTGCAGACCAGCGGTTCGGCTTGGTGAGCGGGAGTTCAAAGTGCACGCTCTTTTCGCCACCATTTGCACCGATACCCGAGACCGTCTGCGCGCTGGGAGAAATCACTTCGGCACCGGCGTCGTTGTAAAGCGAAAGTTCAACAGTGAATTCACCCGAAGCCGAAGAAGTGGAGTTGTAAATCCACGCGGTGGTCTTCAGCAAACCATCGGTATAGTTATTCGTAAGCGTTGCGTCAATCTGGAAATCCTGAATATGCACTGCCGGCACAGCGTAAATGTACACGTCACGCATAATGCCCGAAAGGCGAATAAAGTCCTGGTCTTCGAGCCAGGAGCCATCGCACCAGCGGAACACCTGGACGGAAATATTATTTTCGCCCTTGCGCAGGTATTTGTTGATATCGAATTCGTGATCGGTGAAGGAGTCTTCGGCATAGCCTACGTAGTTGCCGTTCACCCACACATAGTAAGCGGATTCGACGCCTTCGAAATGCAGACGGATGCGCTTGCCGTCCCACTTTTCGGGAACGGTGAAGGTGCGACGGTAATGGCCCACCGGGTTGAAATCCGTAGGAGCGTAAGGAGCTGAAACGCGGTTATTCTGCGCCCAGGGATAAATG
>JBGUQN010000045.1:0-18657 GCA_045131085.1 Fibrobacter sp.
CCGAAAGTGACCGCATCCGCGACGAACTCGCCGCGATGAATGTTGTCATCAAGGACAGCAAGGAAGGCACGACCTGGGAAATCAAGGCGTAATAGACTAGAATCAAGGGATGACGGCTGCGAGAAGCGCCGCCACCTGATCGTCATGGCGGCCCCCGAGCCGCCATCTCCTTTTTTATATTAGCAACATGAATATCAAGCAATTTGTCGTGAACCCTTTCGGCGTGAACTGCTTTGTCCTGAGCAACGATGCCGGCGACGCGATTCTCATCGACCCGAGCGTTTCTAGCGAGCAGGAGGAACAAGCCCTCGCCCGCTATATCGAGCAGAACAAGCTTACGGTAAAGCACCTGCTGAACACGCACCTGCACTTGGACCACGTGCTGGGCAATGCATTTGTCGCCCGCAAGTATGGCGTGCAGCCCGAGGCTCATGAGGAAGACGCCTTCTTGATTGAACTGCAGGAAGAACAAAGCGATATGTTCGGGCTCCCCATGCGCGAGCCGTCGCCCGCCATCGGGAACTTCTTGGCCGAAGGCGATAGCATTGAAGTACCCGGCATCAAGCTGCAGGTTTTCCACATCGCAGGGCATTCTCCGGGAGGTATCGCCTTCTATTGCGAAAAGCCAGGAGAAGTAAACGGGCAGAAAGATGTCCCTCCCCTGCTGTTCCCCGGCGATATCATGTTTGCAGGCAGCCGCGGGCGCAGCGACCTCTTCGGCGGGGACGACGATGCACTTGTAAGCGGAATCAAGAGCAAACTGCTCACGCTCCCAAAAGAGACAGTCGTATTCCCCGGACACGGGCCGATGACAAGCATTGCAGATGAAAAAAGATGGTACTAACTTCAACAATTAATTTGTCATGCCCGACTTGGTCGGGCTCCTCCATTTTCTCTTAAAAGGTAGATGACAGTTGCGGGTATAGGAATGGGCAACAGTAAAACAGCAAGAATTGGGTGGATTGACGAGTTCAAGGGATTCGTCCTGTTGCTCGTATGCCTGTACCATGTGGAACAGTCGTTCCCGCAAGCGCAAATGGGAATGCTCCATCTGAGTGCGCTCCGCATGTCGGCGTTCTTCTTCATTTCGGGAATGCTTTTCAGCACGCGCCGTTTCGACAATTTTAAGGATTACTTTATCCACAAGACGCACGTCCTGCTCGTCCCCTACATCCTGCTTTCGCTCCTGTTCCTCCTGCTCGACCCAGTCTTGTACAACTTCAGCCTTTTCCCGAAGGCGCCTCGCATGACGGTCATGAACATTCACCCGCATATCGCGAACGTTTGGGATTACATCTACTGGAACCTCGCCAAAATTTTCGTGGCCGGCAAGTCCTCCATCGGGGCGGGCCCACTGTGGTTCGTGTTCACGCTGTACTCGGCGAGCCTTATTTTCTATGGGGTGCAGAAAATTGTACCGAAAAAATTCATCTTCTTTGTTTCGCTCGCAAGCCTCGCCGGCGGTTGGCTCCTGTACAGGCACCACATCCGGCTTCCGCTCGGAATCGAGCGCGACCTCACCGTCCTCTTCTTCTTTGCCTGCGGGTACATCTGCAAGGGAATCATCCAGAAGCACCTCTGCGACAAGGGGAAAAACCGCATCCCCTGGAGCCTCGTCGTAGCCACATCCATCACGGCGTTCATCCTCTACGCGGCCACCGAAGTGCCGGACCCGAACTTCAGCATCATGAACAACGACCTCGGGAAGAGCCTCCCCTTGTTCCTAGCGAGTTCCGCATTCGGAATCATCGGGCTCGTGACCGCCTTTGTAGCCATAGACCGGATTCCAGGTATCTTGCCGCTGAGATTAGTCAAGGGAATCCTCCGCAACATCTCGCGCAACGCACTCGTCATCCTCGCCGTGCATTGGTACACCCTGCTCGTAATGCGCCTGCTGTTCCGCGCATCCTTCAACAAGCCGGGCATCGCCTACATCGCGATTCCCATCGTCATCGCAGTCGTGATTGGAGCCATTCCGCTATTCCGCTGCAAGCTCTACAAACTTCTCGGCAAACAAAAAATTAGCGTCCGCGAAAGCCTAAATATCAAAGACTAGCGGGCAGCGCATTTTATACTCAAATTTTGCGCGCATTCCTCGCCGAAAGAAAAATCAGAGGTAGCTCTTGTTCATGCGCGGGACTTCGGCTTCTTCCTGCTTTTTCGGCACGAAAATCTTGATGGCATAGACGTTCTGTTCCGTCTCCGCCACAATGTCGCCTTCTTGCATGTCCTCATCGAGTTCTATTTCTATCTCTACACCATCGCGGGCAATGCAGCGGACGGAACGCGAAGAAAGTTCCTCGCGCAAAAGCGGCACATCGACCACCTTCTTGTACGTCCCGTGATGTGTGGTTCCTAAAATCCTATTGCAAAACATAAATTGTATTCAAGCCTCGTACAACTACTTGCAATCTTTACTCCGTATAAAGCGAACCGAATGGGCTTCATTCATATTAATTAGAGCCTTTTCCCCTATAACGGCACCACCACTTGTTTTTAGGCAATATGCAGGCCTTTTATCAGATGATCCATTCATACTATCGTCATCATCCCACAGCCAGAAACACGACGCATATTCAGACGCAGCTGCAGGAACGAAGTTATCACCTGCATAGCTATAATGACCTGACGCATAAATAGTAAATTCCGATTCATTCGTCCCCCCCATTCCGACAGACGCAAGTTTTTCAACACCACCGACAGTTTCTATTAGGGTTAGAACTTCTTTCTCTGTCGGGATAATCCAATAGTTGCTTTTTAGACTACATTCATTACTAATACGCAGCGCATGTGCATACGTATAAAAATTACCATATTGACCACAAGAATTGTAACCTCTCACATTATCATAACACCGCGATTTAATGCCTTCTGCTATGTAATCAAGGTTCTCCGCCATCCATGTCTGCGAACCTATCGTCACTGTCGTATAGATGGCTTCTCGGACAGTATCCTGAGAAATCGAAATCGATGGAGAAGAATTTCTCGAAGCACCATTGTTCGTTATTTCACCACCATTTTTTACACAACGAATAGATAATGCAAGCGACGCAGATCCAAAGCTTTTATTGACCTGAACAATCCTGCCCTTTTCTACATCTTTTTTGAACGAAATGACATCCGCATAGTCACCATCGCTTGTCGCGGTCCAATACATTCCTTCTTCGCCTTTTTTATGCCACCATTTATAAAGAAAATAACCATTCAAAGCACCACTACTATTGAAAGATGATGCGTTTTCTAGGTCCACGGACTTATTAAATTCATCTGATGTCGGTAAACGCCACCCTGCCGGGCAAGCATTCTGAGCATCTTCCCATGAGAAATAAGTGGGGAAATGACTAACGGATCCACAAATAACATCATTACCATGGCATCTTCCTACATCTTTTCGTTCCAACGCCTGATTCATCCAAATAAGGCCATTATACTTCACATAACTAGAAGTAAACGTTGTACCATCAATCTCATAGTCGAAATTGCCGCTTGAACCGAAACTTAATGACGAAGAGGACTTTGCCGAACTGCTGCTCGACTGCACTCCCTGGGAAGAAGACGACTCTGCTGTTGAAGAAGACGAGGATTGTGCCGAACTGCTGGACGATTCTTCCGAACTCTGGGTCGGAACCGCTTCAGAAGACAGCGGTTCGACACCGCTCGATGTCGGGCCGGACGAAGAAGTCCCGGTCGGATTTCCCGTGGAGCTGGAGGACGCGGAGGCCGTCTCGGAAGATGCCCCATCGCCACCCGAACTTTTAGGGGTCTGGGCATTAGAACTTTCAGTGTTCGAATTGCTGGACAAATCAGGGTTATCCAATTCACTGTATTCCAACCCGCCGAAAGCGTTATCGAATTCCGCCTGGTAATCGGTACAGGCTGCGAAGAGGAGTGCGAGGATGAGCGCAAAAAAATTTTTCATAATGTTCCCCCTAGAACGCGATACTCAGGCCAAGACCGATTCCGCCCACAATGGCGATACCTATGCCCGCAGTGCGGATTTTCTGGTAAGCACCGATGTGGCCATGGCGATTATTGAACTCTTCACGCGAAGCCGGCTTTTTTTCACCCTCGTCTTTCGCCTTGTTGTTATAGACAACGGCAAGCGTCGTGCCCGCAGCAAGTGTCACCGCCGAAACCCCGATGAGCACCCAGTGCGTTTCGCCCGACTTTGATTCCTGGGGCAACCCGGTATCGACCTTGTCGCCTTCCTGAACGGGAACGTTTGAATTAGCAAAGGACATGTTCACCAAGCAGGCGCACATCAATATAACGGCAAGAATACAAGATTTAGCAGCATAAGGCCGTTCTCTCATAAAGTCTCCTAATCCATCACATCAGGTGTTGGTAAATATAGTATTTACTACATTTGAGTTCATGAAGAACAAGCTTTTCGTGATGAGCGCCGCGAGCGGCGCGGGCAAGACCACCCTCAAGGACAAGGTCATCGGCGAATTTCCGGACATCGTCTATTCCATCTCGGCAACGACGCGCAAGCCCCGCGAGGGCGAAGTCGACGGCGTGCACTACTTCTTCAAGACTAAGGAAGAGTTCGAGCAGATGATCAAGGACGACGCACTGGTGGAATACAACCTGGTGCACGGCAACTACTACGGCACGCCCAAGTTCTTCGTCGAAGACATGCTCAAGCAGGGCAAGCGCGTCCTGTTCGACATCGACGTGTTCGGCAAGGTGAACTTCGACAAGGTATACCCCGAGGCGACGGGCATCCTTATCCTCCCCCCGAGCGAGGAGGAACTCGAACGCAGGCTCCGCGGGCGTGGCACCGACAGCGAAGAGGTCATCCAGACACGCCTCCACAACGCGAAAAAAGAGATGGAATTCGCGAAAACGCAGGGAAAATACGAGTTCACTATCGTGAACGACGACCTCGAAAAGGCCGCAAACGAGCTCCGGGCCATCCTCAAGGGCGAGGCAAAATAGTTCAATTTTTGGCGAATTTGATAAAATTTCGCCAATTTTCGTAATTTCGAACGTTAGTTTGTATGTAAAGAACGGAAAAATTTACATTTCCGTCCTTTACACACAAATGGTTTATTTCTATATTGCCCCTGCAAAAACAACAACCCCCGTCTAACGGGAACCCCAACAAAGAGGTTAAAATGGCAACTGTTATCCGTCTCGCTCGCTTCGGCAAGCGCCACAACCCGATCTACCGCGCCATCGTCATCGACAACCGCAAGGCTCGTGACGACAGCTTTATCGAACAGGTCGGTTTCTACAACCCGAACATGAAGAAGGCCGAAATCCGTTTCGATCAGGAAAAGGTCCTCAAGTGGCTCTCCGTCGGCGCCCAGCCGTCCGACACCGTCCGCAACCTCCTGAAGCAGGTCGGTATCCTCGACTTGTTCCACGAAATCAAGGCCGGCCGTTCCATCGAAGGCAAGACCGCTACTCCGCGCGCCGAAAAGAAGAAGGCCGTGAAGCTCGGCCCCAAGGCTCTCGCCAAGATTGAAGCCGAAAAGGCTGCCAAGGAAGCCGCCGCTGCTGAAGCTGCTGCCGCCAAGGAAGCTGCCGAGGCCGCTCCTGCCGCCGAAGCTCCGGCTGAAGCATAATCATGCTTTTCTAAAGAGTCCTGTGCCCCGCGCACGGGACTTTTTTTATCCAGCGAAACGCACAAATCCAGCTAACCGATGTCTGATTCCGAAGAGTACATAACCGTCTGCCAGCTCATGCGCACGCATGGCGTGAAGGGTTACATCAAGGCGATGCCCCTCACCCATGACCTTACGCGCCACAAGAGCCTTAAGGACGTGCGCCTGAAGAAGACGAACGGCGAAGAACTGGACCTGCGTATCGAGGATTCCAAGCAGGCGAACGACATCTGGCTTTTGAAATTCGAAGGCTACGACACGCCCGAATCGCTTACGCACTTCGTGAACGGCGACGTGATGATTCCCGAGTCCGAGAGGCTCCCGCTCCCCGAGGGCGAGTACTACATCGACGACCTGGAAGGCTTCCGCGTCCATACGGAAGACGGCCGCGACATCGGCGAAGTCCTCTCCGTAGAAAAACTCCCGACGGTCAACGCATTCAATATCAGGTTCGACGAGGCATTCCAGTCCGAATTCAGCAAGAAGCCGGTCTTCGCCCCGTGGATTGACGACTGCGTGCTCGACATCGACGACGAAGGCGAGTTCATTGTGTGCGACGCGGCCTACCTGAAGGCGCTCTGCCCCGGGGACCACAGTTCCGAGGCACGCCCGGAAAGCGACGGGGAGGCATGATGGTCATCGACTGCATCACCATATTCCCCGAGATGTTCGCCCCGATGAAGCAATCCATCATGGGGCGCGCACAGGCGAAGGGGCTCATGGAATTCAACACCGTCTACCTGCGCGACTTCGCGATAAACGACTACGGCCAGGTGGACGACGTGCCCTACGGGGGCGAACCGGGCATGGTGCTCCGACCGGAACCGCTGGCCCAGGCCATCCGTAGCACAGGCGTCAAGCAGGACGGCGGCAAGGTCATCTACCTCACCGCCGACGGAATCCCCTTCACGCACGAAATTGCCAAGCAACTCTCGCAAGAGAAGCACTTGGTACTCGTGTGTGGGCACTACAAGGGAATCGACGAACGCATCCGCGAAAGCGAGGTCGACATGGAAATCTCCATCGGGGATTTCGTGGTCAGCGGGGGCGAACTGCCCGCAATGCTGGTGACCGATGCCGTAGTGAGGCTTATCGACGGGGCGCTGGGGAACCGCGAAAGCGGCGATACAGACTCGTTCGCCCAGGGCGTACTGGGGTGGCCGGTCTACACGCGTCCGGAGGAATTCGAGGGCAAAAAAGTGCCCGAAGTGCTCCTTTCGGGCCATCACAAGAACATTTCTGAATGGCGGAAGCAAAAATCCCTCGAAAGAACGCAGGAAAGACGCCCCGACATCCTTGAAAAAATCAAATTAAATGCTAAATTTGGCGACAAATAATTAAGAGGTACACATTATGTCCCTGAACATCGAAGCTATCCATAGCGAAAACGTCAAGACCGACGTGCCGGCATTCCGCGCTGGCGACACCGTGACCGTGAACGTCAAGGTCATTGAAGGCACCAAGGAACGTATCCAGCCGTTCAAGGGTGTTGTCATCCAGCTCAAGAACTCGGGCGTTTCCAAGACTCTCACCGTCCGCAAGATGTCCGGCTCCGTTGCCGTCGAACGCATCTTCCCGGTGAACAGCCCCCGTATCGATTCCATCGTTCTCGACCGCGCCGGTAAGGTCCGCCAGTCTCGCATCTACTACATGCGCAACCTCCGCGGCAAGGCTGCCCGTATCGAAGAACGCGAAGCCTAATTAGGCTTCAAAGGGTCTTTTCCCGATGAACGGGAATTCCCGACAGCAAGTTATCCCGCCCACGCGCTCCAGCGTGAAGGCGGGTTTTGTTGTATACTCTCCGGACTCCGGCAACCGCGAACTGGTCATCCTGGACGAAGGCGAACTCATCGCCGTCGACAAGTCGGGTGGCAACCGCGATATCAAGTTCCGCATGCATGCTGGCGATATCGTCGGGGTGGCGTCGCTATTCGAGCGCGAACCTTTCCGCTACACGCTAGAAGCCTCCGAGGATTCCACGGTCACCATCATTTCCGAGGAATGCCTGGAATCCGAGCTCAAGAACATCCCCATCTGGCTGCTCGCCATCCTCAGGACCCTTTCCGTAAATACGCGGCTCCATAAGGAAGCGGCACACAAGACTCCCGTAGAAAACACGCTGATGAGCCTCGCGGAATACTGCGCGCAGCTCGAATCGGGCGTAAAATACCCGGTAGACACGCTCATCCGCGAATTCAACTGGCTCACGCGCATCCCGCCCGTAACCATAAAAGCAGACCTCAAGGCACTCCTGCGCCGCAACTTCATCGGGCTTGCCAAGGATGGCGAAACGCTCCAGCTGGTAGTCCACAACGCCATGCTCATGCAAATCTATTCGGACTACCTGTACGCCCGCGAAGAAGGGCTCGTATGGGAACCGCTACGCCTGAGCCTCCCGCAAAAACGCATCCTGGTGCACCTCACCACGCTCAAGGACGGCGTCGAGATGGAAGCGCCCGAATGGATACGCCTCCTGAACGAACGCGAACTGCCCATCGACGTGGCTCAATGGATTACGCTACAAGATCTCGGATGTTTTAAGCAGGGGCTGTCGAACAAGTTCCACGTGGACATG
Source organism: Fibrobacter sp. (assembly GCA_045131085.1). Lineage (GTDB taxonomy): Bacteria > Fibrobacterota > Fibrobacteria > Fibrobacterales > Fibrobacteraceae > Fibrobacter. The sequence goes on from JBGUQN010000045.1 coordinate 8,188, forward strand.
AAGAAGATTGAATACTTCCTCACGGCGCTGCGCTACGATTCCAATCTGAGGGGGGCAGTCTAATGCTCGTCAAAGAAGGCGAATACCTGTTCCTCGAAGGCGACAAGGGCACAAGCCTTATCATCGTCAAGTCGGGCATGCTGGTCGGAATGTCCAAGCAGCTTCGCCAGAGGCACTGGCGCAACTTCGGGCCAGGGTCCATCATCGGCGAATTCAGCCTGCTCGAAAGCAAGCCCAGGGAATACACCCTGCGCGCGGCAGAAAACAGCGAAGTCATTTTCATTGAGCAATCGGCGCTCCTGCGTGAGCTGGAACTCAAGCCCGGCTGGTTCCAGTCGACGCTCACGTTCCTCGCAAACCACTGCCACATCGCCGAAGAAAACTTGAAAAAGAGCAAAATTGTGCAGGCGCTCCCTGCCCTCCTTTTCTTGTTCAGCAAGCACCTTACCGCAAGCGGCTCAGACAACATAACGCACGCCCTCCTCCAGAAAAAGATGCTCGTGCTGAACAACACCGAGTTTTCCGAAACCGAGAAACTCTTGCAGATGCTCGAAGACCTCGACATCCTCAAGGTGGAAGACGAAGCCGTCCGCGTATCGAACCTGCAGATTATCCCGCTCCTGTACGAAACGCTCCGTTACCGCGCAATCAACAAGCAGGTATCGCCCAACATTCTCTCTATCACGGAACAGCTCGTGCTCACCTCCTTCGTGAAGGCCGTAAGCGAGAACGGCATTTCCATCAAGAGCGGGCATGCCACCGTCAGCAAGGAACTTTTCCAGCAGCAGGCCAAAAAGACCATGTTCGGGAGCACGCTTTCCATGCGCACGCTCGCACCGCTCCTGCAAAACGGAACATTACAGTCCAAGCCCGCCTTCAACGAGAATTCCAGCCTCGACGCCATCGAAAGCATCTCCGGCGACTTCGACAAGATACTCGACCTGCTCGAACTGAACCGCATTTTCCCGCTCCTAGACAAGAAGCTGGTTTAACGGATTTTCTATATTTACACCCGTAACAAAAATTCACCTTAAAACAAGGCTCAACATGAAACTTTCTGCACTCCTCGTGACCCTTTCCTCCATCGCCGCATTCGCCCAGGAAGCCGCTCCGGCCGACCAGCAGGGCGGTGGCATCATGGGATTCCTCCCCATTATCCTCCTGTTCGTCGTGATGTGGCTCTTCTTCATCCGCCCGCAGAGCAAGGAAAGGAAGAAGATGGAAGAAATGCGCAAGGCCCTCAAGAAGGGTGACAAGATTATCACCACAGCCGGCATCATCGGTACCATCACCTCCATCGAAGACAATTCGAACATCATTACCGTCCGCACGGGTTCCACCACCTTCATCGACTTCGACAAGTCCGCCATTGTCCGCGTGATGAACGCCGAAGAAAAGACCGAAGAAAAGAAGTAATCCGCGACAAGGAGTAGATAAATGGCGATCCTCCCTATCCGCATTTACGGTGACCCGGTGCTCCGCAAAAAGAGCGAACCCATTACCGAAATCACTCCGGAACTGCGCCAGCTGGCACAGGACATGCTCGAAACCATGTACGACGCCCCGGGTTGTGGGCTTGCCGCCCCGCAGATAGGCAGGAACATCCGCCTTGTGGTCATCGACACGGCTATCCCCGGTGAAGAGGACCCACGCCCCTATATCATGTTCAACCCGGAATGGGAAGCAGAAGAAGACGCGAAGCCCACGGACTACGACGAAGGCTGCCTCTCCCTCCCGGATATTTTCTGCAACGTGGTGCGCCCCGACAAGGTGTGCGTACGATTCTTCGACATCAACGGCGAACCGCAAGAAATCCACAACTGCGAAGGGCTCTTTGCCCGTTGCATCCAGCACGAAACGGACCACCTGAACGGGGACCTGTTCGTCGACAAGATTTCTACGGCCGACCGCACGCTGAACCAGTCTAAACTTCGCAAGATGGCGAAGGAAACACAGGCCAAGCTGAAAAAAAGATAGAGCGGCTTCGCCGCAGTTGTTAGTCACTAGTTACTAGAATTGCAGGTTGATTATCGCTCGTACCAAACTCTTCTGGCTCTACTTGCTCACAGTTTCGGCGATTGCTTTCGCTGATGATTTTGAGTTGCCGGATTTGCCGGAACCGCCGAAGGCCACTAATACGGTGGCCAACGACACGACAAAAGAACCCGCAAAAGCAGAAGAGACTCCGACTAAAGACGTTTCTAAAGACGTGCCGGCAAAAAATGCGGCTAAAGATATTTCTAAAGATGTGTCTAAAGACGCCGCAAAAAATGTGCCGGAGCAATCGGATTACGACGGCCCCGTAAACTTCGCGCCCATCGAGGCTTCGAGCGTCTCCGACGGCAAAGGTAAAGGCGCCGCAAACAGCAGCGGGAAAATCATCCCGAAGAAAATTCCCGAAGAATTGAACCGCCCCCTGCAAGTGGGCGTGTACATCGGCGTAAAAGAACTCTACCTGAAACTCGAAGGCGAAACCATACACATGACGCCATCGGGCAACATGGTGAAGTTCCAGGGCAAGGAAAATTCCGTCACGCTCGACAACAAGGAAATTTACGGCGAAGGGAATTGTATTTCCATCGCGCCGACCACAAGGGAACTTGCCACCGCGTGCTACCCCGGGCACTTCTACGTAAGCGCAAGCAAGGGGCTTATAAACGCGGTGAACGTGGTCGATGTAGAAGACTACCTGCGCGGTGTCGTGCCCTACGAAATCGGCAAGCTCGACAGCAGTCGCTTTAGCGCACTCGAATCGCAGGCAATTGCCGCACGCACGTACGCCTACAAGCATTTCGGCAGTCGCGAATCCATGGGGTTCGACGTATACGCCGACACCAAGGACCAAGTGTACAAAGGCCTGCAGAGCGCAACCCCGCTCACCGACAGCGCCGTGAAGGCGACCGCCGGAATCGTGATGACCTATAACGGCGAATTCATCATCGCCTACTACCATTCCACCTGCGGGGGCGAAACGGAAACGCTCGCCACCTGGGAACGCCCCAACCTGCCCTACCTGCAAAGCAAACCAGACCTGCGCAAAGACGGAACACCCTGGTGCAGCGAATCGAGTTACAGCAAGTGGGAACGCAAGTTCGGCGAAAAGGAACTGGAAGCGCTCGTAAAAAAGAACGGGAAAGAGGCTAAGGCAAAAGTCCCGGAATTCAAAAAAATCAAGAGCATCACCGTCAAGGACACTCTCCAGAGTGGCAGAATCTTAACGCTCGTCGTCGAAACAGACAAGGGCAAGTTCGAAGTCAAGGGCGATAAAGTCCGCTGGCTTTTCAAGAAAAACGGGACCATCCTGCCGTCATCCTTTTTCAGGATTGCAAACAAGAAAGGCGAATGGATAATCACCGGCAAAGGCTTTGGGCACGGAGTCGGCATGTGCCAGATGGGAGTGCGGGGCCGTAGCGCCGCGGGCCAGGACTTCGCAACAATCCTCACCCACTATTACCCCGGAATTTCGCTGGAGCGCTTCGAGAAATGATGAGCAACATTGCCGTCATCAGTCAGGGATGCGCCGCCAATTTCGGCGAAGGAGAGCGCATTGCCCGCATTCTTGCCGCACGCGAAAACGCGCACATTACTTTTGAACTCCCTGAAAATGCGCCGGACGCCATCTACCTGAACGTGTGTACCGTCAAGGGGAACGCGGGGGCATTAAAGCTCTTGCGCAAGGCCTGCGAGGCTTTCCCCGGAGTACCGCTGTTCATTACAGGTTGCGCCCCGAAGGACTTCCGCGAAGAGGCCCTGAAGGTTACAGATAAGGTAGTATTCACGAGCTTGGAGAAGATCCCCACCTCCGCAGGGATGACAAAACAAGCCGGGGATGGCAATGACGCCGCCAAGGGAAACACCCTGCGCGAATCGCCCTATGTCGGCATCGTGAACATCGAAAGCGGGTGCCTGGACGCCTGCGCCTTCTGCAGCACGCACCTCGTGAAGGGGCGTCTCAAGAGCTTTGCACCCGAATCCATAGAACAGCAGGTCCGCGACCTCGTCGCAGACGGTTGTCTCGAAATACAGCTTACCGGCCAGGACTGCGCCTGCTACGGGTTCGACACCGGAACGAACCTCGCCGAACTCACACAGCGCATCCTCGCGCACGTGCCCGGCAACTACAAGCTCCGTCTCGGCATGGGCAACCCGCGACACATGATGCAATATGCAGGCGCCCTGCTGGAATGTTTCCGCGACGAACGTGTCTACAAGTTCGTACACGTTCCCGTGCAGAGCGGAAGCGACCGCGTGCTCAAGGCGATGAACCGCCGCCACACGGCAGAAGACTTCCGGCAAATCGCCAACATGTTCAATACCGAATTTCCGCGCTTCACGCTCAGCACGGATATCATCGTCGGTTTCCCCGGCGAAACCGACGACGATTTCGCGGAAACGATGCGCCTGCTTAAGGAAACCCGCCCGACGGTCTGCAACATCACGCGTTTTGTGGCGAGACCCGGCACGCCCGCAGCCCGCATGGAGCAAGACCCTGCGCTCTGCATCCCGGATAGCGTAAAGCACGAACGTTCCGCCATCCTGTTTGACGCCTTCCAGAAAATCGCTACAGAAAACAACTCCCTCTGGGTAGGCGACACTTGCGACGTGGTGGTAGAAAAGCCCGGGCATCGCGCAGGCACGACAATCGCCCGCAATGGCGCGTACCGGCCGGTCGCCCTCGCCGGCGACATCCCTGCAGGCTCCCGCCTTACCGTACGCATTACTGAAGCGGAACCGTTTGCAATCATAGGCGAAGTTCCATAATCTGCAAAACCACGGCATGCGTCGTAGCCAACACTCTTAAAAACAAAGAACCCGGCAGAGCCGGGTTCTTTGTAAGCTTGTCTCTTACGCCTTACTTGTCCGTACGGCGATAGCCGCGCGTCGTGGTAAGGGATGCTCTCTGGTACGGAGCGTCAACGAGCTGGAAGCCGCCGTTACCCATGTAGGCACAGTACACGTAGTGTTCCTTAATAATGGACACCTGGTAAATGTACGGGCCAGTAGCGATCTTGCGACCCTGCTGAGAAACCGGGTACATCTTGATCGTGACCATCATTTCACCGACGCCAGTCACTTCTGCGGACTGACCAGTAGAAGCGTCAACGCAAACGTTCGACGTTGCATTGGGAACAGTCTGAGCCTTCATCATGTTCTGGAACTTCGTCACATCGGTAACGCTTTCCGTGTACTGGCTAATGAAGTGGCCGAGGTTATCGAACACACGCACGTTAACCTGGAACGGCTGCGATGTACGGAACGAAATGCTAGAGCAGCTTTCGGTGCCAGCGGCATCGGCATAGCAACGAGCCGCAACAGCGCCATTGGGATTATCGTCATCAATCATTATGCCCGGGTAAAGCCTGTCGGTCACACTGCCAGCAGCATGTCCATCTGCACCCATTGCAGCAGCAGTGATGTCATTCCAGTGATCTTTGAGCCAGGTATTCTGGTCGCCACCATCAATGAATCCAGCCGGGAACGGAGTAATCAGGAGTTCACCTGTAGAATTAGGTTCGAGGTCTCCGCCATTGCTGCTAGCCTTGTCGGTGAGAACCTTGTTGTCGAATTCCGGACGCACAAGAGTCGTATCCTTCATTTCGATAAGCGTCGTCGGGTTCACGAGCAAGGTCGCAATAGCCCATTCCTGCGGGAAGCTTTCCACAGTCTTGCCAGCCTTCGATGTGATAAAGAAGTTCATCGAAGCGGTCCAGATATTGTAGTTTTCGCTCGTCTGGTCGGCAACCGGGTAGTTGAATGCAATCTGGTCACCCGACTGGATAGAAACCACCTGATTATTCTTGTCCTTCACGACACCCTGGATATCGTAAACGATACCGTCGGCACCCTTGTCGATAACGAAGTGGATATCCTTGACGAACAGGCCCAAGGTATCGTAGCTCACGCAAGAAGAAGTCGCAATATTATAGTCAGAGCAGTGGGTAACAATGAGGGACGGAACCGTCTCGTTAGCACCACCGGCCATCATAAACGCCAGGGTTTCATCAGAGAGTTCGGTATTCAAGATAAGGCTTGTCGTTGCCTGACCGTCGGTCACCGTCACTTCGGCACCCGTCACCTGCGGCTGACCATACTTGGTCGGAGCAATTTCGGCAAGAGACGTACGCATGTACATATTGGAACCATCGGACTGACGGTCGGCATAGAAGAAGTGCAGGTAGTGCCAAGTGTTGTCTGCCCAACCGACACCGCCATCAGACCTCGGCTGGCAGTTCTGGCCTGCAGCAGTCTGCATAGAAAGGGGCGGAAGGCCGTAGCCCGCAGCGCCAAGCATCGGGTCGGTAACACAGCCATGGTTATTCTTGGCGAGCACGGAAATATCCACACGGCCCGGAGTAGCAAGGTGAGTACCACCAAGGTCCACAACGAGCACGCCGTCCACGAAGATCCACATGTCGTCGTCACCGGTAAATTCGAAGATTTCCGGGTCCGGCTGGCCATTAGCGTTCACCTGATTCTTGGAGTGGTACTTGAACTTGGCATAACCCATCATGGTGAAGCCGTAGTTGCGCAAGTGCTTGCTCGCAAGGTCCGGGAAGAGATCGAATACCGCAAGGGCTGCATCCGGAGTTCTAGGACCACCGGCAGCAAGCCACTGGGAACAAAGAGCAAACGTATTGTTCCCCATCATGTCGGCCTGGGTAGAGTCGTATTCGTACTTGTACGGGGGACAGAAAATCGAGTACGTCTGCGGGCCCCACTGGTCGCACTGTTCCGTGGAGCAGCCATTACCCATGGTTGCCATGCCCGTACGGATCTGCGTAACCGTGTCGACGACATCGAGCGGGAAGTAACCGCCATTGCTATAGTTGTAGTCAATGGAATAAATATTCTTCGAAGAGCCCGCCACATTGGCCGGCGGGAGCGTCAGAATCGTGTTACTGCGCTTGGCAAAACTATTTCCATCAGAATACCACTGATCGAAGAACGAGTTGTCACACAAACTCTGAGCCTTCAAGATATGCACGCCATCAAGCATGTCAATTTCGCCACCGGGATTCGCATCGAACGCGAGGTACGACTGCACCATGCCCGGCGTGTAATACACAGGGTTAGACCATGCAACACCGCTATTACCGCACTTGGTACCACTGACCATGCCATCCACATAGGCCTTGTAACCACGCTGGATACGGCCACCGACCTTATCCTTACATTCACCGTACTGGAGCGTATCCTTGGTAGTAACCATCTGCAGGTAAGAAGGCAGGTACATGTTCACCACATTGGGGTAACCGTCCTGACCAATCCATGCACCCGACTTGGAACGTTTGTTACCGCACGTGGTGTGCATCAGCGCCAAATCCATCCAAGTCTGATCGTAACCAGGCTTGAGATAGTTAAACATAGCTTCACCACACAAACCGGTATTGGGAGCGCCATTATTCTTGCAATACCTACCACCGTCCTTGTCACCCGTGCTTGCAAATTCTTCGGAGAAGTTTTCAAAGTCCGGATGGTTCACGGGAAAATCGCGCACCACAATATCAAGGTTAGCCGCCCCCGGCACATCGGCATGCGCCGGTGCGAAGCAAATCAAACCAAAGGAGACTGCCGTAAGAGCAAGTCCTGCTGCAATGTTCTTTTTCATAAATCCAATCTCCACCTACTCGAAAATAGGTCTACAATATTCACCCCTAAATATAAACCAAAATTCTCCTTTCTAATACTTATATTTTTGTAAAATACCCTTAAATCGGGGTTTTTGCGGTTTCCCGTGACTCAACGCAAAGACTTTGGACCGCCATAGATGGTCGGACGCCCCATTTTTCGGCAAAATTCCGGTTGCAGTTCTATATTTGGGGCATGAATTGGTCCATTATTTTTGCCATTGCCATTGCGCTCCTCCTTTTACGCGTCTTGTACCTCCGCATCAAGGCCAACAGCATGCATTCCGAATCCTTCAAGAACATGAATTCGAAGGACAAGCTCGCCGTGCTCAAGGAATGCCTGCTCAACAACCCCACCCGGACAAACCTCGCAAACCTTGACGAGTTTTTAAAATCCGAAGGGTTCAGCGTTAACGTTGAAGAATATAAGTCGTTTATGGACAAGCAGTTACAGTTGACCCGGCAAAAGAATGCCATTGCAGAGGACAACGAACTCTACGCGCAGGAATCCGCATGGATGGACAGCATCCGCCCGTTGGAATTCGCCGAAGCCGAAACGGCAAAAACAAACGGCGACACAGCCGCATACATTGAGCACAGCCTGGAAGGCATTTCCCGCCTCTACTCCGACGAGGCCATCATCGCCGAGTTGGAGAAGCTCACCCCCCTCTACGGCAAGGCATCGAAGCTGCAAGCCGACTACCGTGCGCTCATGGAAGCCCGCGACACAAGCGGAGCCGACGACAAGTCTCTCGAAGCCTTGCGCAAAAAACGCGACGCCTGGATTGAAGACCTGCTCACCGTCGCTCGATAACAGACAAACTAGCACCGCCGGTCCAACCAAAAAAATCCCCGCCCGAAGGCAGGGATTTAATTTTTTACCAGAGAAGTTTCTCACGAATCAAGCGCGAGCGGTCTCTCGTGAGCCGTAGGCGACTCGTATTAACGAGTCGTCGCAGGCGAGAGCGAGCGCCAACCGGAGTAATTTAACACCCTAATTTAGCGCGAGCGGTCTCTTTACTTAAAACCAGCGCCAGGTCAGGCCGAAGAGCACCATCGTCTTGTACTGAGCGTCAAGATCGAGGTCCTTGTCGTAGGCCATGTCGAAGCCAACCTGGAGTTCGACGTACGGAACGAGCGTCACAGCGAGGAGGTTTTCCCACTTGCCGTCGATTTCGTCGACACCCTTGAAGTTCACGAACGCCCACAAACGGGTCTTGAAGCTAGCCATGTCCGAGAATGAGAACTTGAATTCCGTGATGGATTCCAAACCCGGTTCATCCTTGAACTTTTCGATCTTGTCTTCGGTGTCCTTGTCATCGGCGAAGCCGTAGCCGTTGGAAATCGTCATGCGGTTAGCAAAACCGAGGCGCTGGCTAAACATTTCGTTCGGGATGTAGGCGACACCGGCGACCTGCGTTTCGTAAGCCGGGTCCATGAAGCTAGAGACGGCCTTCTTCACTTCGTTGCCTTCTTCGTCCTCGCTATAAGTGTAACCGGCGAGGAACTGGGTTTCGAAACGGTTACCGACGTAGATCTTGAATTGCTCGGTTACGTTGAAGTCAACCATGGATTCCCAGAAGATCTTGTCGGCGCTCTTGCGCTGGCCGAGACCATCCGTCCATGTCTTGCCAATCTCAAGGTTGACGAGGTTACGCCAGTTGGCGACCTTCCACTTGCCCTGCACATCAGCATTAAAGGAGACCAACCAAGTGTAGTTGGACGTTCCATCCTGCTGCCAGTTGCTGAAGTTGTAGTAGTTCCACTTGACAGCGGCAACTACGTCGGCAGTCCAGTTCGAATCAAGAATGCCTTCGAACATGCCACCTTCTGCCATAGCCGGAGAAGCAAATGTGCAAGCGGCGATGCAAGCCAAAAGAAGTTTTTTAATCTTCATATTGTTATCCTCGTTATGGCCCTGGCTTTTACCTTCCTGGGCCGGGTTTACGTTTTAAAGATAGCACTTTTGCCCCTTTTGTAAACGGTATTGCGAAAACAGCCCATAAAAAAAGCCCTTTTTCGTGAATTTACATGTTGTTTGCTATAATTGGGCCTATGTTCACCAGTTTCAAGAAAATCATCGCCATACTCGGGATAGCCTTCTGCGCAACCACGGCGTTCGCAGACGAAACGGAACGCAAGGCGTCCCCCTGGCGCTTTGGTGCCGGTTTTTCGGCAGGCAAACTCACGCCGGTGATGATTGAAGCCTCGGTCGGGTACAACTCGGCGCTGCTACATATTGGAGGATTCGGGTTCCACAAGGCACCTAGGGAATTCTGGTGCGGCCTTCGCGGCGGTCTCAACTGGACGTTCTTACGCCACCTGCCCTTCCACATTAATGCCGGCATAGGAGCCGGTTACGAATATGCCCAGGCGCCCAACGATATGCACCAGGCAGTAAACAAGGCGAACAAAGCGATGTACCTCTACCCTTACAACTACAAGGAAAAGTTGGACGTCTCCGCCGAAATGCGCATTCATTTGTTCGGGTTCTTCACCCAGATAGACATTCCCCTGTACAACTTCATGGAGCATGATGCACCCGATATGCTCTGGCGCATCGGGTACATGATAGAATTCTAATGAATCCTGTATCCATGAAAAAAGTCCTCGGTTTAACCGAGGACTTTTTTTGCCAGATGGCGGGTCAAGCCCGCCATGACGTCCTGACTACTTTTTAGGAAGTTTAACTTCCTTACCGAAGTCAACGTTCGTCTTGTTGCCGAGCAACAGGGCGCGCGTCTTGAGAGGAAGGCCATAGCAACGGATGAAGCCCGTAGCGTCCTTCTGGTCGTACATGTCGACGTCGGTGAATCCACCGAGGCCCATGTCGTAGAGGCTG
>JBGUQN010000046.1:0-3746 GCA_045131085.1 Fibrobacter sp.
CATAATTTTCTTCGAGAAGATTTCGTCGGTTTTCTTGGGTACGGATTCCACGACCCAGCAGTCCACGCCATCGACCTTTTCTTCGCGTACGAACGTATGCGTGTCTTCGTCAATGTTGCGTTGGCCCACATCGTCGTAGGTGAAGTCGGAACCCATGAAGTAATCGGTCTTGGAGCTCTTTCCGCTGATGCGGCGCGTCTTTTTCATGGCGGGCAGGTAAAGCCACTTGTCATCATCCTTGTTGATGTCGTCGTAGTCGACCGTCAGAAATCCCGTGCCCTTCACGTCATTGGGGTAGCGGAAGAACATAATCTGCTTGGTATCCTTGCCCACGTCCATGGCAAACGAGGTAATCTTGCGTTCACGCTTGCTGCCACTCTTGTTCACGAGCGTCATCGAAAGTTCAGAACTACGTGTGTCTCCATCGGGGCGATCGTGCACCTTCTGCACAATGTCACGGCCGGTCAAAGTTTCTGCGCACACCATGGCGCTCAATGCGACAACGATTGTCGCGGCTGTTTTTGCGATTTTCATAGTCAATTTCTCCTATTTTCCGAAAATTTTGAATTTCTTGATTAAAAGCGGTGTCACGAACAGGTCGGCGAGCAATGCAGAGACAAGGCCGATGAACACCACGAATCCGAAGTTGAATGTCTGCGTTGCCTTCGACGTGGTAAAGCCGGCGAAGGTCGCCACCATGATGATGGTGGTCATCACGAGTGCAGGGCCGGCTGTGCGGAATACGCTGAGAATGGACTCGCGGTAATCCTTGCAGCGGTCAAATTCTACATGCCCGTGGTTGATGAAGTGAATCGTATCGTCCACAGAAAGGCCGATAATCATCGGGATGAGTGTTGCCGTCATCATGTCGAGAGGAATGTCGCAAAGGCCGAGGTAGCCGCCCACGAAAATACCCGGAGCGATGTTCGGAATCATGCCGATAAGGCCAGTGCGGATGCTGCCGAAGACAATCATCAGGAGTATCGCCACAATCACCACGGAAATCAGGAACGATGTCATCTGGCCGACTTCCAGGTACTGCTGCATGGCTGTAAACTGCGGCAAGTTACCCACGGCGGTCACTCTCGCATCCGGGAAGAGATTGCTTGCGTATGCCTGCAGGTCTTCCAGTTCCTTCTGGAGTTCGTTGGAGTTGTAGCTCGAGATTTCCACCATCAGGCGGAGCTTCTTGTAGTCGTAATCCATCCAGTAAGTCGCCTCGCTACCGCCCGCATTTTCGTAGAGCAGGAGCATCTGCGCCACTTGTTCCTCGGTTTCGGGGATAGCGTACTTTTCCTGGTTGTTTTCATTCAGCGTGCGGTCCAAATCCTTGATAATGTCCAAAATGGAGGTAGAACGCTTGGTGAGCGGGTACTTTTCGGCGTATTTCTGGAGTTGTTCCAGTTTCTTCAGGTTCTCGACATCTTTCGCCTTGTCGTTGGTACCAAAGTCAATCACCAAATCGTACGAATAGAAACTACCGATTTCCGATTCTGCCACGTAGAGCATCTTGCTTACGTATTCGACCTTACGGCCCATGGTACGTTCCACGTCAAAGGCGGGCTCTATCTTGGTTACGCCGTAAATCGAAATCGCGGTCACAATGGCAAATACAATCGCAATCGGCTTGCCGTGCCCGAGTACGAACCTACCGATAGAATCGAGAATGACACCCATGCGCGTGTCGCCACGTTCAAGCACCTTGGCGTTCGGCTTCTTGTCTTTACCAAAGCTCAGGAGGATTGGCGAAACGGTCAGCGCCACGAGAAGGATAAACGCAATTGCAATCGACGAGAGAATACCCACAGAGCGGATAGGCTTGAGCATCACCGACAAGAAACTGAGCAACGCCACGATAGTGGTAAGGCCCGAGAAGAGCACCGACCAGCCCGTTTCACGCATGGCGTAAAGTACCGATTCCTTGCGCTTTCCGGTAAGCATCATGTTCTTGCGGAAGAACGAATTGATGTGGATGTTGTATGCAATCGATACAGCAAAGGCCAAAATTACCGGCACCATGATGTTGGTAGCATCCATGTAAAGCCCGAGGTAACCCACTAGGCCGAAAGTCATGATGACGCCTGCAAAGGTCGTAATCAGCGGTGAGACAATCCCGCGCAGCGAACGCGTCACGAGGAACATCACGATGATGGCACAGATGACGGTAATGATGAAAATGCGGCCCAATTCTTGCCCGATGTAGCTCATTTTTTCAAAGCTCAGGTAAGGCATGCCTGTAGCACGCGGGTTAAGCGGTGCGTACTTTTCCTTCGCGATGATTTCTGCCGTTTCGCGGCCTGTTTTCATGTCGGGGGCTTCCGCCTTTTCTCCCTTCGCTTCGCCTTCGGCCTTCCACACGGAATCTTCGGGGAAGGGGCGCAGCTTGATGTTGATGAAGGCCTGCTTGCGGTCGCTCGAAATCAACTTCTTTGCAAGTTCCGGCTTGTCGGCCAGGCGCTTTTCGATTTCAGCAATGCCTGCCTCGTCCGTCGGGATTTCTTCGGGCACAATCTGCGTGATTTCCATACCCTCTTCGGTGCCGAGCATGTATTCCAAATCGACAATCGAGGTCGCTTTGCCGTCAGAATACGAGAGGCTGTCGCGCAGTTCGTTCGAAAGTTCGCGCAAAAGCTTCAAGTTGTCCGGCGTCAAGATGGAATGGTCGCTCTCGACCAGCACGCCCACGAAGTAGTCATTGCCGAAGGTTTCCTTGAACTTGTCCGTTTCGACAAGCATCGGGTCGCCTTCGATGAAGTAGCTGTCCCACGAGGCTTCGACATAGATTTTTTTCATGCCCACGATCGAAACTGCAAGCAAAACGACAAATGCAACCAACAAAATGGCGCGATGACCGAGCAGAAATTCGCCAAAACGGCCGAATCGCTCGTTAATTCTTTCAATGTTAATCTTAGGTAAGCTCATTGAATTCTCCTTATTCTTTTTGCGGTGCAAAAAGTAGAGATATGGGCCTAAAAATTCTACTCCAAATGGTTTTGCTTAAAACCGAACGGATTCTAAATCTTTCCGGATTACCTAATGTCTATTTGGAGCGGTTTTTTGAGCCGTTTTCGGCTACTTTTGGCGCATGAAAAACGCTGATTTTATTGACCATTTGAGCCTCGCCGAAATGGGCGAGAATCGTTGCGGGACAGTCGCTCAGATCGAGGGCGATTCCCGCTTTATTTCAAGAATTGTTTCTATCGGGCTCACTCCGGGTTCCGCCTTTACGCTCCTCAAGAACGACGGGCGTTCACCGGTGCTCATTTTTTGCCGCGATACAGTTGTCGCCGTAAATCATAAGGAAAGTTCACAGATTTTTGTCAAGGTGGAATCGTAAAAATGAGCGCAATTAAGACTATTGCCTTGCTCGGGCAACCTAATTCCGGTAAATCGACACTTTTTAACAACCTTACGGGGCTTCACCAGCGCGTGGGCAACTGGCCCGGCAAAACGGTGGAACAGGCCGAAGGTTCTTTTGTTTTCGACGGTGTTACGTACAGGGTTGTTGACCTTCCGGGCAGTTACGGGCTTTCGGCGAACTCCGAAGAAGAAGTCGTCACTCGCGACTACATCCAGAGCGGCAAGGCGGACCTCGTATGCATTCTGGTGGATGCTTCGCAATTGGAGCGCAGCCTTTACATGCTGGCCGATTTTGTCGGCATTCGCATGCCTGTGATGCTGGTGCTCAACATGATGGATGTGGCCGAAGCGGCGGGCAAGAAGATTGACGCGGCTGCGATTGAAAA
>JBGUQN010000047.1:0-13919 GCA_045131085.1 Fibrobacter sp.
CGAGTTGGACGAGGTCTTGTTCGCCTTCACGATGACCGGCGGGCACTTGTCCACCACGTAGTAGAACTTGTCGAAGAATCCGCCTGCAGGGCCGAGGCGCGGGGTCACGTGGCCGTAGCCGTCGTATGCGCCGCTGGTAGTGCCGTACGGGAATCCGTTCGAAGAATTCAACGTGATGGTCACGATGCTGAACGTATCGACAACAGTCACCTTCGTAGTAGAATCAATCCACTTGTCGTAAGGCGCAGAAAGGGAATCCTTGATTGTCCAGAAGTTATCCTTCGGGACAATCTTCCCCGAACTGGTATCCGCCTTCGTGACAAAACTCCTCGTGATGTTCTTCATGCCCCATTCCACGACAAAGCTGTCGAGCATGTCCCTGGGACGCAGGCGTTTTTCGAACAACATGTAAAGTTCATCGGCATAGCCATCACCTTCGTTATCACGCATTTCGGCAAGTTTCACAGGAACAGGCCTCGGCGTTTCGACTATACGCACCTGCTTGCACGCCGCAGCCGGGTCAACAGCATTCATGCCATTGTCCACCACACTGAATCCAGGCTTAATGGACACATTGGCACCAATAGGAATGTTGTTCCCGTTATCATTGCCCGTCACCACGTACAGCCAGCTCTTGCCGCCGTTATTCGTAGTCGCCTTGCCCACGACATTGATGGTCCCCGTGACTCCCGCAATTTCGACAGGCCACGTTGTCAGCGACTGCAGTTCGACCGGTTCGGTAAACGCAATCATCAACGTATCTTCGGCGGAACGCGGCGCAGGATTCTCGAGGATGGTCACGCTCAGTAGCTGCGGCGCGATACCGTCGGAAATCTTCGCATTTTCGCGGGACACCTGTCCCTTAGTCTGAAGGTATACACCGGCCATACCGCTGGGAGATGCCGTCTCGGGGACGCTTATGCCCGTAAGCGGGATGGTGACTTCGTTCAGGCCCGTGACCGGCTGCGGGACAGCGAGAGTCACCGTGTCGGCCATGCCGTCGATATACACGCGCACACTGTCGAAGGCATAGGTGTCATCGAATGCGTTCGAGAAGCTAATCGTAATCTTGTCGGCCACGTTATCGCAGTCACTATCCTGCGCAAGCACGCGCTTCGGTGCAGGGTAAGTAGACTCGGAGTAGAACGACTGCTTCGACACATCTTCTTCGTCTTCGGGGTCAATGTAGACGACCTGGATGGTATCGCCCGCAAAGAACGAAATCTGCCCGTTGGTGCGCTGCTCCTTCGGAACTTCGATTGCAGTAATCACATGCTCACTCCGGAACGAACCCGAGCCAGCCGGGTCAGCGACCATCTTGACCTTGAGCGTGTCGTTTCTCCTGTTGTTTATCACGAGCACATCGATAGGTTGCGTGTACTTCGCCTTGTCCTTGTCAGTCAGGAAAATGTTGAAGCGTGTGCCCGCGGGGTCGGCAGGACTCGTAATCGGGTTACCGGCTTCGTCCTTGATGGTAAGCGCCGATGCGGTCGCATCGCCCTTCGTAAACTGCACATAGTAGGAGCGGTTCTCGAATGCGCAGCCACCATTCTCGGTGCACGCTTCGCATTCCGGGTCGGGCCCTGCGAATACCGTGATATCCACCTTGTTGCTTCCGATGGCCATCTTTACCGGGATGTTCAAATCCCAGAGGTCGGTTACCATATTGTACTGAGCGACAATCATGCCGTTGTAGCCCATGTAGCTTACGTTATCGACCACGATGCGTTCTAGCGGAATCTGCGTACCGTTCGCCCAGATCTTCGTGATGTAGCCACCCTCGGTAATATGGGCGTGCCCCTTCACGAACACGGTGCTGCTCGGCTGATCGATTTCTACGTAACTACCGTTAGACACATTGAACGGAGCATCCAAAGTAACTTCAAGCTGGTAGTCGGCCTTCTTGGTCGACATTTCCGACTTAGACGGGCTATACCCCCACACGAATTCGTCCTTGCGGTAAACGGAAACGTAGGGATTTATAGGAGCAAGGTCTTCGTCGCCAAAATTCTTGGGCAGGCACGGGATACCTGCAAAATCAGCATAGTCGCCGTTGGCCTTGCTGTGCGGCATCCAGCTCCAGTCACCCGGATTCTGCGGCAAGTGATCGCCTGCCTGAGATTCCCATGTTCCGTTGTCGTTACAGTAGAACCGCTTCTTGGGCGTATCGTTCATCAAGTCCAGATGCGGTTCCCATTCGCTGCGCCTGTCGAACATCACGTCGATTCTCATGCGGCTCGATGACTTGATGACGGTCGAGCCAAGCGGAATCGGGAAATACCATTGCCACGTACCGTCCGTCGGGTCGTAGGTGTCCTCAATCTTCTTCGGGAAAGTCAGACGGAAAAGCCCGTCCAATTCAGCCTGGGTTTCGGGAGAGCAGGACAAATTAAAAGCGGCTTCATTGTAGGCCTGGCAAATATCGCGCCTGATTCCGACATCGTAATAGATATCATCGGTACCGCGCATATAAAGGCGAAGGGTCAGGCTGTCAAACGGGCGTTCCTCGTTATTGATGACATTGATTTCCAGCGCAGGCATCGGGGCCCACACGTACTGGGACATGCGAACCGCAAATTTATACTGCATCACTGGTGTCGTAAACTTCAACATATTGTTGCCAGAGGAATCGGTATTCGTATAGACACCGTTACTTTCCACCGCATAGTAGTATGTGGTCCTTTCCTTAAGCCCACCAATCTTTACATAATGGAACTTGGTCGGCACGCCGGAAACATCCGCATTGCCCGCTCCGGTATTGTGGGCAAATTCGTTCGGATTCGTATGCGGAACCGTATCCCAGTACACCTTGGATTCGTATTCGCCATTCGGGGTGTACCACATGATTTCGGCACTGTCCGCGCTCAGGTTGCAAACCGTAACATTCTGGATGTCCGCATTCTCGACCATATTGAGAGTCGTAAAGCTGAACGGAACCTGCAGGCTATCCACTAGCCATTTTTTCGAGGTATTTCCGCTTCTCGGGTTCGTCGACGTCGCATAGAAATAGTAAGTCGTTCCCGGCAACAGGTCGCGCAATACAATCTGGTGATTGTTAGACAGAGTCTCGGAAGAAACAATCGTAGGTTGTGCAACGTTGTCCGCAGTATCAAGCGCAATATAGGCATATCCGTTCAGGTCGAGTTTCACGACAACGATAGCCGAGTCCATGCTCACGTGACGGATTTCCACCTTCATCGACGGTGCGCGATTGAGGTCTTCTGATTTAGAAAGAATGACCGTAGCCGGCAAAAAGTTGGAAACGGCATCGATACAGGTATTTTCCGTCAGGTGATAGTCATCGAAATGAACAGTCAGGTCATCCATTCCCGACCCATGCTTTGCCGGGCCCAAGCCACCCACCGGCGGGCGGTACTTGTACGTATCCGTAATTCCGGCAACATTCTTTCCTTCTGGGTTGGAACCGCGGTGATGCGGGTGCGAATGGTTCTTGTCCCCCACGCCATACACAAGAGATACATCCCACGGGTTCATGCCGAGGAAATAGTTCATGTGCGAAACAGCGAGATTTAAGATTTCTTCCGATTTCCAATCCTGGAAAGTCCCTGTCTGGGGCATGGATACATTTTCCAAGTCCTTTGTTACGTCGTAATACGCCAACAGTTCAAAGATGTTGGAGGCTTCGTATTTTGTCCACCACTGTTCAGGATTTACGGAGTTTGTCAATCCCCAAACCGGATCGTAAGTCACCGTGGCCCCGACCCAACTGGCTTGCCCCGAAGGAAGCAGAATTATTTGTGATCCACCCGACATGACAGCACCAAGATTTGCCGCCATGGTAAAGGCGACATCCTCGACGTAAATCATCCTCTGTTCGTCCGAAAGGCCATAGGATTCAGCCTTTTCGCGGGTTTCCAGAATCAGTTTATAGAAGGCATAAAGAGCACTCGTGAAAAGGCTAGCCCAGTCGGATGCTGCAGTCCCTTTAAGGAAAGAAGCCTCTTGATAAGCGAACCATCCACCATTGAACATACCGGCGCCCTTCTTGTCGGCATTGGCAAAGTCCTTCTTCGTCTGCCCACTCGCCATGGAAGATTCCTCCACGGCATCGTTCAGGTACTTCTTCTCGCCAGTCGCATAGAAAAGAGCTATTGCGGCCAAGCCCATTTCATCATAGAACTTGGTCGCACCGCTATAAGCCATCGTACTTGCGTTACCCTTCTTTGACTTGCCGTATTCATAAAGTTCCCTTGCCACCTTCAAGCACTTCTGCGCAAACGCAGAATCCGGAGAAATCAAGGATGTCGTATCGGAATACCGCTTGGCCAACATGGCCAAGCCTGCTGCGAAGTTGCCTCCGGCAGAACTCAAGAGCTCTGCATCTGAATCGGGATGATCATCACTTCTCAGGATTCTGCTCGTAGGCCCGCCCCTATCGTGGAGAGTTCCGTCCTGAGCCTCGGGAGGCCCCCACCATCCATGGTCTGCGCCGAAACTGCCAACAGAGACCGGCATCGCAGAAATCACGCCGTTCGCGGCATCGTAGGCCTTCAACACATATTCGGCACCGAACCTCGCTTCCCTGAGAATATCCGGTACACCATCGGTATTCTGCGTTTCGCTCTGGTTAAACGCATAGTTGTCCTGGTCACGTTCCGCATAGACGGCATCCATAAGCGCAAGCTGGACAAAACTATAGGCAATCGTCTGGCTTTCCTTAAGGTGGTCGCCACAATCGTACCAGCCGCCCGTCATGTCCACGTTGGCGAGCGAACCATCCTTCAGGTGACTAGGCTTATGGAACCACGATTCGGAATTGCCGCTACGGTTCACGCCATAGAACTTGAGCACCGCATCGCGCAGCATGGAATACACCCTGTCGCTGATGATAAACGTAGACGAATACTCGTCGCCTACCTTGATACGGAGGCGTTCATTTTCGGGCAGACCCTCGGGGAGTTGACCCTTCTTGAGAGCCCCCGCAGGGCCAGTACCGGAGACCGTATAGCGAGTGTCACCGCCCGTCGTTATCTGGGCGTTGTTCGAAGCCCTGATAGTCAGGGATGACGAAACACTGTTGGCGAGCGTTTCGGAGAAAGCCCCTTGCCCAACGACATCGCCAGCCGCATTGACTACCTGGAAACTCGTCGCCGAACCGACGTAATAGACCGGCTTGTCGACATCTTGCGGGCGGTAACCAGCCTGGTTGACGCGTATAGGCGAAATATCCACCAGCATGGCATCGATAAAAGCCTGGTTCAACGTATCCGGAATAAACTCGTTAGGCGCATACGCCGCCGGAGTGTTAATGTCTGGCAGGGAATTACGCTTAGGGCCAGCAACAAAACGGTTCGTGAATACGGTACTGTCCCACGAAAGCGGCCATACCGGCCGTATCAAGTCATATGGTGTCGGCAGTTCCTGGCCTTCAGCAAGAGCCGCCACAACAGCAAGTAAAATGGCAACAAAACCATTCTTTAAGGACATAAGTCCCCTCCTATTTTTTCCCAACAACATAAATTTATCTCTAAAAAAGCGAAACCATACCGATATATTTTTTTCGTAACAAAAAAGTGTTCTCCAAAAGTTCTCACACTCGTTTACCCCCTCTTTTTCACCTTGATAACCATTCTATAAAACATCATAAAACAATTTTTCAGCACAAAAAAAGCCTTAAAAAAGCGCGAAAGATGTAGACAGGATTTCCAACGTCTGCCACAATTCCTCCATTTACTATCTTTCCCACCATGAAGAAAATCGCATTCCAGGGCCGTCGCGGGGCCTACAGCGAAAGCGCCGCCTACCACCTATTCGGAAACGATATCGAAGTCGTCCCGATGGACACTTTCGAACAGATTTTCCAGGGCATCGAAACCGGCGCTGTAGACGGTGGGGCTATCCCCATAGAGAACTCCACCGCGGGTTCCATCTACGACAACTACGATTTGCTGTACAAGTGGCGCCACCCCATCGTGGGCGAAGTCAAGTTGCAGATTTCGCACAGCCTGTGCGCACTGCCCGGAACAAAGCTTGCCGACCTGAAAGAAGTGCTGAGCCACCCGCAAGGGCTTGCGCAGTGCAGCCGTTTTTTCGGGCGCAACCCGCAAATCAAGAGCACCGCGTTTTACGATACCGCAGGCAGTGCCGAAGAAGTTGCAAAGCGTGGCGATAAAACCGTAGGCGCGATTGCGAGCGCCTACGCCGGCAAGTTCTACGGCCTGGATATCTTGGCCGAAGGCATAGAGAACTTGCCGGGGGTGAACTTCACCCGGTTTTACGCCATCCAGAAGACGGCAAACCCGCTTCCGGAAACAGGAACCATCAAGACGACGCTTCTCTTTATGCTCAGCGATTCTGGCAAGTCTGGCGCATTGCACGCCGCCCTCGGGTGCTTCGCAAAACGCGACCTGAACCTCACCCGCATTGAGAGCCGCCCGCACCCTGACCGCCCGTGGGAATACATATTCCACCTTTCCTTCGAAGGTAGCCCGAAGGACCCGGCCGTCATCGAAGCCCTCAAGGAATTGCAGACCTACTGCGATTTCGTGTACCGCCTGGGCAGTTTCCGCGAAGGCACTACAGAGAAACTAACGTATTAAACAATGTGGGATGTGTAATGTGGAATGTGTAATGAATAATCTCACATCACACATCTCACACTACACATTTGTCACACTTAACTAGTGAGCAATTATGTACGAACGTACCGACAGAAAGTTTGACGAATACCGCAATCTCAAGATGACCACCGGCTTCATCTCTAGCGCCGACGGCTCCGTCCTCATCGAAATGGGACGCACCCGCGTCATCTGCAATGCGACCCTCTTGCCCAAAGTCCCCGACTGGCTCGCCGGCCGCGGCACCGGATGGATTACCGCCGAATATTCCCTGCTCCCGCAGAGCACGGGCAAGCGCGTAGAACGCGAGCGCAAGGGCGCGAGCGGCCGTACGCAAGAAATCCAGCGCCTGGTGGGCCGCTCGCTTCGCGGCGCAGCCGACCTGGCAGCACTCGGCGAAAACGCAATCGTGGTCGACTGCGACGTAATCGAAGCCGACGGTGGCACGCGTACCGCGAGCATCATCGGCGGCTTCGTTGCCCTTGCGATTGCCCTCAAGAAAATCAAGGAACGTCTCGGCATCACTCAGCAGATTCTAAAGCACGGCATTACCGCAATCTCCGTGGGTGTCGTCTCGGGCAAGCCGCTCTGCGACTTGTGCTATGTGGAAGATTCCGCCGCCGACGTCGACATGAACGTCGTGATGCAAGACGCGAAGAATTTCATTGAAGTTCAGGGCACCGGCGAACACGCAAGTTTTGACCGCAACATGCTCAACACGCTCCTCGACTTGGGCGAAAACGCCTGCAAGGATATCTTCCAAAAGCAGATGGAACTCATCGGCGGCGAACTCCCGTAAACGACTGCTCGCGCCAAACTCTGGCAATTGCGCTCCGATAAAAAGATTTGCGGCTTCTACACAAGAAGCCGCTCTCTTTTTATTCGCCGTCGTTTAAATGCACTTCCGTGCCGTCGATATTCGCGCTCATGCCCGAACCGCCGGCGCGCATCTGGTAGATTTCGAACGTTCCCTTATAGTCATCGCTATCCGGCTGCAATTCGAACCGTAACGCCGTCATGTAATCGAAGAAGGCTTCTTCAATCGTAATGGACGGTCCAGTTCCCTGCTGTTCAAAATCCGTCCAGCTCAGGCACCTCATTACCAGGTTACCGACGTCGTTCGGCCCGATAAGGGTCGCCTGCGGCACGTCGTATTCCAGTTCCTTTTCCTTCTCCGGCGACATGCCCATCTTTAGTACAATCGGCACGTCGGATGTCAGCATGAAGCAGACGCCACCAGTCCACGTCTTCATTTCAGAGAACACATCAGGGCCTTCGCCATCAACGCGGATTTCGATACCAAATCCAGTCGGCACTTCGGCAGGCGTTCCACTAAGCGGCATGGACACTTCATACGAAACAGAAATCCCTTCTTCCGCATCTACATCCACATGCATGCTCATATCGAATTCGTCTTCGGCATTACTCCAGTACGGAGCCCAGTAGCGCGAAAGCATCGGGCTCGGCCCAGTTTCGACACTCGAAGACGACCGCACGAACGAACTAGAAGATATAGGCGTAACCATACCAGAAGATTTCGGAGCATCGGTCGTATCAACCATGCTAAAGCTAGAAACCGGTATATAGGAGGTAGACGACATGCTCGTATTGGGGTCAATAGACGAAGAATACCGGGTCTTGGACGAAGAATACGGCGCCATAGACGAAGAGGACTCTTCTTGGGCAAGCGCATTCGTCTCTTCTGTCGTGCCGGCAACAAAAAACGAGCACGAAACAAAAAATGCCACGAAAAAACATGGCACGATTTTCAAGAAATTAATCATCCGTTTCCTCCGGCACCTTCCAAGAAAGAGGAAACAGCTGCATGTTGAGCCTATAAACCTGCGTCACCTTCTTCGTGGCGTTCGCAATCGTCACGATCCTGCGGCGGCAAGCCTCGAGTTCCTGCAAAATCTGTTCGTAAGCAGCACGGTCGACACCCATGGTGACGCCCGACATGTTTCTGTCCGACAGTGCAAAATCATCGATGGCGGCAAGGCCGAATTTGGCCATATCACGATGCATGGAACGGATCGCCACGGGCATGACCTCGGAATCTCCTCTCAGAGCCTTATCGGTCTGGGTGTAGTTGCCTTTCCTGTCCTTCTTCAGGAGGCCTGCTTTGGTCATAAAGTCCAAGGATTCGCGAACATCACCTGCAGAAACCCCCTGGCAGCAGAGTTTCGCGATATCCCCGGGCTTCGCCCCTGGCATAATAGGCGCTAGTTCACGAATTACAGGATTCTTCCAGGTCTCAAAGTAGGCAAAAGCGTCTTCATCGACAACCTTAACCTTATGCTCCCCCGCTATGCTCAGCATTTCGTCGTACGCCTTTTTACGTTCGTAGTCCGTCTTTGCATGGGCATATCTGACCATCGTGCGGAAGTAATCCACTTCGTAACCCACCAGCCTCATAGCCAATGCGGTCCGTTCCACGCCATCGTTCTTTAGTCTCGTCTTCCCTTCACAGACGAGCTTCAAATACGTCGGCGAAACAAAGCCGGCCAAGCGAGCGAATTCACGCCACGTAAACGCAGAAGTCCTCTTACGTTCATCGTAAAAGTCCTGCATGTAGCGTCGGTAATCCACATATTCGGTTATCGGCTTCATTGTGTATAGGAATATAACTTATTTGTGTTCACTTGTCAATATTTTGAGATACAAAAACTGCATTTTTTTAATAATTTCGTTGTTTTTTGTTGTAATAAAAAAAATCTCAAAATCCATGATACAAAAATGGCTAAAAATGAGAAATTAAGCCCACACCTCCAAAAATCGCAATTATGAAAAACCCGGACCAAAGGCCCGGGAATGTAAAAAACAGGGTTTTCAGCCCCCTTACGGGTTCCAATCGCAGAAATTTTTTAGCATGGCGAGGCCCACATCGCCACTTTTTTCCTGGTGAAACTGGCTTGCGATCAGGTTATCCTTGCCGATGAGCCCCTGGAAAGTCTGGGTACCGTAGGTCGTTTCGGCAAAAGCGTATTCCGCGGGCACCACCGGGTGGTACGAGTGCACGTAGTAGAAGTCGCAACCGCTGCGGATTCCCTTCATTATCGGGTGTTCGCGGGTGAAGTTCACCTGGTTCCAGCCCATGTGCGGGATCTTGAGGCCGGGTTCGTCCTTGAAGCGCACCGCCTTGCCGGGAATAAGGCCGAGCGTCTTCACGCCGCCGTCTTCTTCGCTCTCCTCGAGGATAATCTGGCAGCCGATGCAGATGCCGAGAACCGGATTGCCCGCCTTCACCACTGCCTTGATGGCATCGCCGATACCCGTACGGGTAAGCGTTTCCATGGCAGAAGCCGCAGCCCCCACGCCCGGGAAAATCAGGTGCGTCGCCTTCGCAATTTCGTCGGCATCGCGGCTGGACTTCGCGTTCACGCCAATGCGCGAAAGCGCGTTCATCACGGACGTCAGGTTACCGGCATTGTAGTCGACGACGATTATGGGATTAGCGGACATAAAACCTCTCTTTGCACGAGCAAAGATAGATTTTTATATACCTTCAATAGAATTGTTTTTATAAAATCAGGTATAAAAATTATGCGGGCGGGGCCCCAGCTCAGAGTTGCGAAGGCCGCACGGGCCCCTCCCTGCACCCTCCCCATCCTTGGCCGACGCCATTCTCTTATTAAACTGCTTATTTCCGAAATAAAATGTTTATTGCGGCAAAAAGCGCCCGTTCTATTATTCGTTTAGAAAATCTAGAGCTTCGCCGGCGAGTTCCACGCAGCGGTTGCAGGGGATTACCGCCGCCGGGCGGATTTCCTTGCACTTGGTAAAATTCTGAGCTCCGCGCTTAAAGAATTCCTCGATGGATTCCGCATGGTCGGGCTGCATCATCTTGGCCGCATAGAGGGCGCCGCACTGGCCATCAGGGGCACGACCGCCGCCGAAATTGCGGAACATCTCGGCAGCGTCCACCGCCTCCGCCTCGGACTTACCTGCCGCACGAGCATAACCATACGCCACCGACATCGCGCAGTTGCCGCGCTTTGCCGCATGGAATTCCTTAGAGAGATTTGCTACAGATTCTTTGTTCATGGCATACAATTTAGCAAACTAGAACGTCACGAGGACATTCACCCCTGCGCCCCCGTTCACCACATCCAGCGAAGGAGCCACAAAAACCTGGGCCAAAGTCTGGTCCGACCGGGCCCTGGAGCGCCTTCTCACGTAGGCATCGTACGACCGGTAATAATCATCGCGCTTGTGCCTGTGCCATGCCCCGCTCACAACCTTGAACGTCGCATATACAAAGAAAGGCGTTATAACAACTAGGCCGGGAACACAAATAAGATAAAGCATCAGGCAACCAATGACTTCTCCCGCATCCTTGTCCTTGTCGTTATTCAAGAGGGCATCCGCACCAAAGTACCCCAGCAAGCAGAGGCCATCCAGTACACCCAGGAGAATCATGGGGATGGCACTGACATCGCCCTTCTTGTGTTCTTCGACAATCAGTTCCTTGTAAATGTAGGTACTGTCGAATTCATCTAAAGGGGGCAAAGCATCTACTTCAGCATCGCTCATCAGGCCGCTAGGGACAGGCACCGTCGCAAACACCTCATCGACCGTCATCGTTCGGGACGGCAAAAACCTGGTCAGCGAAAGGGCCGAACAGAGCCCTGCAGCGAGCAACACTACAGCCAAAGTCGTTCTCAAAATTCCCATGCATGTAAATATATACTACAAAACGCGCGCGGGGCAACCCTCCGCGCACATACCCGCCAATACCATATTACATATTGGAATAATTATCAGTTCGCGGCTTCAGCGCAGGGGTACTTCGCCCACGTTTCCTTGGTCGAAGGTTCACAGGAGAACGAGCCGCCGTCCTCCACACACATGGCAGCATCGCCCATGTCGAGGGCAAAGGGCACATGCTTTTCGGCATCTCTCAGCCAGACCCTGCCCTTGCTGGAATCGTAACAGAACGACTCCACCTTCACCATGTTTTTCCCATTGGAATATTTATAATTCACACTTAACGGGACATTCTTCAACCACATCCATCTCGGCTCGGACGGCGCCGGATACTTGAGGTCGTTGACACTGACGCGATACTCGTTTGTAGGCGAAAAGGCCATCCCCAGCGGAGCACCGGCAATCAAGGCAACTGCCTCAAGAAACGGGCCTGCACCGACAATCATGAGCGACGCGGCCGCCATGCCGCCAAAACTGAGGCCAGCAAGGGCATACCCGCCACTCACTTCTATTGTAGTATCGAGAACGACCTTACCCCACTGGACAACCTCCAGGCGATGCTTCCCCGCCTCTACGGAGAAGCGGTATTCACCATTTCCATCGGCATCTATTTTTTTCCGGACTCCGTCGACATACAGGTCGGCCGGCATGCCCTGCTGGGCATGCGTAATCCCGATTCGCGCCTTGGACATGGAACACGACGAAAGCAAGAGCAGAGACACAGTCAAAATAAAAAATCTAATCAAACTCATACCCACCCCCTAAAGCCAGTATTCCAGAGAACCGCCCACGGCAATCACCGGGTCCTTGCCGCCAAGAACAAACGTCGGCCCCGCAGACACCTTCCAGGACTTGCCAATCCAGAGCGAAGCCCCCGTATAAAGCGAAATCATCGTGGGGAATCTGATGGTCAGCAGCAGGTCATCCTCCATGCCGCTCCAAGGAGAAACGTAGGACACCGAAGTATTCACCCCCACCGGGCCCCAAAAGACGCCCGCGAACGCCCCCAGCGTACCAAAGGGCTGTAGCCTTTTGTCATGTGTTTCAGAAATTTCCGAACTCTTGGAGGCATCATGGCTGTACCCCATATCGGTGTACGCCGCCGTATACTTATACCCGCGGAAATCGCACTTCACTTTAAATGCAAAGACCATATTTCCATAAACACCCAGTTCATAATGGGGCCCGTTCAACCCGAACATGAACTGCAAGTATAACGATTTATATTCTCCAAATTCGACTCCGAGACCGAAGCCCGACATAAACATTTCGTACTTGTGTAGCATCTCGAAATCAATGCTGCCACTGTACTTCGGCAATTCGTATGTAACATCCGCCTTGCTGTCGGGCATATGCACCGTTTTCGAGAAGGAGGTATCCTTGTTACGGGCAGACATCTCCACTTCGCGGTCTATGAAGTAGTTGCCCGAAACCGAGAAACCGTACATCGAGGAATGCGCAGGTATTTCGCGACCGACACCATGATTTTCCTTGGGAATGGGGGCCTTGAATGTACCATCGACAAGTTCTATCCTGTCCTTGCTCGCACATCCCGTAAATGCCACCGCAAGAAACAACCCGCAGACAATCAGAATCAACTTCTTCAAAATATCAACCTCACCTTACATACTATATATATAGTACAAACAACGTTCGCACATACCATACTGAATATATATACAGATTCGCTAAAAAACAAAAAACTCCGCTAAAAGCGGAGTCTTTGTAAAACCAGGAATTTGCGCAAGCGCAAAATTCTAGGCTCGGAAATGCGAACGCAAGCGTTCGCGCTTCACTCGCCTTACGAATTTTTGGTTAGTTGCGAGCGAGACCAGGCGAAAACGAATAGTTTTATCACAAAACAGGAATTCGTCTAGAAACAAAAACTCCGCAAAGAATATTGCGGAGTCTTTATAAAAACCAGGAATTTTTTCAGTTGCGAGCAGAGCAAGGCCGCAGACCCGAAGCCGTACAAAACGTACGGCGAGAGGTCGAGAACGCCGCTATGCGAAGCAAATGGAAAAATTACTTATCAGTAAGGACGGCGACGCCCGGAAGCACCTTACCTTCCAAGAGTTCGAGAGAAGCGCCACCACCCGTAGAGGTGTGGGTCACCTTCTTGTCGGCGCCGTACTTCTTGGCAGCCGTAGCGGTATCGCCACCACCGATCACGGTGATTGCGCCAGCAGCGGTAGCTTCGACGATAGCGTCAGCCATAGCCTTGGTAGCCTTTTCGAAGGCTTCGAATTCGAACACGCCAGCAGGGCCGTTCCAAACGATGGTCTTGGCAGACTTGATAGCGTCAACGAAGAGCTTGGTGGACTCAGCACCCACATCGAGGCCCATCCAGCCAGCCGGAATGCCTTCGGCGTCAGAGACAGCCTTGGTAGCAGCGTCGGCAGCGAACTTGTCGGCAGCGATGTAGTCAACCGGGAGGATGATTTCCTTGCCGGCAGCCTTGGCCTTGGCCATCAGATCCGGAACGAGCTTGGCGCCTTCTTCATCAAACAGAGAAGAACCGATTTCGATGTTGTTGAGAACCTTCTTGAAGGTGAAAGCCATGCCACCGCCGATGATGATCTTGTCGGCCTTGTCGAGGAGGTTGTTGATGAGCTGGATCTTGTCAGCGACCTT
>JBGUQN010000048.1:0-31764 GCA_045131085.1 Fibrobacter sp.
GTGCGTATCGCCCTCGTGTTCTCCCGCCGTGGCTACAACATCGATTCCCTCGTTGTCTCCCCCACGCTCGACCCGAACTTCAGCCGCATGAACATCATCGCTCACGGCAATCCCGAAATCTTGATGCAGATTATCAAGCAGCTTGAGAAGCTCGTTGACGTGGTGCAGGCAAAGGACCATACCGGCACGGACGCCGTCGAAAAGGAACTTGCACTCATCAAGGTGCGTTGCACTCCGGACCAGCGTACCGAAATCCTGCAGTTGTGCGACCATTTCCACGCCAATACCGTGGACATGACCGCTACTTCGATGATCATCCAGATTACCGGAAACAGCATGAAGGTCGACACGCTCAAGAGCCTGTTGCAGAAGTTCGAGATTGTCGAATACATCCGCACGGGCAAGGTCATCATGCTCCGTGGTGAAGACAAAACGTAAGAAATAACGACCATCAAAAAAAATTAAACCCCGAAAGCCGCTTCAAGCTTTCGGGGTTCTTTTTATCAGTCAAGTAACTGCTTTAGTTGAGGCCAGCCAAGTCAAAACCAAGAACGGCTTGCCCATTATTCCTCGTCGAGTAATCTCTAAAGAGAACGATGCGGAACGTTAGATACTGGGCCGAACTCGTAAAGGATATCTTTTCAAAAGCATTCGTCGAGCTGTAAGAGGCCACCTTGTAGCTATTCGAAGTGACGGCATCCGGATTCGGCGAAGCCTGTTCGTATACATACAAGTCAAAATCCTGCGGAATCTTGGCCAATTCAGCAATATCATCGCCACTGCTCAACCACGCAATCGCAGCAGAGAAGTTCGTCTTTTCCGTCGGGCGCTTGACGCTGAATCTAATTTCACTACGTCCACTATAAGTATGCGTAGTCAACTTAGACATTTCGCCAATCCAATAGCGGGATTCATGGAATACCTGGTCATACGGATTTGCCTGATAAGAGAAGCGGTTGAAGACGACGCTCTTGTAAGACGGGATTTTCGTCGTTGCCGGGGTTTCGTTATGCGGATACGGCTGGTTGATATTGATATCACCAGAAGAAATCAACAACGCCTTGACAACCTCGGGATGCCAGCGATAGAAGGGATTCGCCCTAAGAAGGTCTGCAACCATATTTGCCGTATAGGCGGCAGCAGTTTCTGTTCCCTCATAAGTGCGCTCAAACGAAGTCTGTTCTTGCGTAAACCAGTTTGTGTAAGTTCTCTTCCGGTCGTTGTCCATATAGAAATGAGAGTAGTTGTAAATTTCCGGCTTACTAGAACCATACCATTCGTTGTTACCATCAGAGCAATTGCCCAAACCTAACGTGCAATATTTGGAATTGTTCGAGGTATAGCTAGCAATAGTTCCATTGGTAGCATCAATTGCACCAACGGTAATGGCGTTGGCCGCATGTGCCTGAGCATTAAGCTGAGCAGAGTTGTTCCTAATCCAGTAATTACCGGCAGCAGCAATTTCTACGGTTCGATTTTCGTAGATGTAGTTGTCGAGGGCCCTCGCTTCTTCGCCATAGAATATAGCGTCATTTATCAGCATATCCGTGGGATTCTTTCGGTTATGGAGGCCCACGTATACCTGAGGAGTTCTGCCCTTCGGATTAGTCGGCAACGTATTCGCAATATAAACCGAAGTATTCTTTGTCGTCGCCTGCAAAATGCTGTACGCCTTTGCCGTGTTGACTTCATTTTCACGGTTAGGGAAAATGTGGTCTTCGGAATTATAAATATAATAGCTTACTGTTTTTGAGGGGTTCATGCGAACCGGGAAGGCATCTACATCCATATAGATGCCGACATCGCCACATTCTTGGCACTGGCTATAACCCGAAGCATCGAACCACGAAATACCCCATCTCTTGGCATTGCTTTCCACAGCCGAGAAGTTTACGGAATTGGAGGGGTTGCTGTATTGCTCCGTAAGGTCCCAACCATATACGTTGGAGGCGTTCCCATTAGTAACAGCCCCACTCGGCGTATGGTTTTGCACAACAGTGGTTGGAATAAAGACGTTATTGGACGATTCAAAATACGAACTGCTATAAGCATCATTTTCCTCTAAAGGGAGGCCTGTCGAATAATAGCGCCTCAAGAGGAAGCAATAAGGATAACCACTTTTACTATAGGCAAATCCATTCGTATTGAACCCACCCGCAATCGCAAGCGGCCCATTCAAGCCAGACGGGCTTTTCTTTAGCGCCCTGTTTTCTACAGGCGCATTAATCCCCTGCTGTTCATTCTTTTGGGTCTTGGCATAGTCTACATTCTTGTAAACCATCGGGGAATTCATCTTGCTCCCTTTACGGCCGAGAAGGTCATAATTATTGGCAGCAAATGTTGCAGCGCACCCAGCGGCTACAAGCAACGCAATTTCTTTTTTCATTTCATACTCCTGTTTTTATGAACAAAGTATGATTAATTTAATTTATTTTGAATCTTACACAAACTAACCAAACTTACAGAAATGTTTTTTATACGCTACTCCCGCGCTCAAAAAAAGATGTTAATAAATGTCATTAAATTGTATGACACATGATTCCAAATTTACAACCATATTTAATAACATTGTCATTATCCGTCACATTTTTGCACTACAGTTTTTTCAAGCATACTGGAACTTTTTAGCCCATAAAAACGGAAAATCGGCCACAGAATACGCCCGACGCTTTGTAAAAAAAGAATAACCATTTCAATTTCCGTCATTTTTTGAGCCCGGCTCACTGCGGATTTTTACTTTTTGCGTAACGTTCTCCGAAAAAACGTTTATATTTAACGGAAAGGAGAAACGGATGAAAATCGAGAAACGGAAGGTTTGCGGCAACAGGCCGCTTTCTACAGCCACCAAGAGCGCAATAGCAACAACACTAGGCATGGCGGCAGTTTTTGCACTGAACGCCTGCGACGACAGTTCCTCAGCAAGGAGCGATGACAACCAAGAGCCCCTGGGTGGCGTTGTCGTGCCCGAAGAGCCCCTCTACCCCGATTCCATCCTTTCGTCGGAAACGGAAAGCAGTTCCAGCCAAAAGGAAACAACCCCGAGCAGTTCAACCCTGACCGAAGAGCCGGCAAATTCAAGCCAGGTCGAAAACACGCAGAGCAGTTCTAGCCAGGTTGTCGATATTCCGCTGAGCCAGGAACCCGTCAGCAGTTCACTCATGGATGCCATTTCGTCTGCGCTGGAGTCAAGCAGTTCGGTGGCAGAGCCTGCAAGTTCCGAAACCGACCCCACGAGTTCTACAATCACCCCGGAATCCTCAAGCGAAACCGTTGAACCGGCAAGTTCGTCCAGCCAGCCCACCGAAGAGGAAATCAGAAGAGCATGTCAGGGATGGCAGGCAGCGGATTCTGTAAACATTGGCGGCCAGCTGTACCTCTGCCCCGACAACGGCGGCGGGATGTTGTTCAGCATGATATCCACCTTTGAAAGGACGGATGTGGAAACTTAGTGTTTTGGAGGGTAAATGAAAATCGAAAAGAAGAAAATCACTGACGGCAAGCATCTTTCCACTGCGACCAAGAGCGCCATCGCCGCCGCACTTGGCATGGCAGCAGCTTTCACGCTGAATGCCTGCGACGATACTTCATCGGCCAGTTCCGAAGAGCCCCTAGGTGGCGATGTCGCCCCAGAAGAAACCATTCTCCCCGACTCTGTCAATTCGTCGGAAACCGTAAGCAGTTCCAGCCAGGAGGGAACAACCCCGAGCAGTTCAACACCGACCGAGGGGCCGGCAAGTTCGAGCCAAGGCGAAAATACGCCTAGTAGTTCCAGCAAGATCGTAGACTTTCCCCTGAGCCAAGAACCCGTCAGCAGTTCCGTTGCCGAAGCCATTTCTTCCCTTATGGAATTGAGCAGTTCGGAGGCCGCGCCCGCAAGTTCAGAGGCAGAGCCCACAAGTTCGGATGCTGCCCCGACGAGTTCTACAGTTGCGCCGGAATCGTCAAGCGCAGTAGCCCCGCCGTCAAGTTCATCGAACTACGGATGGGGAGTTCCTAACTCATCCTCGGTAAACCTCGAAGAAGTTTGCCCCGATGACGACCCGTGGTGCATCCAGGTACACATGTGTGAAAACCCGTCCGGTTGCATGGCCGGGAGCATGGTCACCACCTTCGAGCGCGACGACATCACCGGATGAACCTGATTCTATGCCTTACGGAACAGTGCAACCTGCGCTGTTCCTATTGCTATTACAAAGAAACGCAAGGCACGCGCCATGCGGTCATGGATGATGCGACACTTGAACAGGCAATCCGTACAGGCCTAGAACGCACTCTCGCCTTCGGGCAAACACAGCTAGTCGTCTCTTTTTTCGGCGGGGAACCGCTCCTGCGCAAGGACGCCATCGTGAGCGCCGTCGGGTTCGCGAAGGCCCTGGTTGCAGACGCCATGAAGCAGGGCCGCGCCGGCAATAACTTCCGGCTAGATTTCGTAATCAACACGAACGGGACGCTTTTCGACGAGCAATTCCTGGATTTTTGCGAAAGGGAAAAATTCACCATATTCCTCTCGCTCGACGGTCCGGAACACCACCAGGATATTGCGCGCCTCACCGTAAACGGCACCGGCAGTTTCAAGGATATCGAAAAGAACATCCCGAGACTCGTGAAACTCGGGGCCACCGCCCTCAGCACCATCACGCGCTCGCATATCGGCACGATAGCCGAAAGCATCAAGTGGCTGCACGCACAAGGGTTCAGGAGCATTGCGACCGCGGTTGACTTTGACGGCAAGTGGACCGAAGGCGATTTCGAGAAGCTTGCCGTACAATACCGCGAGATGGCACAGTACTGGCTCAAATGCCGCACGGCAGGCGACAAGTTTTTTCTCGGGACTATTCAAGACAAGATAAAGCTTTTGCTCCTGGGAAACAGGTACAGGCATTATTCCTGCCACATATACGACGGCAACATCGGGGTGGCGACCAACGGGAACATCTTCCCCTGCTCGCGGTTTATCACCAGCAAAAAGAATGCTCCCTACCTGCAGGGGAACGTTTTTACCGGCTTTGACGAGGAGGCGTGCAATAAACTTCGCGCATTCTTCGAAAGCGACAAGCAGGAATGCGAAGGCTGCGACATCCGTTACCGCTGCAGCATGCACGAATGCGCGTGCACGTCGTTCTACACCACCGGGCGCCTCGAAGGCGTATCTGCAGAAGTCTGCACGCACGAACGCATGCTCGTAGAAATTTGTGATAACGCTATTCGCGAATAGCGCAATCACTTGACTATTGCGGCTCGCGATGACGTTGCAAGATAAGCAAGCGCGGCCACGATGACAATGCGGGGGGCTAAAACCCGAGGACGGCTTCGGAGATTTCGTTCGCCTCATCAGAGAAGTCGTCGGCAAAATCCGCCGTAAACTCGCCCCACGCCTCGCTTGAACCGCAGCCTACCCCGACATCAAAAGAAGACCACTTGAAAACGCCATAAACACGTTCATAGCGTTCCATGAGTTCTTCCATAAACTCCTCGGGGAATTCTTCCTCGATATAGATGCTACCATCCATGGCAAGCAATTCCGTCTGGGGCAATTCCTCGAACCGGCACTCGTAATCGTCCGTCATCACGTCGTTTACGCTGTACCATTCGCCAGAATCGGCATCAGGCAATTCTGCTTCCGGAAACTTGCAGACGAACTCATCCCACAAAGAGGCGAGATCATTGCCTTCCCCGATAAAGCGCATGAGCATGCGATATGCCATATATCCTCCTCGTCGTTTTTACGGCACCATTGCCTAATCTTCGACACAGCGGATTGCTGCACTAGACGTCGCCTTGAAATCAATCATAGATGACTGGGGCGTGTAGTAATAAAAGCGCAAGCACATCGGCGACGATTGGTTGGCAATCCAGTAATACGCCCCATTACCCAAATCCGAGAAGGAGCCGTTGTCTATCGTGCCACCGGGAAGCAGCGATACGCCCGCTTCATTCGTACCGACATCATCATCCCAGACATCCTTCGCCGACAACGCATACATATTGCCATTGACTTGATAAATCAACGAGCGCCATTCGTTTGCATCTGGAAGATGCCAACCCTCAGGGCAAGCCGTTTCAATTTCACTATACGGATAGAGGCGCCCGAACTTCTCGCAGTTTTCCTTTTCATCGTTGTAGCAACGGCTCGATTCCGTCTCGATGTTCAGATTTTCCGCCATCCAACGGGCACCACCGATGTCAATCACCTTATAATACTCGTCTCCGACAAGCACGCTGTCGTATACCCTCGCGCGTGTCGTGCGGGCTTCGTCATCCCCAGACCATTCGATTTCTTCAGGGAGCGTAGCAACGCAGCGCACGGACATCCCGTGTTCCTTGTAGTACGAGCCCGAATCCAGGACCGCGTTGTCATTGCGAAGCGTCCAACCGACGGCTGTCGCCTTGTTGATTTCTTGAGATGTCCAGAAAAACGCAAACGAGCCCGAATGCAGGAATCCGCCTTCCTTATTGCGACGACCCGCAGGTTCTCCATTGAACCCCATGCGGTCGTCAAATTTCAATTCCGCTCCGGCGGTATCGACCCAGCCTTCAGCAGACTTGACGACATCCCCTACATTGAGACTCGGGTATAGTTTCTTGACAACCTTGCGGAGGTAATCCCAATCATCATGCGTCGGGATACGCCAACCATCGGGGCAAACGCCCTGAACATTCCAGACCGTGCTCTCGTATAGTTCCTTCAAGTAATCGGGCTTGATGTTGCGGGCGGCAGTCCAAGAATAGAGCATCCCGAATTTTTTGCAGTTCGAAGATTCGTCGTCGGGGCACCATACATTCCCCTTCAAGTTCGGCATCGCAGAACTATCGGCATAGCGCAAGTTATCGACGAACCACACGTCAGAACCAAAAGCCTGCACGTGGTACTCGTTGCCGTCACGTTCATCGACAAAAATTCCGTCCTTCACGCTGACTTTTGTAGAGCCATCGATGTTAGCGCCGGAACCAGAATCGCCACAGCCAACAAAGAGCATTGCAGATGCGGCCAGCAGATAGAAAACTTGTTTTCTTTTCATTGGAACCCCTTACCCTAATTTATACAAAAACTACTTCTTGTCTTGAGGAGCGAGCCTTTCGACAATGCGGAACAAATCGTTATAAACGTCCAAAAAGTCTTCAACCCATATCGGGTCACGTTCACCAACCACCTGGAATGTTTCTTCGAGCGTATGCCGGGCATTGTACGGCCCCACAAGCGAACCCGCAGGCTGTACAAACGAACCATGGCGGTAATCGCTCGAAGCGATACGGGCCCTGTAAGAACGGCGGAGGCGGGCAATCAAGGCGCTGCGGAGCGAAAGAAGTTCTTCGTGGGCTTCGAGCAGCTTAGATTCCTCAATCATCTTTTCGACAACTTCTATGCGGCGCGTAATCGCATCGCGTTCCGTCGAAGGCACGAGCATTTTCTTCTTTGCAAGCGTACTGCGAACCTGTTCGACAATACCCCTGAGCATTTCCGCATCCCAGAACACTATAGGAGCGGAATCGTTTGCAGAACCGTCGACTTCCGGAGGCATGTGCGTCTCCGTCCAGCGGGCAAGTTTGTCCAGGACCATCCCCGCCTCAGGCGCCCTATCAATAGCGATATAGTCCTCGGCACGTTCCAGGAGCGTGTCGGCATAGACCATGCGCCAATGCGGAAGAGTTCCAGACTTGCGAATGGAATCTATCGTGCGGCGTACGGATTCTATGCGTTCCTGCATTAGCGGGCACTCCCCAGGCGAAGCGGTGTCACACCGATTTCCACGCGGCGGTTCAGGCGGCGGTGTTCTTCGGTATCGTTAGGATACTTGGGCCTAAATTCACCGAAGCCCGCAGCAAAAATACGGTCCGAAGGGAAGCCTTCCTTGATAAGGGTCTTCACCACGTTCACGGCGCGTTCGGTAGAAAGGTTCCAGTTCGTGTAGGTCGTAGACGAACTGAAGGGAATATCGTCGGTAAAGCCGCTCACCATCACGACATCGCCCGTATCAAGCGCATCGAGCAAGCCCTTGCTGATTCCCTTGATAACGCCGGCACCTTCCTTGGTGAGGTTCGCGCCGTTGGTCGGGAAAAGGAACGAAGCCTGAATCTGGATTTTACCGTCTTCGAGCGCGATAAGGCCGGCCTCGATAGAAGTCTGCAGGCTCTTCGCCAAAAGGGCATTGCGTTCCGAAGCAATCTTGCGCATTTCCTCCTGGCAGTTCAACACCTCTTCCTCGGTACGCGTAAGGTCTTCGGCCTTTTGCTCCTTCAGGGTGGCCATGGCGACAAAAGCCAAAATGAACAGCGACACCAGGGCTATACCGAGGTCGGTATAGGCCATCCAGGGATTGCTGCCTTCTTCGCGACGAAAACGCATAGGCTAGCCCTCTGCCTTGGGAAGGGACTGTTGGGTCGCGCGCTGGGTCTGTTCCAGCACTTCCAAAAGGATTTCCTGCGTCTTGACCGCATTTTCCATAAGCACTTCGCTTGCGCGCTCGTGGAAGGCTTCGAGAGACTGGTTGAGGCGTTCCACAAAGTTCTCTTCGTCTTCGTGTTCGGAAGTATCGCCACTGAGTTTTTCGAGAATGGTTTCGAGAGCGCTGCGCAGCATTTCGAGGTTCGCACTAAGTTCGCTCTGGTTCACGCGCATGAGTTCTGCCGTCTGCACGATGTTTCCGCCAAGGGCGTCTGTAGCTTCCTTTTCCTTCACGACACGGTTGTCGATGCTTTCGGTAAGCGCCTTCTGTGCTTCAAGCAGCACGGCAGACGTATCGGAGAGCTTCTGGAATGCGCCCAAAATATCGTTCGAGAGCGTAGAAAGTTTTTCGGCGACAGAATTGCTGAGTTCGGCAGAACCCGCCTGGGCCTTTTCTGCCACCTGGAGCGCCACGTTCTTGAGGGTTTCGAGGCCCTGCTTTTGGCTTTCGACATTCGCGCTCGTTTCGGAGGCGAGTTTGTCCATAAAGGCATTCCACTGTTCGCCCGACTGCTTCACCTGACCGGCAACCGCTTCGGCAATATTCTTCGTAGCGCCATCCATAGACTTCTCGGTCGCAGAAGCGACGCCGGAAAGGCCTTCCTTGACACCAGAAGAAATACCTTCGAGGCCGGAATTCAGGCTCGAAGAAATCGAATTCAACTTTTCGTCGAGTTTGCCCGGAATAGACTCGATAGAACCGGCAAGAGCCTTGATGTTCTGTTCCATCGGGGTAAACGCACCAGAAAGCGACGCATTGACCGAGGGAGCAAGCCCTTCGACAGCCTTGTTTACGCCAGCCATGACAGAAGCGAGAGACTGTTCGAGTTTCGATGTCGTATCCGAAAGATTCTTTTCCACAGACGCGACGACACCGGACAAGTTCTTTTCGACCGATTCAAACAGGCGGGTCAGATCGTCCTTGCTCTTTTCGTTTTCGCCAACAGATTCGCCCTGCATATTGAGCGTAAGGGCATCAAGGCGCACGATGAACGCATCACGGCGGCCCAAGAAAATCCCACGCGAAGCGTTGAGCACGAGGGCTGCAAACAAGCCACAAAGGCTAGTACCGAAAATGCCCTTCATGTTACCAAACAAAACCTGGATGGTATCAAGAGTACCCTGCGTGGTAGAATTGTCAATTGCCACACCGGCAGTCGCCACAGAATACATAAGGCCAAAGAACGTACCCATAAGGCCAAGGAGGATTACCGTGCCGCCGGAACTGCGCGGAATAGCAACCGTAGAACCATTCGAAAGAACCTCGAAGGCAATCGGAGAATCAAGTCTAATGCCCTTCGAAAGCATCTCGCGCGCCTGATTCAAGCGCTTCGCCACGATTCCGTCACCTGAGACCGAGAACGTGTGGCGGCTCTCGCACGATTCAATAAGGCTTTCTTCTTCGCCGATGCGCTTGAGGCTTGC
This sequence comes from Fibrobacter sp., assembly GCA_045131085.1. Taxonomy (GTDB): domain Bacteria; phylum Fibrobacterota; class Fibrobacteria; order Fibrobacterales; family Fibrobacteraceae; genus Fibrobacter. Next base: position 9,869 of record JBGUQN010000048.1, read on the forward strand.
AAGAAGCTTGAACTGGTCAACAATGAAGACAGCGAAAATCGCCACCATGATGACCCAGCCGAAAAGCGGTGCACCGAAGTAGGAGGCGCCAGCCACCAACACGGCAAGACCGACGACAGAGAGAACGAGAATCAGGTTGTATGCGTTCTTCATTTTCTTCCTTAATGTTAGGCCTCGGCAGAGGCCGTTGTTTCAAACAAGTTCAACTGTCCACGGGAGAACCCGCGGAGGAAAACAGACCACTTACCGTGGTACCATTCAATCACATGGAGCGTAAGTTCGCGAGCGTAGTCACAGAAGTCATCCGTAAAAGCCAGGAAGCCGTTTTCATAGGCGTAATGCGGGTTCCAAAAACGGCCGACATTCCTTGCACACGAAGCCGCAGTGCGGTAATAGCGGGGCGGTGCCTTAGTATTGAACGCCGCGGCAAAGCGCTTTTTGGCAAGGGTATTGAGCGAACTGCGCAAAGAAACCACCATCGCGTTTTCTTTTTCACGCAACGACGACTCCAGACAGGGCAAAAGCTTAGAAACCGCATCGACGGCACTTTCGCCATGCCAGTACTTGCAGAGTTTTTCTTGCAACTGCATTACGCGGCCATGCATGCGCACAAAAAGCGGTTCGGCATCGCTTACCAGCAAATGGATTGTCGCCGAATAGAACGCGCTTATATCCTGCTTGTTGTTCTTCACGGTAAGCGCCCAGCCCTTTTCTTCGTCATGGACCAAGAAGTCGCCACCTTCGAGCAACAGGCGGAGCACCTCGTCCGTCGAAAAACGCTGCATCCACTTGGCTCGGAACTCGTCGTAAAGCTTGTTCGCATCGGCAATGATTTGCGGGAAACTCGCATCGGCAAGTTTCCAGGCGGTCTCGCTATAAGAAATCTGCTCCGAATTCCCGACAGAAGAGTCGAGATTGTTGAGCATCGCATCCAGATGTTCAAAGAGGGCGATGGACCATGTGACCATCATGGACTGCGAAAGGTCCGCCACCATGGACGACCTATTCGGGCAGGCATTCAGGCGAATGCTTGCCCCAGTCATCTTGCGTATGGATCGACGGAAAGTTTCTTCCACGTTCACCCCTTAGAATCCAGTCTCAATGCGCTGCCAGATGCTGCGGCTTACACGCTTGCCCGCACCCGCCATCTCTTCGGATTCCTTGCGGACATCCGATTCCAGGTTATCCTTGATGGCAGACATATCGCCATTGTAGTTACCGCCCGCCTCGAGATAAAGCCCGTAGACGTTCTCGGAAATCTTGGTATCGGCAGACATGACCTTGCCCGCACGCACAGAAAGCGCAAAGCGGTTACGCACGAAGTCGCAGCGAGCGAGGAACACCTCGGGGACATCGTCGACCCAGAGGCCGTAGTAGTTGTTCACGAACTTCACATTCTCGAAAATCCCGCGGGAACGGAACACCGTATTGCGGAAGGCGTTCTGCACCACGAAGTTCTTGACCTCGAAGGGGCGGTTCGTAGACACGAAATGGATTCCGTTCCAGCTTCCGCTGGAATCAGCGCTGCGGAAAACGACCGGTTTGGCTTCCGTACCCAGAATATGTATGGACCCGCGAAGGGTAAGCTTGGCGTATTCGCCCATAAGGACAGTCACGCCGGGTTCAACATAAAGCGTATCGGTAGAGGTAACCACGACCCCCTGTTCAAGAATGTAGGGGCTATCCTGTTCCGTAAGGCGGATGCTACCGTTTTCTGGATGCGGGAACGGCATCTCACTTGCAAAGAGCGCAACCGCAAGCAGAAGCGACCCGCAAAGGGCATGTCTCAAACCGCGCGGAAACATTAGAACTCACTCCTCAACTTGATTTTCTGGAGCACATGCATGTCGGGAATCACGTTGCCCGCGACAATGTCGTTAATATCGACATGGCCCGAAAGTTCAAGCGAAACAGACGAAACGGCCCCGTGGGTAATATCGAACAGGATTGAGCCCGAACCGACGATGAACCCCTTGCTTTCCATCTGGACGTTCGCCGTAGAGTCGACCACTTCCTGGTATTTCACGTTCATCCCGATTTTCGCCATCTGGACGCCATCGTGCAAAAAGACCTCTTCGAGCGTGAACGACTTGTATACCGTAGTCGTCTTGCCGCTTTCGGGGATTTCAACCGGACGTTCCCAGGTTTCCCCTACCTTCACCGGATTGCCCGGAAGGATCGGCTGGACCTTCATGAACAGCTTGAGCAGGTTGAGTTCTTCGGAACCCGGCTGGAGGGCGACATCTTCCACAGCAGGTTCGCTCACGGAACCATCGGGAGCCATCTTGTACTGGAAGTGCTGCGTCAGGAGGTATTTCTCGATATAGAGGTAATCCTCGACCGTACGTTTGTCGCTCTTGTAGTCGACCGAGTCAATCTTCATTTCGAAGCGGCCCGAACCGTTGTCGTAGGCAACCAGTTCAGAAAGCGTAGCCTGCACCTTGAGGTGGGTTTCCATCGCCTCGGGGACGGTGACCCCGGAATCGCTCGGAAGCATGGCATCGATGGAGGATTCCAAGAAATACTTTTGAACGGGAGCATTCTGGGTATTGAATGCCAGGGAAACGTCGTTGCTATCGCAAGAACACAGGAAAATGAGCGCGGCAGATGCGGCGCAAAACTTGGTAAAACTCATACTTGAAATTTAAGTAAAAAGAAAGGAAAAGGGCAGGCAAAAATGGCTTTTTACGGCAAAAAATCAGGATTTTGCACCAGAGTCGCCCTTTTCGAGACGCATACGCTGGAAGAACGCCTTCAACAGCCCGAGGCACTCTTCGGCGAGCAATCCACCCTCCACCTGGACATCTCGCTTTAGGGCATTATTCGAGATGACATCGATGGTCGTGCCGCAGCCGCCAAAACGGGTGTCCGGGGAACCGTAGACCACGCGAGAAATACGGCTGTTGAGGATAGCGCCAGCACACATCGGGCACGGTTCAAGCGTTACATATAAAGTAGCACCTTCCAGGCGCCAGTTTTCAAGTTTGCCAGATGCAGTGCCTATAGAAAGGATTTCGGCATGGGCAGTGGCATCCTTGAGCATTTCTATCTGGTTATGGCCACGGCCGATGACAACTCCTTCCTTAACGATAACGCAGCCGATAGGGATTTCTTTTTCCTCGAAGGCCTTCTCCGCCTCGCGGAGCGCCATGCGCATGTATTTTTCGTCTTCGTTCATGTTATCCATACCAAAACCTATTTCTTCTTATCTCCGTCATCATCTGGCATAAGCAAATCCCATATATACCATGGCGGGAAAAAAGCGGCTAACCAAACAATCACAGCAAGAAATACATTCCACAAAAAATAATCAATATTCCAAGGTCCTTTATTGAAAAACAAGAAAGCAACGTATATTATCGGCAACGCCACTAATCGGACTTTCCACTTTATCGATTTATGTTTTTCGAAAGTTCCGCAATCAGTCAAATAAGAAACCACAACGGCTACAACAATCATGAAAAGAAAAAAAATTTCATCATGATATAATGTTAAAAAATCATTCATATATTTGTTTTTCTTCCATCTATCATCTGTAGCAGCGAACCAGCATTCTCCTCATAGACGACAACTCTACTAAGGTGCCAAAGCACTTAGTATCGTACATTTCGTCTACTTAAGCCCTCTCCCGTAAGCGCAGTAGGAGTCTTCTTGCATGTAGTCGCCGTCATGGTAGTAGGCGGCGCGGGCGCGGCAACCGCCGCAGCGGTCGTTAAACTTGCACTTGCCGCAGGCACCGGCATAGGCCTTGGTGCGGAGCTTCTTGAACACTTCGGCGTTCGCCCAAATTTCGTCGAAAGGCGTGTCGTGCACGTCGCCCGCTTCTTCCATCATGTAGGCGCAGGGGCGCACCTTCCCTATCGGGCTCACGATGCAGTAGTCGAGGCCGGCGAGGCAGCCGCGGCTGTAACGCGTCTTGATATCGAGCTGGTCGGCAATGCGCAGGAACTGCGGGGCACAGGTGGGCTTTACCGGAATGCCGAGCGTGCGGCTCTTTTCCATAATCTTGCGGAGGAGGCCCTCGTATTCGGCGACGCGCAGGGCGTGACCTTCAATTTCCTTGCCGCGACCGACCGGAATCAGGAAGAAAATCTGGTGGTTAACCGCGCCGATTTCCTTGACCCAGTCCATGATGTCAAAAATCTCGTTCTGGTTCCAGTCCATGATAGTCGTGTGGATCTGGAACGGGAGGCCAGCCGCCTTGCAGTTCTCGATGCCCATCATCGTCATCTCGAAGGCGTTCGGGAGCCCGCGGAAATCATTGTGGCGTGTAGGATCGATGCTATCGACACTGATGCCCATCGCCATCGCGCCGGCGGCCTTGAGCTTGAACGCCAGGTCGTGCGTGATAAGCGTACCATTGGTACCGAACACCGGGCGGAGTCCCTTGCTCGAAGCGTGGGCGACGAGGTCCACAATGTCGGGGCGGGTCATCGGCTCGCCACCGCTGAAAATCATAATCTTGAACCCCGCCTTCGCGATTTCATCAATCAGCTTGAGCGCCTCGGCGGTCGTGAGTTCGGCCGACTTGTTTTCGCCCGCGTCCTGGTAGCAGTGCTTGCAGGTCAGGTTACACTTGTTGGTGGTCATCCAAGATACAATCATTCTAAAACCTTTTTTGGGAACAAGTATAGGAATTTTTTACGTGTTTCGCAAAACAGAAAAGTCCAGCAGAGCCGGACTTTTCTACTACCTGTATGACTCAGCGGAGCGATGATTACTTCGCAGCCTTGGCCCTACTGAGAGCGGCCTTGAAGACCTTCATGTAGTTCGGATCATCCGGTTCAAAACCGTAGTCGTCGGTCTTTCTGAGAAGTTCGTCACAAGAGGCATCACCCACGTCGGTGTAGTAGTACACTGTGTAGGACACGTCACCATCGTAATCGGTGCAAGCCTTTGTTTCGCCACCAGGGCAACCAAAATCCTCGTAGCCAGAAGACACAATCGTGTTGTATGCCTGGCAAGTTTCATGGACGTAGGTCGAGTTCGTGGACGTCACGCACATGGTATGCACGCCAATCATCTTGACATCACAGGAAGGATCTTCGGTCGTCAGTTCGCAGCCAGTAAAGAGTGCTACGGCAGAAACCAGAGAAGCAAACAGGATCTTTTTCATTTTTTCTCCTTGTATATATTATAGGTTGTTGTATATGAAACATAGAAAAAAAACACTAATAATTCAATAGGTGTATGAAACAGGACATGAAACAACGTCAAAAAAACTATCTTTGGCTCAAAAATTATGCAATGAGGCCCGTATGACCAAAAAAAGAATCGTTATCACCGGCATGGGTGCAGTGAGCCCCGTAGGCAAGTCCGTCCCCGAACTGTGGACGGCCATCCAGCAGGGCAAATGCGGAATCGGCCCCATCACCCTGTTCGACGCCAGCAACTGCCCCGTGAAGATTGCCGCCGAAATCAAGGATTTTAAGCCCGAGGAACACGGAATCGATCCGAAAGAAGCCCGCCGCATGGCCCGCTTCACGCAGTTCCTGGTAGCTGCCGCCAACGAGGCGGTCAAGGACGCCGGCCTCACCCGCGAACAGCTCGCCGAAGACACTACCGGCATCGTAGCCGGCAACGGCCTCGCAGGCATGGACGTACTCGACGAGACCTACAACAAGTACATCGAAGGCGGCAAGCGCAGGGTTTCGCCGCTTGCTATGCCGGAACTCATCCCGAACGAGGCGTGCGCGAACGTCTCCATCGCTCTCGGTATTACAGGACTTGCCCACACGGTCTGCACCGCCTGTGCCTCCGGCACCGACGCCATCGGGGTCGCCCTGGATTCAATCCGCTCGGGCAGGCTCGACGTGTGCCTTGCCGGCGGGTCCGAAAGCGGGATTACCGAATACTCCATCAAGAGTTTTGCAGGCATGCACGCACTCACCGACAAGTTCAACGACGCCCCCGAGAAGGCGTCGCGCCCCTTCGACAAAGACCGTAGCGGCTTTGTCATGGGCGAAGGCGGTGCGGTGCTCGTCCTCGAAGAACTCGAACACGCCAAGGCCCGCGGTGCAAAAATCTATGCCGAACTCGCTGGCTACGGTGCATCTGCCGATGCCTACCACATCACGAGCCCGCGCCCGGGTGGAGAAACCTGCGCGAAGGCGATGATCCGCGCCATGAAAGACGCCGAAATCGCCCCCACCGACGTGGACTACTACAACGCGCACGGCACGTCTACCCACCTGAACGACCTTACCGAAACCCAGATGCTGAAAATTGCGCTCGGCGAACACGCCTACAAAATCAAGGTGTCGAGCACCAAGAGTATGACAGGCCACTGCGTAGGTGCTGCAGGCGTCATCGAGGCTATAATCAGCACCCTCGCCGTACAGAACTCGTTCTACCCCGCGACCATCAACCTCGACAACCCGGACGAGGAATGCGACCTCGACTACGTGCCGAACAAGGGTATCGAAGGCAACATCGACGTGGCAGTATCGGCTTCCCTCGGCTTCGGCGGGCACAACGGCGTGGTTGTCATTAAGAAATACAAGGATTAGCCGAAAATAATTGCCCTTTCGGGGGCAATTATTGTATTTTTCGGAGAGAGCGTGGGCGTTGTACCACGTCGAACCAAGGAGTTCCGTATGTCTGATTGGCTGTTCAAATATTGGATCAAGATTTCCGCACTGACGGCAATCCTGTTCTTCTTCTATCACCTTTTTATCTCGCAGAAACTCGAGGAAGAAAATTACATCTCCAACCGCGACTACCGCAAGTAGGCCATTATGGAACACAATAAGGACATCGCAGACATCCAGGCTGCCGAAGCCACTTCGCAAAAGAAGAAAAAATTCATTCTGTGCTACCACAGCTTTAGCGTGCTGAACTACAAGAGAGCGAGCGTACAGATACGCAAGATTGCCGATGCGGCAGGTTCGCCCATCAGCATCGCCGTGATTCCCTCTTTCGGTGCCGCACCGGAATCCGAAGCAGAAGAATTCCGCGAAGAAATCGAAAAGTTCGTGGACGAAGGTTACGAAATCATGCTTCACGGTGCCCGCCACCGCGCAGACCTCTCCATCAAACGCAATATTTCCGGCAAAATCGCCCTCTGGATTTCAAATAACGAGGCTGAATTCGCCGGCATCGACGAACGCTTCACGCAGGCGCTCCTCAAGAGGAGTCTCGCCCTCTGGAAGGCGCACGGAACAGGTGAAGCCTCCGGATTTATCCCCCCGATCTGGTTCGGGAACAAGTACCTGAAAAAACTCGCACTTGAAATCTTCGACTATTACGAAGACTTCCACGGCATCTACCAAATGGTAGACGGGAAAATCAAGAAGACCCGTTCCGGCACGCTGAGTTTTTCCATCATCCCTACCCCGCTTCTCGGGCTCACGCAGACATACGCCTGCCTCAAGATGCTCCTGCCGGGAGGAGTACATCGCCTGGTGTTCCACGACAAGGATTTCAGGACCATCGGCGAAAAACGCATTCTAAATATGGTACGCTACACCTCGACTATGCGCGAGAAAATCATGTACCGGGATCTATAAGGCCCGAAACCACGGTATTGACACATGTTGCTAAACAAGTTTCTATCCCGCACGGATTATGAATCTTACGAAGACCTCTACAAGAACTTCAAGATAAGCATCCCGGATAACTTCAACTTCGCGTACGACGTCGTAGACGAATACGCAAAGACTGAACCCAAGCGCGAAGCCCTCGTGTGGTGTGACGACGATGACGAAAGCCATATCTTCACGTTCAAGGACCTTTCGCTTGCCTCCCAGCGTACGGCGAACTTCCTCATGGAACAGGGCATCGTAAAGGGCGACCGCGTGATGCTCATACTCCGCCGCCGCTATGAATTCTGGTTCTTCTTGCTGGCGCTCCACCGCATTGGTGCCATCGCCATCCCGGCAACGAACATGCTCGCCGCCGAAGACCTGGAATACCGCTTCAACGCCGCCGAAGTCAAGATGGTCGTGACCTACGACGAGCCTTCCCTGCAAAAGGAAGTCGACAAGGCAAAATCCAAGTGCGCCTCCGTCGAAAAGCTCGTAACCGTCGGCCAGACCGCCCGCCAGAACTGGGTGAGCTTCTACGACGACTACGAAATCTATCCGGCCAAGTTTGAGCGCCCCGTAGGCGATGCCGCCACACACAACGACGACATCATGATTGTGTACTTCACAAGCGGCACAAGTTCGAACCCGAAGATGGTGGCACATACCTTCACCTACCCGCTGGGGCACATCGTGACCGCCAAGTATTGGCAGCACGTTGTTGACGGAGGCCGCCACCTGACCGTCGCCGAGACCGGTTGGGCCAAGGCACTCTGGGGCAAGATTTACGGGCAGTGGATTGCCGGTTCTGCCGTGTTTACCTACGACATGAAGGTGTTTATCCCGGGCAAGTTGCTCGAGAAGATGGCCGAATACAAGGTGACCACGTTCTGTGCGCCGCCCACCGTATACCGCTACATTTTGCAGCACGGCATCGGCAGGTACGACCTTTCAAACCTCAAGTACTGCACCACCGCAGGCGAAGCCCTGAACCTCGACATCTACAACAGGTTCTACGAACAGACAGGCATCCGCATGCAGGAAGGCTACGGCCAGACGGAACTTACTCTTACCACGGGCAACTTCGGTTTCAGCGAACCGCGCCCCGGTTCCATGGGCAAGCCCTCCCCGGGATACCGCATGGAAATCGTGAACGCCGAAGGCAACCCCTGCGCCGACGACGAGGTCGGTGAACTCATCATCAAGATTGACCAGGGCAAGCCCTTCGGCATGTTCGGCGGCTACTACCGCGACCAGGAACGCACCGAACGCGTGTTCGAAGGCGGAGTGTACCACACAGGCGATACCGCTACCCGCGACAAGGACGGATATTACTGGTTCGTGGGCCGTAACGACGACCTCATCAAGAGTTCCGGCTACCGCATCAGCCCCTTCGAAGTGGAAGAAGTCATCCACAAGCACCCCGCCGTCCTCGAAGTGGCGGTAACGGGCGTAGAAGACAAGGACCGCGGCCAGGCCGTGAAGGCAACCATCGTGCTCCAGAAGGGCTACGAGGCCTCCAAGGACCTCGCGAAGGAAATCCAGCTGTTCACCAAGAAGATTGCGGCCTCTTACAAGAGCCCGCGCATCATCGACTTCGTGACGGAACTGCCGAAAACCATCAGCGGAAAGATTCGCCGCGCCAGCATCCGTGACAAGGATGCCGAAGCGCAGAATGCAGCAGCTTCGGCAAGCTCAGCAACCGAAGCAACGGAAACCGCGCCGAACGCGGATGCTCCGGCAGACAACAGCACGGAATCTTAAAGGAGATCCCCGGCCAAGCCGGGGATGACAAAGCAGGCTGTTAAAGTGTCTTGAAAACTTTCCTGGCGGCATCGACGGTACGGTCGATGTCGCTTTCCGTATGCGCGGCGCTCACGAAGATGGCCTCGAACTGGCTCGGCGCCAGGTAGATGCCTTCGTCGAGCATCCCGAGGAAGTACTTACGGAACAGTTCCAGGTCGGACTTCTGCACGTCGGCAAAGCTTTCCACGGGGCCTTCGGTAAAGAAGATGCAACCCATGGAGCCCACCTGGTTCGCAGAAATGGCGACACCCGCAGAGGCGGCCGCATCCTTAAGGCCATCGAGCAAGCGCTTGGTCATCGCTTCTGCATGCACGTAGTATTCGGGATGTGCACTGAGTTCACGCATCGTCGTTAACCCCGCCGCCATCGCGACCGGGTTACCGGAAAGCGTCCCTGCCTGGTAGATACCGCCGAGCGGTGCAATCTGCCGCATAACGTCGAGACGCCCGCCGTATGCGCCGACGGGCATGCCGCCGCCAATAATTTTGCCGAAGGTCGTGAGGTCCGGCTTGATGCCATACAGGCCCTGCGCACAGTGGATACCCACGCGGAAACCCGTCATGACTTCATCGACAATCAGGAGTGCGCCGTGCTTCTTGGTTTCTGCGGAAAGCGTCTGCAAAAATTCTGGCTTCGCAGGCACGACGCCCATATTGCCGGCCACCGGTTCCACGATGACACCAGCAATCTCGTCGCCAATCTTGTCGAAGAGTTCTTTAACGCCCGCCACATCGTTGTACTGGAGCGTGAGCGTATACTTCGCGAGGTCGGCGGGCACTCCCTTGCTACTCGGCTTACCCGTAGTGAGCATGCCCGAGCCCGCCTTGATAAGCAGGCTATCGCTATGACCGTGGTAGCAGCCCTCAAATTTCACAATCTTGTCGCGGCCTGTAAAACCGCGAGCGGCACGGATGGCACTCATCGTCGCCTCGGTCCCGCTGTTCACCATGCGGATCATTTCCACGCTCGGCACAAGGTCCATCACGAGTTTTGCAAGTTCGGATTCAAGACCGCACGGAGCGCCAAAACTAAGGCCATTCTTCGCCGTTTCTGCAACTGCATTGATAACAGCATCGTGCGCATGGCCCAGGAGCATCGGGCCCCAGCTGCCCACGTAATCGATATAGTCGTTACCGTCCACATCGTAGATGTGGCTGCCCTTCGCACGGGCGATAAACGGAGGAGTCGTGCCGACGTTACCATACGCGCGGACAGGGCTATTCACGCCGCCCGGCATCAGATTCTTGGCTTCGGCAAAAAGTTTTTCACTAAGAGCGTGTTTCATTTTTCTAGCCTGAGCGCCGCATTCTATTAAAAGAGATGCTTTTCCAGCGCTTCCTTGGCATGGTAGGTAATAATGATGTCGGCACCTGCACGCCTGAAAGCGAGCAAGTTTTCGCGGATGATGGCATCCTCGTCAATCCAGCCCATCTTTGCAGCGGCCTTCACCATGGAATACTCACCGCTCACGTTATAGACGGCCACAGGAACGGGGCTCGTTTCCGCCGTCTGGCGCAAGATATCGAGGAATGCAAGGCCCGGTTTCACCATCACGATGTCGGCGCCCTCTTCGATGTCGAGATCCACTTCGCGCTGAGCTTCGCGGGCATTGCGCACGTCCATCTGGTAACTCTTGCGGTTGCCAAAATGCGGGGCAGAATCTGCCGCATCGCGGAACGGTCCATAGTAGGCACTTGCAAACTTCGCGCTGTAAGCCATGATGGGCGTATTCGAAAAACCGTTTTCATCAAGCTTGGCGCGAATCGCCGCCACGCGCCCGTCCATCATGTCGGAAGGCGCAACCATGTCGGCACCGGCAAGCGCATGTGAAAGCGCGGTCTTCGCCAAAAGTTCGAGCGTCGGGTCGTTATCCACGTCGCCGTCCTTGATAATCCCGCAATGGCCGTGACTCATGTACTCGCAGAGGCAAACGTCGGTTATCACGTAAAGGTCCGGGAACTTCGCCTTGATGGCACGGACCGCGCGCTGCACGATTCCGTCATCGTCGTAGGCGGATGTTGCCATATCATCTTTGGAATCCGGTATCCCGAACAAGAGAACCGACTTGATTCCCACGATGACGCAAGATTCCAGTTCCTGCAAAATTTCGTCAATCGAGAAGCGGTACTGACCCGGCATCGAAGGGATTTCTTCCTTGATGCCCTCCCCTTCTACCACGAACATCGGGTAGACGAGGGAATCGGGGTTTACCATAGTCTCGGCCACCATATTGCGGATGGCGATATTCTTGCGTAAGCGGCGTGGACGGTTCAGCATTGGATTGGCCTAGTTACCTTTAATGCAACGGACAGAGTAGGCGTTGTTCTTTGCGTTGTTCGGCACGAGCTGGCGCACCATCTGGTCGCTCATGCGGCCCATGGACCAAAGCCAGATAGTTTCGTTACGGCCATTCTGCGCGCTCCAGAAACCGGCATACTCGCCCATTTCTTCGTACTTCACGGTCGACTTACCGATAAGCTTGCGATAGCCCGAAGAGTAGACGGAAAAGCCGTATTCGTCGGTACCGCCACCGCCATGCCAGCCGGTAGTCGCCTTCATCTTCTCGGCGAACTTGCCGCACTTGTCGACACCGCTATAGCACTTGGTAAGGCCAGTAAGCATGTCCATCCATTCGCGGTCGCGCGGCAGGTGCCAGCCTTCGGGGCAGGCCTGGCGGGCGCCTTCGAGGTCGTAAAGCTTACCACTGCGGGTGCAGTAATTTTCCTTGTCTTCGTAGCACCAGGAGTGACCTTCGACATTGTAGTTCACGTTCTGGGCAAACCATTCACGGCCATCCACCTTGATGGTGCGGTATGTCTGGCCATCACGCGGGTCGGTAAACGCGCTCGACATGCTGCGGATATCGGCATGGTGCTGTTGTTCGGCCACACGCAATTCAGCGACCTGCTTGCGCAAGTACTTTTCGCGGCCTTCCAGGTTTGCCACCCAGTATTCCTGAGCCTTCGGGTTTGCAAACTTGATTTTCAAGTCAGAAAGCGCATACACATCGTCACCGCAGGCCAGGTCGACGCCCGCGATGTTCACGATTTTTTCTTCCTTGCCAAACGTCATGGGCTTGTTGAAATACGAAATCCAGGCTTCCTTCGTGGTATTGCACTGGTTATAGAAATTTTCCTTCTCGATTTTTTCGGCGGGAACGGTCATATTGCCGGATGCCGAGAATGAGAACAGGCCATCATCCACCTTGAACGAAACCGGCTGTACTTCCTTGTAGTTGGTGTACTTGCCCATGCGGATGTTGCCCGAAACCTTCACCGACGTGTAATCGCCTTCACCTTCTGCCTTATAGATTGCATCCCATGTCTTGGGCGGGACTGCAAAGGCGGCGACACCCATAAGGGTTACACACGCGAAAACCTTCTTACTGAAACAGATCATTTTCTGCCTGCCTTTTTGTTGAGAACATGAACAATGTTAGCATTTTTTCATTATTCGGCAGGGGCCGCGGGCTGCAATTATCTACATTTTAAGCATGGCAACAACACGTTACATATTGCAAATTCACTGCCCTGACCAAAAAGGGCTTATCGCCGGCACCACGCAAGTCCTTGCAAAGGCTGGCGCAAACATCATTGACCTCCAGCAGCATACCGCAAAAGATATCGAGACATTTTTCCTGCGCGCCGTTTTCGACATGGAATCGGAAGACATCCAGGAAGTGTACAAGCACCTGGAAACGCTGGCCCCGCGCCTGGAACTCAACTGGAAACTCTTTGATACCTCCAAGACGGAGCGTGTCGCAATTTTTGTATCCAAGACGGACCACTGCCTCTACGACCTGCTCCTGAAGCACCGCGACGGGGACCTCCCCTGCGAATTTAGCTGCATCGTCGGTAACCACCCCGACTTGGGCCCCGTGGGCGGCACCTTCGGCGTGCCGTTCTACTACGTGCCGAGCAACCCGGACAAGAGCATCCCCGAGAACCGTTTCCGTGAAATCATCGCCGAGACCCGTACCGATACGGTCGTCCTCGCCCGCTACATGCAGATTTTGAGCGAAGCCTTCACCGAAGAATTCAAGTACCGCATCATCAACATCCACCACGGGTTCCTGCCGGCATTCAAGGGCGCCAAGCCCTACCACCAGGCATGGCACAAGGGTGTGAAGATTATCGGTGCCACGGCGCATTTTGCCACCGAAGACCTCGACCAGGGGCCCATCATTTGCCAGGATATCCAGCGAGTGCCCGAAACGGCAAGCATCGACGAATTAGTCGAACTCGGGAAGGATATCGAGAAGCGCACACTTTCACAGGCGCTCAAGCTCTGGCTCGAACACCGCGTGTTCGTGTACGCCGGAAGAACGTTTATTTTATAGGAGTTAACCATGTCCGAAGAAAATCTGAACAACGAAGTACAGCCGGAAGCCGCCGAAGCCCCCGTTTCTGCCGATGCTACCACCCAGGTCGCCCCTGCAGAAACTCCCGTGAGCGAAGTTCCGCAAGAACCGGCCCCTGCTGCCGAGCCCGAGGAACCGCAGGTCATCATCCAGAAGGAACGCGGTTTCGCCCACTATGTCGGATTTGCACTCCTGTGCGTGCTCTACATCTGCTTCTTCTTTTTGCCGGGCATCGCACTCACCTTCGGCGTGAGCAGGCTCGTTCCGCTGCCCGGTGCCGCCGCATGGATTTTCAGCGCCATCTTGAGCTTTGTCATTTGGCTCGTGTTCAAGCTGAAGATCAAGGGCTTCAAGAAGTCCTTCTACTTCTACATCGGACTGTGTGTCGTAGTCCTCGCTATCCTTATCGCTATCGAGGTCCTGACCGACAACCTCAACGTATTCTCTAGCATCTTCGCGCTCTTGACCGGAGCCGCAGGTTAACCTAAGAAGTATTCCCATTATGAACGCAAAAGAATCATTCGTACATTTCCTTGTCGAGGCAGGTGCCCTCAAGTTCGGTAACTTCGTGACCAAGAGCGGCCGCGAGACCCCGTATTTCATCAACACCGGAGAATTCCGCACGGGTGCAACCCTTTCCAAGCTTGCCGAATACTACGCAAGCACGTTCATGGTACACTTCGACGGCAAGGCCCAGAACCTCTACGGCCCGGCATACAAGGGCATCCCGCTGTGCGCCGCCACCGCGATGAAGCTCAGCGACCAGTACGCCCAGAACCTCACGTTCACCTACAACCGCAAGGAAGTCAAGGACCACGGTGAAGGCGGTTCGCTCGTCGGCTACAAGTATACCGAAAAGACGAATGTCGTCATCATCGAAGACGTGATTACCGCAGGCACGAGCGTGAACGAGACCATGCAGGCGCTTTCGCAGATTGAAAACGCCAACGTCATCGGATTGCTCATCTCGGTCGACCGCAAGGAAAAACTCGAAAACGGAAAGTCCGCGCTCCAGACCGTGCAGGACGAATACGGCATCGAGGCACACTCCATCATCGATATCAACGACATCATCGCATTCCTCGAAAGCGAAGAGAACCGCAAGGCTATCAATGCTCCCGAAGGAATCCTCGAGAAGGTGTACGCCTACCGCGAAAAATGGGGCGCACAGTAGCCTGATTGATGGAAGGGGACAAATTGTTCAGAAGATTTGCAATCATCTGTGCAATAGCCTGCATCCTTGCCGGATGCGGGCCTTCGTACCATTGGTCGAAGAGCCACCCGCTCTACAACCAGGTGCCCTACAGTTCGCTTTCGATAACCGGCACGGAGAACGCCTTTATTTTGACGCGCTCTAAGTGGTTTGCAAAAAAACTCGGTTTCGACTCGCTGAACGTACAGAATGAAGCGACCAAATTCTGCGAGCAGGCATTCCTGAACGAGATGAAGCGCGCCTACCCCGGGCTCAAGCAGATTCCCGATTCCGCGGTGACCAAGTTCCCCGAAGAAAGCCAGAAGATTGACAAGCGCGTGTTCATCAAGGGGCATTTCCCGGAACAGGGCGTGAGCATCACGGATGGCGGGAACGTACCCCAGCAAATCCTTATCTTGCACGAATTCATTATCGGCACGGATATCAACCGCGAAATCTTTTACGACTACGAGCTCATCCGCCAGGAAAGCGCCGAAAAGAAAACTTCGAACAACCTGAGCATTGTATTCTCGTACACGCTCTGGGACAACGAAAACCAGCGCCCGCTATATAGCGCCGTAGACGAAGTCCAGCACCCGATTACAAAAATCACCCTGGACGACCTGCGGGCAGCCGTAACCGAAGCCGCGAAGAAAATCCGCATTCACCTATACGAAGGAGCCCACAAATGAAGCGCATTTCCTTCGCAATACTCCTGGTGATTTCGTTTGCAGCAAGCGCCCATGCCGGTGAAATCTATTTCAACAAGCACCCTGTTCTCTGGGAAAATCCCGACATCCTCATATGGACTCCGGATGGCCAGAGCCCTATAGACCCGAAGGAACTCTGCCTTTCGCTCAAGAGGACCAATACAGGCATCGGTGAACCCAAGTGCCGTATTTTCGGAGAATGGGAACGCGACACCATCGCCATGCACTACGCGAAATGGCTGCAGAAGAACATCCACCCGAAACTGGGCGAAGAATACTTGCACATACGCCACCCGGCCCTCATGGCGAAGGTCCAGTCGATTGAAGACAATATCGTGCTCTACCTCGCCGACAACGGCAAAACGGTAAGCGTCGCCATATTTGACGAGACTTCCACAAACCCGAAGGTCGTAGGCTCCGTTTTGAAGACAAACGACAAGATTGCGCTCGGCGACGAGATTGCGCAGACATTCTTCTCCGGGAAGACAAAGCGCAGGCTGTCGAAAGAAGAACGCCAGAAGCTGCTCGACGAGCCCGACGAATTCTACCAGGAAGTTCCTGCATTCCGTGCATGGGCTGGCGTTTCCATCGGCTACTCGCAGGCGCATATTCCGCTTACTCCCGATGACTGGACCGAAAGCCACACCAAGAGCACGGTGAGGAACTACAGAATCACGAAGGACTCCATAAGCCTCTGGAACTTCATCGAAGACGACGACCCGTTACTTTCCGTTCACCTGGGCGGAATCTGGTACGGGTTCATAGGCCTTGAACTCATCTACCGATTTGCAAAACACCGCGTAAAGACCGACGAACGCGACACCGTGTACGAAGAACTCGACCACTGGAATTTCTACCAGCACGAAGTCGGGCTCAACGCCATGTTCGCAAGGTCTTACACCATCAAGAAATGGCTGGACATTGACCTGTTCGCCTTCCTCGGCTTCCAATACAGTTTCTTCGTCGAAGATATCGCGCTCAAGGAAGATGTCACGAAACCTTCGAAAGCCTACAATGTCCGCATCAGGTTCGAGGAAGCCTATAAAGGCGGGCTTATCGGCGGCGGAGCACAGTTCGTATTTTTCAAGCATTATGGTATCGCGCTGCGCACGGGCATTTCGAGCCGTGGCCGCGACATGTACGTAGATCCGACCCCCGATGCGGCCGCAGCGCCTTCAATTATCGGCGGTTCTACCATTGACTGGTTTGCAAGCGTCGGCCTAGAATATCACTGGAACCTGTAAAATTGCTAAATTTGCACGCACTATGAGTGAAAATAATATTGAAGAGAAGAAAGAAGAAGTAAATCCGTTCCTGACTCCGGTCAACATCATCGAACCCGAGCACCCCCTCCCCGACTACACATTCGACATGCTCCCCGAAGAACAGAAGAAGGTTCTCGCGGAACACGGCTGGACGCAACTGATGCCCGTCCAGAGAAAGACCATCCCCTACATGCTCGCTGCCCGCGATATGCTGGTGCAGTCCAAGACCGGTTCGGGAAAGACCGGCGCCTACGTGCTCCCGCTCTTGCAAGTGATTGTTCGCGACCACATCTACCCGCAGGCACTCATTTTGGTACCTACCCGCGAGCTCTGCATGCAGGTGCAAGATGAAATCGAAAAGCTTTCGAAGGGAACGGGCATCCGTTCCGTGGCCATCTTTGGCGGCGTAAGTTATGAACCGCAGCTCAAGGCGCTCAAGAACGGCGTGCACATCATCGTCGCTACCCCGGGCCGCCTCATGGACCACGTGCAGCGCGGCAACGTTGACTTCCTCGACATCCGCGACCTCGTCCTCGACGAAGCCGACGAAATGCTCTCGATGGGTTTCTACCCCGACATGCAGCGCATTCGCAAGTACCTGCCGAAGATGATTTCTTGCACGATGTTCAGCGCGACCATTCCGCAGACAGTGAAGAGCCTCGCCCGCGAATTCCAGCGCCCGAGTGCAGAATTCCTTTCGCTCAGCTACGACAAGGTCATCGCAAACAACCTGGAACACCGCTGGTACCCCTGCGACGTGATGGACAAGGATTCCATGACCATCAAGGTGCTGGAATACTACAACCCCGACAGTTGCATGATTTTCTGCAACAAGAAGAGCGACGTGAGCTATCTGGAACAGGTGCTTTCGGGCTACGGCTTCAAGGTCGGCGCCCTGAGTGGCGATGTGGCACAGAGCCTCCGCGAAAAGACATTGAACGCCTTCCGCGAAAAGAAGCTCCGCATCCTCATCTGCACCGACGTAGCTGCACGCGGCATCGACGTGGACCATGTGACCCACGTGATTGTGTACGACCACCCGGCCGACCACGAAGTCTACGTGCACCGCAGCGGACGTACCGCTCGTGCAGGCCGTAGCGGGCTCTGCATTTCGCTTATCACGCCGGTTGAAGAAATCGAAATCCGCCAGACTGCGGCAGACTTCGGCATCAACTTCATCAAGATGGAGCCGCTCACCAATGAAGAAATCGCAAAGAAGGTGAGCGACCGCACCCGCGTAACTCTTGAACAAGAAAAGAACCACTTCGGTGGGCAAAAGGCGACCGAACGCATCAGCCGCATGCTCCCGCTCGTAAAAGAACTCGCAAACGGCCCTGTCGAAGACCAGATGCTTCTCGCCTACCTGCTGGACCGTTACGCTTGGAAGAAGGCATAATCATGGCCAAGATTAAAATCAAATCACCCAAAGAAATCGAACTCATCCGAGACGCCGGCGCACTTGCCGCCGAAACGCTCATCCGCGCCGGTGAAATGTGCAAGCCGGGAGTTTCTACACTCGAAATTGACGAATTCATCGGCGACTACACCCGAGCCCACAAGGGCATTTCTGCATGCATGGGCTACCACGGCTACCCGCGCTACGCCTGCATCAGCATCAACGAAGTTGTTTGTCATGGCATCCCGAGCGCAAAGACCGTCCTGAAGGATGGCGACATCGTGAACATCGACATCACCACGATCCTTTCGGGCTACCACGGCGACACCTCCGCCATGTTCTGCGTCGGCAAGGTTTCTAACCTGGCCCAGGAACTGGTGGATACCGCCAAGTTCTGCATGGAAGAAGGCATCCGCGTTGCCGGCGAAAACGGCGCACGCTACTACGACATCGGAAACATCATTCAGGATATCGCCGAAGAACACGACTTCAGCGTGGTGGAAGACTACTGCGGTCACGGCATCGGCCGTGGATTCCACGAAGAACCGAACCTGTACCACTTCCGCAACAACGTCCTGAAGCAGTTTATCGAAGTCGGCCACGTGTTCACCATCGAACCCATGATTAACGTGGGTCGCCCGGGCACCAAGACGCTCTCTGACGGCTGGACCGCAGTGACACGCGACGGCTCGCTTTCTGCCCAGTGGGAACACACCGTAGCCCGCACCAAGAACGGCATCGAAATCCTCACCCTTCCGCGGTAAGCATGTCTTTACTTGGTAACCTTCGGGACAGGGCGGTCGAGTCCATCATCCGCAAGAACGAGACCGTCCAGCGTTTCGGCTCTGTCGAAGAAGTCGTCATTGACTCCGATACCCGAATCGCAAGCGTAAAAATCCTACTCCGTGGCGACACGCAGACAACGTTGTTTAGGGGTTATTACGGATTCGAAGAAGGCGACAAGGGCACGGAACTCGTGTTCGAAAAGATTACCTGCGACAGGACGTGGATAAACGTGGCGCTCAAGCTCTACATGAACCAGCGCAAGCTCCGTTTCCCCATCGCGGACTACAGCGGAGAAACCTTCGCGGGCATCACCGGCAAGTTCGCAAAGATTCTGTTCTAGAGCGCCATTTGCCATCACAAACTGCCTTTGCCGCATTTTATGCGGCATTTTTTTTGCCATAATCCGAAAGATTTGTTAAAATTCAAGGAAACAGGAGTTGCATATGTCCGAAAAAACCGAAGAAGCAAAGAAAAAATTGAAAGAGAAGGCCGTAAACATCATTTTCGACCTCATCACGGATATTCCGG
Organism: Fibrobacter sp.; assembly: GCA_045131085.1. Taxonomy (GTDB): domain Bacteria; phylum Fibrobacterota; class Fibrobacteria; order Fibrobacterales; family Fibrobacteraceae; genus Fibrobacter. Next base: position 29,435 of record JBGUQN010000048.1, read on the forward strand.
ACTCGCTCCACAATGCAACAAACGATCCGGAAGCGAAGGTCAAGTTGCTCACCCAGCAGGCTGCGCTCAAGGCGGCGGCCGTCAGTGCGACGCTTTCCATTCCGGCCGGTTTCACGGGCATCCTCACCGCCATTCCCGATATCGCGGCCATCTGGCGCATCCAGGCGCAACTCGTAGCCGATGTCGCCGCCACCTACGGCAAGCTTGCACTGCTTACTCGCGAGGCCATGGTCTGGTGCCTGTTCCGGCATAGCGCGGCATCGCTCCTGAGGGACCTTGCCGTCCGTACCGGGAGCCGCATCGTGGTGCAAAAGCTTTCCTCCACCGCCCTCAAGAAGCTTGTCGAAAAAATTGGCCTCAAGATTTCGTCGTCCTTCGTAAGCAAGACAATCCTGCGAGCCATTCCGGCCATCGGCGCCATCGGGAACGGCGCTTATGCCTACTACGACACGACCGAAGTCGGGAAAACTGCGGCCGCCTACTTCAAGGCGCTTGCCGACCAGGTCCCCCCTAATGAGGCCGACGACGCCGAAAAGTGAACCGTTTCACCCTACAGTCCAAAAAAAATATTAGCCGGGGAGCAACCGCACTCCTGGTATTTTTGCTGTTCGCCCTGTTCGCATTCTCGTTTTACGCAGAGCTTATTCCCGTAAACGACAGGGCCGGTTTCGACGGAGCATTCTACCGCGAAGTTTTCAGGAACTTCTCTACGGATTTCTTCACAAGCGGGTACGACAGTTTCCGCATCCAGCGTATTTTCCCGTTCTGCCTGCTGAACGTCGTATACGGCCTAGCCGGAATCCCGCTCGACAACGCCCACATGATTGCCGGAATGTACGTTCTGCATTTCGTCAACCTCGCACTCCAGCTTCTGTTCTTTTTCAAGCTGGCAAAACTCCAGGGCTGGAACCCCGTCACGAAGGTAATCCTCTTTGCGCTTTTCTTCTTCAACTTCGCCACCCTGAAAAACTGCGGCTACGTACCGTTCCAGACGGACGCTTTCGCCGTAACTATCGCTCTAGCCTCTTATTATATGTTCTTGAGAGGCAAGTCAGCCATCGCTCTTGCCATTTCGCTCCTCGGGCTTGTCACCTGGCCGACTCTCACCTACGTCATAGCGCTGTTAATACTCTTCCCGCAGCGCACCGACAAGACGGCCTTTGAACCATCATACACCGGGTTTTCCGGCACAATCAGGGCAAAATTTTTCCGTCTGCTCCCATTCGCCTATGTTATTCCCGCCATCGGGATGATTTCGCTATCGTACACCCTTCATAAGCTTACCACCCTCCATAACCTCCTGCTGGCAGACCACAGCCTCGCCCACATCACCTTAAGCCTTATCGCGTTTGTAGCATTGGGCTGGTTTATCGCCGCCCACCAGAAGGTCCCCGGACTGCCCTATTCCGCGAAGGACTTCTCCCGATCATTTAGCCCCAGGGCGTTCATCGCCGTCTCGCTCTGCATCGCCACCATAACACTATTCCTCCGCCTGCACACGAACGATGTATTCTTCTTTGACTGCAAGACGTTCCTGCTCCAGGTTTTCGCCCGCCCGCTCAAGTACCCCCTCATCACTTTTGTCGGCCACTTTGTCTACTGGGGACTACTGCCGGTATTACTAATCATTTTCGCAAAGGATTTCGTAAAGAACTTCACGGAAAAGTCTCCCGGACATGCCCTGGCGCTGCTCTTTTTCCTTTTCCTCTCAATTGACAGCGAATCCAGGCATATCGCCCCCTTCCTGCCAATCCTGCTCGTTTTTCTCGGTTCTGCCCTCGACAAGGCAAACCTGGCCCCAAAGGCGGCAATCTTTACCGTAGTCACCCAGCTAGTCCTTTCGCACTTCTACATAACCATCAACGTGGATGGCTTTGCCGAAAGTCTGGAACAGGGGAACTTTTTCTCTCCGGTAGCGCAACGATTCTTTATGAACTATGGCCCCTGGATGACCGGCATCAGCTATTTTTACTGGATTGCCATCAACTTTGTCACCATAATTGGTGCAAACGAGGTTTTCAGGCACGCAAAACGCCCCCAAAGCGACCTATAGCCCTTGAATACCCCCCATTTTTTTCTACATTTGGGCGCAAACTTCAAAAAACATCAACTCCATTAGTGGACTAAAATATGAAAAACATTGAAAAGCACAGAAATATTGGTATTTCTGCCCACATCGACTCCGGTAAGACTACCCTTACCGAACGTATCCTCTACTTCACAAAGCGTATCCACGCTATCCACGAAGTTCGTGGTAAAGACGGCGTCGGTGCCACGATGGACTCCATGGAACTTGAACGCGAACGCGGCATCACGATTCAGTCTGCTGC
>JBGUQN010000049.1:0-43574 GCA_045131085.1 Fibrobacter sp.
TTCCTTGGAGCCCGGAACGCCTTCGCGGCCCTTCGGCTGGCCAAAGTAAACGTCACCCGTCAGTTCGCGGACGGTGAGGATGTTGAAGCCGTCGCCCACGATGTCAGCGCGGAGCGGGCATGCGCCAGCAAGTTCCTTGTAGACGCGGGCCGGGCGGAGGTTGCAGAAAAGCTTGAAATGCTTGCGGAGCGGGAGGAGTGCACCGCGTTCCGGCTGCAGGTTCGGGGGGAGGTGTTCCCACTTCGGGCCACCCACGGAACCGAAAAGAATACAGTCAGAAGCTTCACCGAGCTTGAGGGTGCTTTCCGGCAGCGGGGAACCGCTTTCGTCGTAGGCGGCGCCACCGACGTTTGCCCATTCGGCGTTCACGTCGAAACCGAACTTCTTGGAAACCACGTCCAGTACGCGGACAGCTTCTTTCATCACTTCGGGGCCGATACCGTCGCCCGGAAGCACTGCAATCTTGTAATTCTTGCTCATTTTGAGTCCTTGGTTTAAATTTTGAACGCGCAAAAAATAGTAAATTGTGGGATGCCTGAGGCTTTTCCGTGAGGTTTGGAGTGTTTTTTAGAGTGTTGATTCTTGGTGTTCTGATGATTTTGGTTGGCTGTGGCCCAAAAGACGAAGCTATAGACCAAAAGGTGACGACGGCGGAATTGTCTGCCGCAATGGTTGCGAAAAATACGCCCCCCGCGAAGCCTGTTTCCGTTACGACTTATAGCATTTTAGATTCGGCTCTCCTTAACCATTTTTTTGAAATGGATGACAGGAATGATAAATATGCCGCCCGTATCAGGAAAGTTTTACAAGATGTAAAAAAGATTCCCATTAAATTCGATTACGCAGAAAATAAACTAGATACGATAGACAAGGAAATTTTTTATAAGGTTTGTTTTTCAGATGTTGATGGAGTCATTGTAAAACATCCTTGTTCCTTAGACTCCGTCTTGCTTGTAAACATTGTGAAGAAACTGAACTTCAGCGATTCTGCAAAAGCTCTCAAAATTGAAATTGATTTTATAGCGTACTCCAATTCTGATGAATATGCAAACTATTCGAAAATGTACTTGAACGAAGACGGCTCTATTGAAACAAGCTGCATGTCAAAAGACGGGAAAAAGTGCAACGACCTATACGCACAAGTTTCCGTTTACAAGAAACTTTTCCCTGAAAATGTTTTGGCGGGACTGGTTACGGATTGGCCAAGGAGCCAATTCGATATTCGCATTGACGAATCGACCTTTACCAAAAATTTCAAAATCGATGATTTTCTTTCTTCAATTTACGAAGAACGCCTTGAACGCAGATATCATATGTCACATCGCAAACATCAAATGAATCAAAAGGACTCCTTGATTCAATTTGAAATGTGCTATGAAAACGGCTTTGCGACACCTTGTAATTTGACAAAAAAGGGTTATTCTCGAATAAAGGATGCTATAGAAAAAGAAGGAGATACTTTGGTCGCCGTCACTTACCAAAGATGCTTTATGCTGAACGATTTTGCTTTGGATGGAATGTCCAGCAAACATTATTGCAATTCAAGAGACGGGAAGCATTGCAGTGAACTTTCCGCCTTGGTTCGCAGAAATGATAACGCAACACCTAATTATGGTTGGCTTATTTTGTACCGCTTTGATTTAAAGGATTTTTCCTACACAGTTGAGGAATTAAGCCACGGCGATTTGATAAATATTGATTATGACGAATTGTATAAAAAAGACGGTACATATATTGGCCGCGAAAGAAAGCATAATATAGTTCCGAAACCAGAATGAATTTGATTTTCAAACGTTAAACTGACAAACAAGACCGCACCATCGGCTATGCCGATGGCCGGTAAATTGTTCGGGTGAAAATGTAGATGTGCTGTCGCTTATTTCCCGGCGGCGGTCATCTTTTGAAGAACGTCTCCGACGGTGGCATCGAGCGAAAGGTCGAGCGACGTGCCTGCGGCGCTTTCGAGGTCTCCGAGAACCATCAGGATTTCAAAAGAATCAATGCCGAGGTCCACGATAGGCACGTTTTCCTGCGGTTCTACTTCGGGCTTGATATTGTGTTCTTCGAGAAGGGCGTTAAAATCTGCGAGAGTCATGTTGTTTCCTATGTTTTGCCGTGTGCCGGCGTTAAACTTTTTCGAGCATCAGGGCGGAATTGTGCCCGCCGAATCCGAACGAAGAGCTGATTGCACAGTTGATTTCACGATTTTGGGTTTGCTTGGGCAGGTTTAGCCCCTCCATCGGGGTTCCGACGAGATTGCCGTGAACGATTCCGTTCTTGATGGAATAAGCCGTTACGGCGGCTTCCAGGGCGCCCGAGGTGCCGATGGCGTGCCCCGTCATGCTCTTTGTTGCGTTGATGATAATGCTGTCGAGTTCGGAGCCGAAAACTTCGCGGAGTGCTGTCGCTTCCATCTGGTCGTTGACCGTTGTCGCCGTCCCGTGCGCGTTGTAGTAGTCTAGTTTTTTCCCTTTCACCATCTCCTTGAGCATCGAGATGACTTGTTCGGGATAGTCCGGCATCTTCACGATATGGAAGGCGTCACAGCAGGCGCGGAAGTCGGTAATCTCGGCGTAAATCTTTGCGCCCCTGGCCTTCGCGGATTCGTATTCCTCAAGGATAAGCGTGCATGCGCCGCCTTCGCAGAACAAGAAGCCGCTGCGTTCATCGGAGAACGGGCGGGGGAGACCGTCGGGTGAACGAGTCAGCGCCCCGAGCACATCGAAAGAGCGGAATATCATTTGCGATGAGCAGTTCATGCGGTCAGCGCCGCCGCAGATGGCCATCTTGCTCTTGCCCATGCAGATATGCTCGTACGCTGCGCCGATCGCGTCCGTACCGGACGCGCACGCGGTCGCGATAACCTGCGACCGCCCGTGGATTCCGAACAGGATCGAAATCCACGCCGGCACGGCATTGGCCATGGTCTTCGGGTTCGATGACGGGTGCATGCGCCTTCCGGATTGCGTTGCGAGGTATGCCGTATACATGTCTTCGGCATCCATCGTGCTTCCGCCAAAGAATACAGCAGTATCGGGGTCGAATTGCTTGATGCCGGCGTCTTCTGCGGCCATGAGCGAGGCGACCGCTGCCGTTATGGCGTTACGGGAGGCGAGTAGCAGCATTTGACGCAGTTGAGCCTTGTACGGCGTGAGGTCTATTTCCGGGTAAGGCACGTACCACTTGGAGGTATTTGCTCCATTGCAGTAATCCTCATCGGTCGGCTTGATGACAGGTTCCATGGCCATGAGTTTGTTGAAAAACTCTTGCCCGGCACCCATCGCGACTATAGGCGCAATTCCTGTAATAACCACCCTGTGCATTATTTTGTCTCCTTTGACAGTACTTCGGCGAAATTATCCAGTAGGGGGGCAATTTCGTCGCGGTGATTGTTGAAGTAGAAGTGATCGCCCGTAAACACCTTATCCATGAAAATCTTGCGGAAAGTCTTATCCCAATGGCAGTAATAAGCGGGATCGACTATGAAATCATCTGCTCCGTGCAGCAGCATACCGCATGCGAGCCGTTCGTCGCCGGAGGCAAGCGTTGGCTTGTACGTGGCCACGGCCTTCATGTCGGCTTCCGCAAACCTGTAAAGCTTTTCGCACATCTGTTTGTTTTCAAGAATCTTTTGCGGCACGCCGCCTAGGCGCTTTGCAAATGCGTACAGGTCCGTAGGCATTTCCTGGTGCTTGCCGAGCGTTACGGAATAGGGCGGGTTCTGGCCCGAAACGATAACGCCCAGGGGCGCCTTGCCATACTTGTTCTGCATCGCAAGCCCGGCCTCGCAGGCAATGTAGGCGCCCATGCTGTGCCCGAACAGCATAAAGGGCTCGTTTTCTCCTTTGTTCGCCTGTATATAGTCTGTGGCCGCATCTATGTATTGCTGAAAATCGCTCGGGGTCCCGTTGAACGTGAAGTTGTTGCGAGGGTAGTCAAAAACAAAGATTTTTTCGATATGCTGGTATTCGTACTTGCGCAGGAAGGCATAATACAGGGAAAAGCCTCCAGCATGTGGAAAGCAGAAAAGTTTCAAGCGGAAACTCCTGTCGGGGTAGTTGCGGAAATTTCAAACAAACGCAAAGATAACAAAATATTGCGATAAAATTATAAGTTTTTTGTATTTTTTTACAAACTTGTCTAGAATTTAGAACAAGGTATATTGTGCACAAATTTGTACCTGTTAAGACAACTTTATAAGAAAGACCTTTACGCTTTTCGTAAAGGTCTTTGCTTTGGGCAGGGAGACAGCCGCGATATATTTGTTTTTTTTTGTGGCTTATTCGCCCTGAGGTTCGCTTGCCATTTCGCGCACGAGCTCAATGAGCGTCTGTACGCCGAAACCGGTGGCGCCGTACTCGGTGTATTTCCACTTTTTGTCGACGAATGCGGTTCCCGCGATGTCCCAGTGGGCCCAGGCGGTATTCTCGGGAACGAACTCCTGCAAGAAGAGTGCCGCAGAGATGGCCCCGGCGTCGCTCCCTGTGTTCTTGAGGTCGGCGAACTTGTCCTTGAGTGCGTCGGCGTATTCTTCTTCGAGCGGCATGCTCCAGAACTTTTCGCAGCAGGCCTCGCCGCAGTTGATGACCTTCAGGCCGAGGTCGTCGTCGTTACTGAAGAATCCGGTGATGGCGTAACCGAGGGCGCGCACCATGGCTCCCGTGAGGGTGGCGATGTCGATGATGTGCGTTGCTCCGATTTCGCCCGCTTCGGCGAGCCCGTCGCTCAAGACGAGGCGGCCTTCGGCATCGGTATTGTCGACCATGACGGTCTTGCCGTTCTTGGCCTTGAAAATGTCTCCCGGCAATACGGACTTGTTACCGATGGCGTTTTCGGCGAGGCAGCAGACGGCACTCACGTGCACGGGCAACTTGAGGGAAGCGATTGCCTGGATGGCGGCGAGTGCGGTAGCGGCACCGCTCATGTCGCTAATCATTTCGGGCATGGACTTGGCCGGCTTGAGGCAGAGTCCGCCGGTATCGAAGGTAAGTCCCTTGCCGACGATGACAAGGTGGTCTTTCGAAGTGCGCTTGGCGGGCTTGTAGTCGAGCGTAATCATGTAGGGCTCGCGGGAGCTGCCCTTGCCGACGGTCACGTGGCCCATGAAGCCTTCTTTTTCGAGCTGCTTCATGTTGCGCACCTTGATGGTAAGGCCAGGCGTGTACTTCGCGATGGTCTTTGCGTTCTCGACGAATTCGGCGGGGTAGAGGTCTGTCGCGCAGGTGTTGATCAAGTTCTTGGCGAGTACTACAGCCTTGTTCTCGATGGCGACTTCTTCTGCGATTTTCTTGAAGGCGGCGGTGTGTTCACCGGCGACAATCTCGTAGGTCACCTGGAAATTCGGCTTCTGCTTGCTCTTGTAGGCGTCGAACTTGTATTCGGCGTAGTGGAGCCCGTGGAGGATAGCCTTGAACTGTTCTTCGGCGCAGTCGGCGAGCATCAGGCTCACGCTGCTAATCTGTTTTTTCATGGCGCGGCAGGCGAGGCGGTAGCCTGCCATGCGCAGGTGGTCGAGGTTCGAGAGTCCGCGTTCCTTGGCGGCGTCTACGAACAAGGTTGGCCTGCCGTCAATTTCGAGGTATTCCAGGTCCTCGAAGGGGCCGTCATTCATGCTTTCGAGCACAGATTCGACCTGTTTTTCGCCCGCTTCGCTGAGCACGGCGGAAAATTGAACGGATTTCTTTACGAAAAAGAGGGCGGTTGTGCCTGCTTTTTCGCTTTCTTTGGCGATAATATTGATTTTCATAGTCAGAAAGATAGAATTTTTTCTATAATAAATGAAGAAAGCCTTCATGGAGGGATTTATGAACAAGAAAGTAAAAGCCTTCGGGTTAGTTTTGGCAATGGCCGCCTTTGCGCTGGCCCAGGAACCTGCCGCACCGGCAGCTCAACCTGCAGAAAACGCTGCACCGGCGGTTGCTGCTGAAGCGCCTGCTGAACCTGCTGTAGCAGAAAATGCTGCACCTGAGGCGGCTGCCCCCGCAGAAGCGGCAGAAGCCCAGGCTGTACCTGCCGCCGAGCCTGTTGCAGAGGCCGCTCCGGTTGCAGAACCTGCTGAAGAACCGGCTGCTCCGGTTGTAGACCCCGACCAGTTTGGTGATATGCCGGCACCCGTCGCTGTCCGCGGTGTAGATGCTTCGGCTTCGCCTTACTACGAGGAACCCGCTCCTGCCCAGCCGAGGGCCGAAAGGACGTCTTCTCGCCCCGCGTCGGAGCCCATTCCGATGAAGTTCACCTTCGGTGGCCAGGCATTCATCGGAACGAACACCCTCTTTGCTGATGACTGGAGCATGGACGAGTCCTACAGCGGTATTGCGTGGAAGGCCGGTCTCTTTGCGATTTTCCCGCTGAACGCCAACATGATGGGCTTCAAGGTCGGCGTCCTTTATGACCACAGCGATGCCAGCGCTACTTACTATAACGTGGACTTCAAGAAGGATATGAACGTCAAGTTCAAGATGGACCGCATTTCGCTGCCGTTCCTCTTTACGCTGAAGTCTCCCTATTCTTCGTTCACGCTCGACTTCGGTGCGCAGGTTTCCATCCCCGTGCGCGACAGGTTCAAGTACTCGTATGATGAATCCTCCAGTTCGACGGAATACCATACCGCTGACATGATTGACCTGGAATACCGTAATTCTGTGGATTTCGGCCTTCTCCTCGGTCTTACCATTAAGGCGAACCGCTACATGTCGTTCGATATCCGTTATGAATGCGGGTTCTCCAACTTCTACCAGGATGTCCCGATGGCCTGGCGCCTCAACGAACTTACCTCTAGCACCCTCCTCCTCGGTTTATCCTTCTACGCATTATAGTCTATGATTCTTCCGATTGTCGCAGTACTTCTCGGGCTTGGGGTTCTTGTCTGGAGTGCGGACAAATTCGTCGACGGGGCTGTTGGTGTCGCTCGTTTTTGCGGCATGAGCACGCTCCTGATCGGAATGGTCGTAGTAGGTTTTGGTACGTCTGCTCCGGAAATGGTTGTCTCGGCCCTTTCCGCAATGCAGAACGCGCCAGAGCTTGCTCTCGGTAACGCCTACGGGAGTAATATCGCAAACATCGCCCTGATTCTAGGTATGACGGCTATCGTCTCTCCGGTCATCGTGGTCCGGAAGGCTTTGTTCCGCGACCTGCCTATCCTGATGGTGGTGACTGCGCTTTCGTTTATCCTGATGATGAACGGTTCTGTGAGCCGTTCGGACGGCATTATCTTGCTTGCCGTTTTTGCGCTTGTGATGGGCGTGAATATTGCAGGCGAAATGCGCCGCAAGTCCAAGGCGGGCGCTGCGGAAGCAGAAGGCTCCGAAGGTAGTTCGGAAAAGCTTGCTCTCGGAAAATCACTTTTTTGGCTTTTGCTCGGATTGGTGCTCCTGGTGGCAAGTTCCCGTGCGCTGGTGTGGGGGGCGGTAGAAATTGCCCGTGCACTCGGTGTGAGCGACTTGCTCATTGGCCTTACCATTGTGGCGGTAGGCACGTCGCTCCCTGAATTGGCTAGCTCTATCGTTGCTGCACGTAAGGGCGAAGACGACCTTGCCTTCGGGAACATTATCGGTTCCAACTTGTTCAATACGCTTCTCGTTGTTGGCATCGCGGCGACAATTGCCCCGATGAATTCCTACGAGCCTGCAGTGTTTACCCGTGATATGCCTGTGATGGCCGTACTGACTGTCTTGCTCTTGCTGTTCGGGTTGCCGGTCCGCAAGAACCGCGTCGGCGCAGATGGCAAGCGCATTGGCCGCATCAACCGCATTGAGGGCGCTACATTCCTGGCCGTTTATATCGGCTACATCGGTGTCTTGATAGCACAAGCCACCGGAAAGATTTAATTCAATAGGGAGATGGCGGATCAAGTCCGCCATGACGTGCTAAACGTTCGCTTAGACCGGCGGGAAGAACAGGTACGCGATGGCGATTGCCGCTATCACGCCCACGGCGTCTGCGATGAGTGCGCAGGTGACGGCGTGGCGAGTCTTCTTTACACCTACAGAACCGAAGTACACCGCGATGATGTAGAATGTGGTGTCGGCGGCTCCCTGGAACATGCAACTTAAGCGCCCGGCAAAACTGTCGGGGCCGAGAGCCTTCATGGCGTCAATCATCATGCCGCGGGCACCGCTTCCGCTAAGCGGCTTCATGAATGCGGTCGGGAGTGCGGGGACAACGTCGTTACCAACACCGAACAGCCCAAGCACCCAGGAAATCCCGTTCATGAGCAAGTCCATCGCGCCACTCGCGCGGAATACGGCGACACCCACGAGGATGGCGACGAGGTTCGGGATAATCATCACGGCGGTGTGGAATCCGTCTTTCGCGCCTTCGACAAACGCCTCGTAGGCTTGCACCTTCTTGTACACAGCGAGTCCGAGGAACGCGACGATGATGCCGAACAGCACGATGCCACTGATGAAAAGGCTCGTGGTGCCGATGGCTTCGGCGGTGAGATGGCTGAAGTAGAACATGATGGCGATGACGCAGGCGGAAAGCCCGCCGAGCCATGCGACCGTTACTGGGTCCTTGAGCTTGACCTTCTGGAAAAAGCTAAGTGCGAAAATACCGGCCATGGTGCTGAAGAACGTAGAAAGCAGAATCGGGAGGAAGATATCGCTCGGGTTTGCGGCCCCCATCTGGGCGCGGTAAGTCATGATGCTCACCGGGATGAGCGTAAGGCCGCTCGCGTTCAGCACGAGGAACATGATCTGCGAGTTGCTGGCGACGGTCTTGTCTTCGTTCGGGTTCAATTCCTGCAACTGCTTCATCGCCTGCAGGCCCATCGGGGTGGCCGCGTTATCGAGCCCGAGCATGTTCGCGCTGATGTTCATGAGCATCGTGCCCACGACTGGGTGGTCCTTCGGGATTTCGGGGAACAGGCGGCTGAACAGCGGGGAGACGATTTTCGCGAGAATCTGGACGGCTCCCGCCTTCTCGCCAATCTTCATGATGCCGAGCCAGAGGGAAAGTATGCCCGTGAGGCCGAGGGCGATTTCGAATGCAGTCTTCGACATGTCGAATGCGCCGAGGATTGCCTTGTTGAAGATTCCGGTGTCGCCGAAGGCGAGCCACTGCACCATGCACGCGACAAACGCGCCAAAGAAGAATATGAGCCAGATGACGTTTAGGACCATGGCCTAAATATAGGGAATGTGGAAGAAAATGTCATGGCGAGCCCCCCGGATCAAGTCCGGTATAAACTCCGGGGCGCGGCCATCTCGAACTTAAATTTCGGCAGAAGCGAGTTCGCTGCCGTCGTCGAGCCTGCGGATGCTGAACCTTGCGGGGGAGGCTGCGGTTGCGCTCTCGTAAAGAGCGAAGGTCGGCGGGTTGCCGCCTTTGGGGAGGCTCGTGGAGCCCGGATTCACCAGCAGGACGCCCTTGAAATTCTTCTCGAGTTTCCAGATGTGTGTGTGCCCGTAGAGGTAGGCGTCTATTTTTGTGGCGTTCAGTTCCAGGTCGTTCGGGGCGAGCATCCGGAGCGCATCTGCAGGGAAGCATTCCGGCATAAAGATGTGCCCGTGGCTCAGGAAGAGCGCGGTTTCGGGCCTGCCGCCTTCCTGCGGATCCCTCACGACGGCGTATTCATCCTCGATAGGCATGTCGAGCATCATCAGGTCCACATCCGCATCGCAGTTCCCGCGCACGGCGGTAATGCATTCCTTGTACGGTGCGAGTGCTTCGACGACTCCCATCGGGCCGTGGCCTGCGGGGAGCGGGTTGCGCGGGCCGTGGTAAAGCGTGTCGCCGAGCAAAAAGATGCGGTCGCAGTTGAATTTCTCGAAAAATGAAAGCGCCTGCCTTGCGGCGATGGCGGAACCGTGTATGTCAGAAAGTATGAGTGCGCGCATCTTATTTCCTGTGCTGCTCAATGGAATCGTGCCTGATTCGTAGTGGCTTTAATTTGTCTATGACGGACTGGAGCTCGTGCGGGAGCGGACAGTCGAAAACTTTCCGTTCGCCCTTCCATACGAATTCGAGCCTGCAACTGTGCAAGAACAGGCGGTGGAGTCCGAGTTCTTTTTTCGCTTCGCGGTTGAGCGCGAAGTCTCCGTAACGGCTGTCGCCCAGGAGTGGGTGCCCGATGCTTGCAAAGTGGGCACGGATCTGGTGCATGCGGCCGGTCTCGAGCTTGATTTTCACGAGGTCGTAGCCTTCGTAGTGCTGCTTGACGCGGTAATGCGTTATGGCCTCTTTCGCGTCCTTGCCGGTTTCGCCGACCTTCATCTTGCTGCCTTTGGCGGCATCGGTGCGGGTGAGCGATTCCGAAATCGTTCCTTTGTCTTTTTTCAGGTTGCCCTTGACCAGCGCGAAGTAGAACTTGTCGACTTCGTGTTCGCGGATAAGTCGGGTGAGGTCGCGAAGGGTATCTCCGTGGAGGGCGGCGACGATGAGCCCGGAGGTTTCTTGGTCGAGCCTGTGTGCAATCGTGGGCTTAAAATCGAGATTCTCCATGCGGCCCCATTCCCAGAGGTATTCCACCAGGCTTTCGCCCGGGCGCGTGCCCGAGCCCGGCTGGCTTGCCAAACCCGAGGGCTTGTTCACGACAACATAGTCTTCTGTCTGGATGACGATGTCGAGTTCCTTTGCGCCCCAGCCCGACTGCTTTTCGGCTGCAGAGAGCGTTTTACCCCAAGTGGACTTGTTCTTCGCGAAACCGGAGGCTCTTTCGTCACGCCGCAGTCCGTTAGGACAAGGGCGTCCACCTGTGCTCTCTTTGGACACACTTGTCTCGCTTTGCTCGACTTCGGTGCGACTGTTTTGTTCGTCCCCTTCCACGCTTTTGAAGTTTTCGTAAATGCATACGGTATCGCCTTCGGCGAGCATCTGGTTTGCTTTGCCGATAACTCCGTTCACGCGAACTTTCTTTTTGCGGATGACGGCGAAGAATACGGACAGGGATTCGTCGGGGAACGCCTTGCGCAGGAACCTGTCGAGGCGCATGTTGGCGAAGTTGCGGTCGATAACGCGGGTAATCATATTGGCAAAGATAGAAATTTTGAGCTTCGCTCCAAATTCACTGCGTCTCGGAAATGCCAAACAGGTTTGTCGCTTCTCTCGCCTTGCAGAATTTTTATATTTGCGCCATGCTCAGATGGGAAACACTTTTATCCGCTACGCGCTATGGCCATCCGGCCGACTCTGATCCGAACCGCTCCGATTATCACAGGGATTACGACCGCATTGTTTTTTCGACGGCTTTCCGCAGGCTTGGCCGCAAGACACAGGTTCACCCGTTCTCGGTGAACGACCACGTGCATAGCCGCCTGACGCACAGTATCGAGGTTTCTAGCGTAGGCCGTAGCCTTGCGATTACGGTTTACCACCTTATTAAGAAGTATTTGCCGAAGTATATCAATGAATACCAGTTTGGCACCATCGTGCAGTCGGCCTGCTTGGCTCACGATATCGGTAACCCGCCGTTCGGGCATGCGGGCGAGGCGGCAATCCGCGAGTGGTTCCGCAAGAACCGCACCAGCGCTCCGCTGAGGGACTTGAACGACAAGGAAATGGCGGACTTCGAAAACTTTGATGGCAATGCGCAGGGCCACCGCATCTTGAGCAAGCTGGAATACCACTTTCTTGATGGTGGAATGCGGCTCACGTACGCGACCATCGGCGCAATGATAAAGTATCCGCAACTTGCAAAATATGGTTGCCCAACCAGCCTGTTCTCGACGGAAGCCGACCTCTACGGGATAACCGCTGAAACGCTCGGTCTTCCGCAGATTGATAAGGGCAAGTGGGTTCGCCATCCGCTCGTATACCTGATGGAAGCTGCCGACGATATCTGCTACTCCATCCTTGATGTGGAAGATGCAATTGAATTGGGAATCCTTTCTTTTGGCGATGTGCGCGACATGTTCAGCTACCTCTGTGGCCCCGATATAAATATCGACAAGGAATACGAGGAGAACGGGCGCAATTTCCGCGACTTCCTGAGCAGCATCCGCGGTAAGGCTTTCCAGAATATTATCGACGATGTTTCCGTGACCTTCGTGAAGCACTATGAAGAAATCATGGAAGGCAAGCTTGACAGGCACCTGATTGACATCACGAAATCCGATGCCATGTGGGGTATCCGCATAGCGAAGCGCTTGGGCGTGGAGCGTATTTACCCCGACCGCCGCAAGACGGAACTCGAAGTCGGTAGCTATACGACGCTTGCCACCGTGCTCGATGCCTTTATAAACGGCGTGTACGATTACAGGCAGAACGGCCAGAATTCCTACCGCGCCGACCGAATCGTGCGCCTTATCGGGCAGGCAAAAATCGGGCAGAGCGTCTCTGCTGCCGAGGCCTACCACCAGGTGCTCGATTTTGTAAGTGGCATGACGGACAACTATGCGACCTATTTGGCGCGCCAGATTGGCGGCCTTGCCATGGGCGTGTAATGGTCTGGCTTTTTGATTACGATCTTACCTTGTACGGCGAAGAAGAACGCTTCGTTCTGGATTCGCTCGACAGGCGTATTGCGCTTTTTGTGCAGAAGACCGTTGGCGGGGATTTCGAAAACGCCACCCGCATCCGCAAGGAATACCTGGTGCGGTTCGGCACTACGCTTTCGGGCCTGATGGCTATGAACGGCACTGACCCGGATGATTTTTTTGATTTTATCCACGAACCGGAACATTTGATTTACCCCAAGAAGGCCCCCGAAAAACTTGAGCTGTTAAGGAGCCTGGAGGGCCCCCGCTTTGTTTTTACCAACGGGCGACATGACTGGAGTGAGGCGGGCATGGCCCACATGGGCATTGATTCTGCGATAGACGGCGTGTTCGACTTGAAGATGATGGACTGGGAAGGCAAACCGCACGAAAGCGCGTACGGGAAGGTCGAGAACTGGCTTGCTCGCGTGTTGCCAGAGAAGGGCTTTTCGGTGCCCGCAGACCCCAAAGAAATCGTTTTGCTCGAGGATTCCCTCAGAAATCTGGAACCCGCGCATGCCCGTGGGTGGACTACGGTGCTTGTGAATCCGAACGTCGAGGCGCCCGCTTGGGTGGACCGCCGTATAGGCCATTTGCTCGATTTGGCAAAAGTTTAACAATTTTGTCACGCAAAACCGTACATTTATATAAAAAAACGTTTTCGTAGCATTCCGCCTGTAACGTTTTTGGGGAAAATAATCTATTTTCAGAAAAGATTTTTTAAACTAATAGGAGAGAACAATGAAAAAGAAGATTTTCATTGCGCTGTGTTCTGCAGCAGCAATGGTCTCTGCACAGGAAGCCGCTAACATCGACGATTTCGAAGATGGTAACGGCTTGGCCAGCACCGGCAAGAAAGATGCCTGGTATGCTTTTGCTGATGAAAACGATGGGGGAGCATCCTCCTACACGAACGAAACGGACGATTATGGTCTGGTCGTGGTGATTCCGGAAGCCGCTGCAGGTGGCTCCAAGTACGGCGCCGGCTTGACGGGTATTTCCCTTGTTCAGGGGACCAACGAGTATGACCCTTACGTGACGCTCGGTTTGAACATTGCAAACGGCCTTTCTGGCTGTACCACGCTTTCTTATAAGTACAAGGGTGCAGGTCATAACCTGAAGGCCGTAATGAGCGGCGACGAAAAGGGCGGCTTGACTGAGTACAACAGGCATTTCAAGGCTGTCGCGGGTAGTTCGACCTGGAAAACGGCTACAATCCCGGTATCCTCGCTCGCCCAGGATAAAGGCTGGGGCAAGACGGTTTCCTTGAGCATGGCGAAGGTTGTTCAACTGGCATGGGAAGTCAAGGGTGAAGCATCCCCGGACTACCTCTACATTGACGATGTGGACTGCGCTGGCTATGCCGGTGGTTCTTCTGTCGTGACTCCGAGCACGGCTGCCCTGATTGACGATTTCGAAGATGGCAACACCACTTCTGAAAACCTCGGCAAGACTGCCTACTGGTACCTCTATGAGGCCGGTGGAACCTTTACCAATACCGAAGATCCGAAGAAGGGCTGGGATATCCTTGTGACCGAAGGTACAAATTCCTACCTCTCCATGCAGGGCATTGATGGCATTACTTCTGGTGATACCACCTACCCGTCTGTCGGTATGGAAGTTGCGTTTGATGTCGGAACCCTTTCCGGCTGCTCCGCAATCCAGTACGATTACAAGGGTTCTGGCCACCACATGCGTGCCTCGGTGACGGGTGTCAAGGCCAATAACGGCTATGAACATGTCGCCCCGAACGAAAACGCCGCTACCACTTGGAAGACCGTGACCGTTTCTACCATGGAACAGCCTGAATGGGTCGCTGATGCCGCTCCGAGCAGCGTTGTCGCGTTCTCCTGGGCCAAGGTTTCCAAGCTGACCTGGGTGGTCGACGAAAAGCTCACTGCCGCCAATATCGGTACTGAACTTGATATCGACAACGTCAAGTGCATTGGTTCTCTGCCCACTCCCAAGAGCTCCAGCTCTGCGGTTGTCAAGAGTTCCAGCTCTATTGCCATCGGCATTCCCACGGTCGCATCTGTCGCAGGCTTCAATGCCGCTCTGCATGGCAACACCTTGCAGGTGACGGTTGCCAAGGCCGGCCTCGTGAACGTCCAGGTGTTCGACATGATGGGCCATGTTGTTGAAAGCCATAGCGAGAATATCGCTGCCGGCAGCTTCGCCCACACCTTCAATGCTATGGCACAGGGTCACTATGTGGTCCGCGTGCAGCAGGGTTCTGCCGTCAGGACCTTGAAGATGCAGGTCAAGTAAACTAGCATTTTTGCAAAAGAGCCCCTTTCCGCATGGAAGGGGGCTTTTTTTTGTTGACGATTCTGTCAAGCCAAATCGTATCATGTTTGCAGAAAATTAAGTTATATTAAAAAGTAGAAATCAAGGAGTTCTATTTTATATGAGAAAGGTATCCCTAATCGCACTTGTTTTGGCTATCTTGTTTTTATCTGGATGTGGCCTATTCCAGGCAAAAATAAACGACAATTTCAAGCGAGACGATCTGAATCCGGCTGTCGTTGATTCTATAAATGTTTTTTCAAATGATGCCTACAAAATGGATCCAAGATACACGAACGATTTCTTCGTGGCAATTATTCGAATGAACCTGCTCAATGTCGAAACGGCTAAAGACAATATGGTCATTCTATTCGACATATTAAGCATTAGGAACAAGGACTATTTGGATATCAATTGGATTATGAGTCATCTAGACTCCAAGCAACAAAAAGATTTCAACAAGATTTTTCCGTCAGGATTGCCCAGATACAAAAATACAGAAGAGGTCATCCGCGATAACAAATATTTTGCAGACACAGTCACATGTAAGCCAGTAGAAGTTGATGCGCACTGGGCCTATTTTTCTGCAACGGGCGACACAAAGATTATAGAGAAAATTGAAAAATCACGTCACGTTTACGGTACCCCCTGCTGTTTCGATTGCGTTGAATGGTCCCTCCCTAGCAGAGCGGCGCAAAGCAAAGAGGTTTACGACAAGATGATAGAAATTCGCGATAAGCATTGTGCGAAAACCAAAGATCCCGATTATTGCATTTCTTACTACAACGAAAGATTAATTCCACCCAAAAGCTACTGCAAATGGGCCGAGGGAAACAATTGAACTGTATGGTAACTTAAAGTTCGCTATAGTTTTGTACGATGAAAAAACTTTTTTGCTTATTGCCGCAACACAAGTGTATAGGCGTCAGTATTTGAAATGGCTGGATAGTGTTTTTGTCTAAGAAGAGGGCCTATTAGGGGTTTGGAAACCAAATAGGGATGTAGCCGAATACCTGATTTTTGAAAAAAATGTAACGCTTCTTTTTGCCTTTGTATTCTATAGTGTATTTCTGCCGATCTTCTATGGGAATTTTCCCGTAATGACATAGACTGTGTTCTTTTGTCACATCGATAAAATCACTTGGTTCGTCTTCGCGAATTTTTCCGTAAACAGGGTTGTCGTTGATATAAACTATGGGACATTCGTCTTGTTTTTTTATCCGTATTACAAGGTCTCCTTTATGGCAGGATGGTCGTGGACCATCATAGTCTTGTCCTAAAGGGATGAAAGGGAAGAAGAATATTAGCCACGCATTGGCAGTTGTTTTTGTATAGTAATTCCAAATTTCGTAGTCCCAAGTATCGGAATCGTTATTTTTAGGTTCGATGACTTCATCTTTTCCATTTAACAATTTCGGTTCGTACCAGATGAAGTTAATGTAAAGGGAACATCCTTCTAGGCAAAGTATTCCAACAAGGATAGCGATGGCTGAAAGGCGTGTATGAGAAAGCGAATTGTTCATTATAGTAAAACCGAAGTTTGTATAAATATACAAAAAACTTCGGTTTGAAGAACTATTGCTTCGTGTAGAAAATTTCGTCTATTTTGCCTCATCCACATGGATGAGGCTATCGCCATGATGGGTTATTTCAAAACCACATGCTGCGTTCTTGCATTGCCGCGTTTGACCATGTACACGCCGCGGCCTAGGCCGGCGTTTGTCATGGCGTTGCGGAGTTCGCCGATATGTTCGGCCTGGAATTCGCCGACAAACGCACCGAGCGGGCTGAATACTTTATATGTGTTTTGAATGCTTTGAGGTGCAAAAAGCCCGAAGACAATTGCGTCTGTAGAATCTGCGGGCGGCTCCACCTTCGGCTCCTGCCACAGAATGAATTCGACTGTCGTTGCGCTGCGGGCCGGGACGCTGTAACTGCACTTTGTATCGTCGACCTGAACTTCGTCGCCTTCCTTGAGGTTGTTATTGTCGTCGGTGACGTAGGGCTTGAAACTTCCAATTTTCGTGCTTCCGAAGTCAAAGTCCGCCTTGAATTCCTCGTTCTTGGAATTGAGAATGACGACTGCGATTTTCGTCTTGAGAGAATCGCGGTAGGCGGAGACCTTCACGTTTGTTTCGGGATTCTTGGTGGCGTCGATTCTCCAGGAGCCGGGGCGAGCGAAGCGGCTGAAGTTTCCCATGACCCAGAGTCGCTTGGTGGGCTCCACGTTGTCGGGGTTGCCTTGTCCTTGCGGCCAAAGGGCTCCGTTGCCACAACTGGGCTCGCTGCAGGAATAAATCCACCAGAAATGCCAAGCGTTCATGTTTGCAATGGTTAGTGCGTCGTGAATCACGTTTGCAACGCGGAGCGCGCTTCCCATGCCAACGTCTTCGTTGTTGCTTCCGAGATCGTAGACTTCTGTTTCCCAAAATTCCTTGCCGGCTTCGTGGATTTCAGGGTAAGCGGCCGGGTCTCCGCCATATTCGTGCGTTCCGAAAATGTCGGTGTATTTTAGGGCGGCGGGGTAGTTGAAGAATGCTTTTTTGTAATTGGGGAATCCGTACCAGTTAATGGCTTCGGTGCCAATGATTTTGATGCCCGTGGTATCGAGGGTGGGGCCAAGGTAGTCGCCGACCCAACGGGCCAATTCATCGGGTTCGTAGTGGTTGTCACCGGTGCCGTCCGGCTCGTTTTGTGACGAAATTGCGTATAAGTTAACTCCGGCCTTTCGCATGTCTTGCGTAAACTTCAAGATGGTGTTGGCCCAGTCCTGGGCGTGATTGAAATCCAGGTGCTTTTTGTCGCCGTCATAATTTACGGTGTATTTGGATGTCCATGGGGCCGCCCAGACCTTGACACCGTATTCACTCGCCTTTTTTGCGATGCTTGTTTCTGAGGTGGTACCGTCCGGGGCGATGCGGATGCGGTGCAGCGTAAGCCCGGCGCCGCTGGTGGAGTCCCAAAGGAATGCGGCATTCTTGTCGGTGATGGAACCTGCCCATGCCGATGCGGCGCCAAATCCGCTGATGCGTTGGTATTCCTTGCCCATGTCTACGTTTATCGTCGCTGCACTGGCAAGAGTGCCCAAAAATGCGACGGAACCCGCAAAAAGAGCGAATCCTTTCATTGAAAAAGTCATAAAGCCTCCCATACGAACGTTACTTCCTATAAACTAAGTCGGAAAAATCGTTTTTTATAGGGCTAAAGTCGATTTTGTTTTGATAAAATGACAAGGATGAGAGCTTCTTGGTGCCATAATTGCTTTTTTTTAGTCTCCTTAATAAGATATATTTGTGTTATGGCGAAAAGACTTGTTTACATCTTGGTTGCGCTTTTGGCGGTCTCTGGGTTTGCGGCGACGCAAGAATCTTTAGTTGACAAACGTGACGGGAAAAAATATAAGACAGTAAAGATTGGCAACCAGACCTGGATGGCGGAGAACCTGAACTACGAGATGCAGGATAGCTATTGCTATAATGACGATGAGTCAAGTTGCAAAAAGCATGGCCGTTTGTACTCTTGGAAGGCTGCACTATATGCTTGCCCTGTAGGTTGGCACTTGCCGGGCAATATTGATTTTAAAACATTGTACGAATCTGCCGGCGGTAAACAGGTCGCAGGCAAAAAATTAAAGAACAAGGAAGGCTGGAACAATAACGGCAACGGCACGGATGATTTCGGGTTCTCGGCGCTCTCTGCTGGCGCAAAGGACAACAATGGACGTTACATCGTTGAGGGCTACCTCACGCTCTTCTGGGGTTCTATGGAGAAAGATTGCGACAAAGCGTTCGGCTTGCTGTTGAACTTTGGCGCCGACAGTGTGAACCTGGAATCCGGCAGTAAGGACTTCAGGTGGTCGGTCCGTTGTATAAAGGACGAAACTGTTGTTCCTGCAACCGAAGTGACCGTGGACTCGGTGACTGATTCTCGCGATGGTCAAACCTACAAGACTCTTAAAATCGGTACGCAGACTTGGATGGCGAAGAACCTGAACTACAAAGCGGACTCTAGCTTCTGCTACGACAATGAGGAAAGCAACTGTGCCAAGTACGGTCGCTTTTATACATGGCAAACTGCTTTAAAGGCTTGTCCGAGCGGTTGGCACTTGCCGAGTAAGGCAGAATTTGAAACATTGATCGGATCTGTTGGCGATAAACAGTTCGCAGGCAGATATTTAAAGTCCAAGGAAGGCTGGAGCTATAGCGGCAACGGCACGGATGCTTTCGGGTTCTCGGTACTCCCTGCTGGCTATAGGGACGACAAAGGAAACTCTGGCCAGGAGGGCTTTAGCGCGGTCTTCTGGAGTTCGGCCGAGAACAATAGCAGCAAGGCATACTACATGAGCTTGAGCTGCTTCGGCCTCAATGCGTCCCTGAGCGGCGACGGCAGTAAGAACATCGCGTTCTCGGTGCGTTGTGTGAAGGACTGACTGCGAAATAGCTCGGTAGAGCTATGTTGACAAATACACATTTGTTCACTATATTTGTAGTATGACCAAGTCCATCGAGATACGCGACGCGCACGAGCATAACCTACGCCATGTGAACCTTTCTATTCCCCGCGATTCCATCGTGGTGGTGACCGGAGTGTCGGGTTCGGGCAAGTCGAGCCTCGCGTTCGATACGGTGTTCCAGGAAGGCCAGAGGCGCTTTGTGGAGTCGCTCTCGGCGTACGCGCGCCAGTTCATTGGCCGCATGAAGCACCCCGAGGTGGAGAGCGTACGCGGCATTTCGCCGACGATTTCGATTGACCAGAAGACGGTGAACCGCAACCCGCGTTCTACGGTGGGTACGGTGGTCGAGATTTTGGACCATTACCGCTTGCTCTTTGCGCGCTTGGGCGTGCCTCACTGCCCTGATTGCGGGCGCGTGATCCAGGCCCAGACGGTGGACCAGATTGTCGATAATTTGTATGTGAGTGACGAGGGCAAGCAGATTACGGTGATGGCGCCGATTGTGCAGGAGCGCAAGGGTGAATACCGCAAGGAACTCGCCGAGCTCAAGGAAAACGGCTTTGTGCGTGCCCGCGTGGACGGCACGATTTACCGCCTGGAAGATGTTCCCGCTCTCGTGCGATACGAGAAGCATACCATCGAGGCGGTGATTGACCGCCTGACACTTGAACGCAAGAACATGAGCCGTTTGCGCGAGGCACTGGAAGGCGCGCTGAAGCTGACCGACGGAAAGCTCGTGAGCTTCTTGCTGTCGGCGGGCGCTTCAGGTAAGGACGGCGCCGGGGATGCATCGCAGGCCGGAACTGCGCCGGGGAAGGAAGAGTATCGCTTGCAGGGTACGTTGCTTGCTTGCCCCAAGTGCGGCATCTCCATCCCGGAACTGGAACCGCGGTTCTTCAGCTTTAACGACCCGAAGGGCCGTTGCCCCGCGTGTAAGGGCATGGGCGAAAGCTACAAGTTCGACCTGGACTTGATTATTCCGGACAAGACGAAGTCCATCAAGGAAGGCTGTATTGCGACCATCAAGAAGGATGATGGCACGTTGATTTTCAGCGACTTCGGGCGCCGTAACCTTCGCAATATCGCGAACGAGATGCATTTTTCGCTGGATACGCCGTGGAACAAGCTCAAGAAGGCGCAACAGGATGCCGTGTTGTACGGCACGCCGAGCGAATCGGAACGCGGCATTATCCCCATCATGCAGGAACTGTGGGACATGTGGCACATCTACCACTTCCGCAAGTACATGCAGATTGGCGTCTGCCCCGAATGCCACGGCACGCGTATCAACCGCACGGCGAATGCGGTCACGTTCCACGGGCATAACTTAACCGAGATGACGGAATGGTCCGTCGAGAAGTCGGTGGAATTCTTCAACAAGCTCGACTTGTCCGAGAAGGAAAAGCGAATCGGCAAGGAGATTTTGAAAGAGATTCGTGGGCGACTTTCTTTCTTGAATGCGGTGGGGCTAGGCTACCTGAATATCAACCGCAAGGCGTCCACGTTGAGCGGTGGCGAGGCGCAGCGCATAAGGCTTGCAAGCGCCGTGGGCGCCGGCCTGCAGGGCGTGCTTTACGTGCTTGACGAACCGAGCATCGGGCTCCACCCGCGCGACAACGATAAACTGCTCGGAATGCTGGAGCACTTGCGCGCGCAGGGCAACTCCCTGATTATCGTGGAACACGACGAAGACACCATGCGCCATGCGGACTGTGTGATTGACGTGGGGCCGGGTGCCGGCGTAGAGGGCGGTCGCGTGATTGCGGCAGGGACCGTCGAGGAACTCGAAAAGAACAAGGCTTCGCTGACGGGTGCATACTTGAGCGGACGCAAGGCAATCGAGATTCCCGAGAAGCGAAAGAAGATTGACAAGAATACGCCGAAACTCAAGATTTGTGGCGCAGCGGAAAACAACCTCAAGAATATCGATGTCGAAATCCCGCTCGATGGCGCGTTGACCGTGGTGACGGGCGTTTCGGGCTCCGGTAAGAGCACTCTTATTAACCAGATTCTGCGTCGTGAATTGGCTCGCGTATTCTACAATTCTGAAGAACCTGTCGGAAAGTTTGACCACCTGGAAGGCCTCGAAAATATCGACAAGGTGATTGAAATCGACCAGACGCCGATTGGCCGCACGCCGCGAAGCAACCCGGCGACGTACACCAAGATTTGGGACGATGTGCGCGACCTTTTCGCGAGCATGGAAGAAAGCAAGATTCGCGGTTACAGCAAGAGCCGTTTCAGCTTCAACGTGAAGGGCGGCCGCTGCGATGCGTGCGAAGGCGCGGGCGTGAAAATCGTCGACATGCATATTTTGCCGAGCGTGCAGGTGACTTGCGAAGTGTGCGGCGGCAAGCGCTTTAACGATGCGACGCGCGAAGTTTATTTCAAGGGCAAGAACGTTTCCGAAATTCTCGACATGAGCATCGCCGATGCGGCGGAATTCTTCAAGGACATCCCGAAGATTGCGCAGCCGCTGAACCTGCTCGTGGAAGTGGGCCTCGGCTACCTCACTCTGGGCCAGCCTTCAACGACATTGAGCGGGGGAGAGGCGCAGAGAATCAAGATTGCCTCCGAACTGCGCCGCCCGGGTACCGGCAAGACGCTTTACCTGCTCGACGAGCCGACGACGGGCTTGCACTTCGAAGATATCCGCAGGCTGATGGATTGCCTGAACCGCTTGCGCAGTCTCGGCAACAGCGTGGTGATTATCGAACACAACCTGGATG
The DNA here is from genome assembly GCA_045131085.1 of Fibrobacter sp. Taxonomy (GTDB): domain Bacteria; phylum Fibrobacterota; class Fibrobacteria; order Fibrobacterales; family Fibrobacteraceae; genus Fibrobacter. Next base: position 21,885 of record JBGUQN010000049.1, read on the forward strand.
TGATCAAGTGCGCCGACTGGATTATCGACTTGGGCCCAGATGCAGGCATTCACGGCGGTAAAGTCATTGCAACGGGAACGCCCGAACAGATTGCGAAGAGCAAAAAGTCCGAGACTGGCCGCTACCTCGCGCCGGTGCTTGCGAAAAAGCATGGCGAAAACCATCATTTTGATCGCACGCTCAAGGGCGGCGAAGATTTGTCGCTCGATATCGAGGTGCATGGCGCGCGCAAGCATAACCTCAAGAACATTGACGTGACGATTCCGCGCCACAAGCTCACGGTAGTTACGGGTGTTTCGGGTTCCGGCAAGTCGAGCCTCGCGTTCCATACGCTCTTTAGCGAAGGCCAGCGCCGCTTTGTCGAAACGTTGAGCACGTATGCTCGCCGCTTCCTCGGTCGCCCCGACCACGGGAGCATCGATTCCATTTCGGGTTTGGCACCTGCGATTGCGATTGACCAGAAGAGTGCGAGCAAGAGCCCGCGCAGTACGGTCGCGACCCTCACCGAAATCTATGACTACTTCCGCATTTTCTGGGCGAGGGTCGGGACCCCGCATTGCTTGAAATGCGGAAAGCCCGTGGCTTCGTACAGCGCGGGTGATCTGATGCAGCATGCCTTCGAGCGCGACCTGAACAAGAAGGTGACTGTTCTTGCCCCGTTCGAAATCAAGGACGTGCTGAAGCTTTCGAAAATCCTTACGGAGAAGGGTTACCGCAAGGTTTATTTCGGTAACAAACTCGTAGAACTCCCGCTACCGAAAATCCCGACTCGTGAAAAGCAGTTGCTCGCCGTCGTCGATACGGTAACGGTGAAAGAAGAATCCCGTGCCCGCCTTGTGGATGCCTTTGAACGCGCCTACCGCGACGGCAACGGAATCCTTTACGTGGAAAATGAGAGCGGTAATCGCATCGCCTGTTCCGAGAAGCCTGGCTGCCCGGATTGTGGCTGGTACATGGATGCGGCGCTCAACCCGAAGTATTTCAGTTTCAACACGCACTGGGGTGCCTGCGAAAGTTGTCTTGGCCTCGGTCACGATTACGATGGCCATGTTTGCCCGGATTGCCATGGCGAACGCCTCAAGCCCGAGTACCTCGCGGTACGCATCTGTGGCAAGAACATCATGGATGTGAACCACATGAGCATTTCTGAGGCGCTCGAATGGTTCAGTCAAGTGAATTTTGACGGCGATAAGAACGCCGAAGGCAAGAAGACTATCGCCGAACCCTTGCTCCGTGAAATTGTCGGCCGTTTGAACTTCCTCAAGAGTGTGGGCCTCGGCTATATCGGCCTTGACCGCGCCGGCGACACGCTTAGCGGTGGCGAATCCCAGAGAATCCGCCTTGCAAGTCAGATCGGTAGTGGCCTCGAAGGCGTGCTCTACGTGCTTGACGAGCCCACGGTGGGCCTGCACGAAAGCGATACGGCCATGTTGCTCGATACGCTATACCGCCTGCGCGACCTCGGCAATACGCTTGTGGTGGTGGAACACGACATGAAGATGATGCAGGCTGCCGACCATATTATCGATATGGGCCCGGCGGCGGGCGAGTTCGGTGGGGAAGTCGTCGCCGAGGGTACGCCTGCGCAGCTTTCTAAGCCTTATGCGCTCCAGCAGTTCCCGCGCAGCGAGACGGTCAAGTACCTCACGCACACTATCCCGATGGCAAACGAGATTGCTCCGGTTGCCATCACGGATTCTACTGAATTCTACGAGTTCGAAAAGCTCAAGCACAACAACTTGAAGAATTTGTCTGTAAAGTTCCCGAAGGGCGCCATCAGCGTGGTCTGCGGCGTGTCGGGCTCGGGCAAGAGTTCCATGGTCATGGACGAAGTTTACCCGCGCCTGCAGAAAAAGTTCCAGGCCCGTGGCCGCAAGAAAAAGTCCGGCGAAGTCTTGCTGGTAGACCAGAGCCCGATTTCGGGTACGCCCCGCAGCACGCCCGCCAGCTTCACCGGCGTGCTCGACGATATCCGTCGCCTCTTCGCCAAGTTGCCGCAATCCAAAATCAAGGGCTTCGATTACGGCCGCTTCAGCTACAACTTGGCTCGCGGCCGCTGCGAGGCCTGCGAAGGCCGTGGCGCCATCTCGGTGGAAATGCACTTCCTTTCGGATATCTGGGAACCTTGCGAAGTCTGTGGTGGCAAGCGCTACAACCAGGAAACGCTTACCGTTACCTTCAAGGGCAAGAATATCGCCGATGTGCTCGACATGCGTGTTGCTGAAGCCTGCGAATTCTTCAAGGACCAGCCGAAAATCCTTCCGAAACTAGAAAGCCTGCGCGATGTGGGCCTCCCGTACGTGAAACTCGGGCAACCCGTGACGACTCTTAGCGGTGGAGAATCGCAGCGCCTCAAATTGGCGGCAGAACTTGCCAAGCGCCCGGCGACCGAAATGGTTTACCTGCTCGATGAACCGACAACGGGGTTGCACCTGAAGGATATTCAGACGCTCTGGAATCAGCTCCGCAGGCTTTCTGCACGCGGCGATACGGTCATTGTTATCGAACATCATCCCGATATCATCCGCCTTGCCGACTGGAAAGTTGAACTCGGTCCTGTCGGTGGTAGCGAAGGCGGATACTTGCTCAAAATGGGTAAAAACGACTGAATTTTGGCAATATCACGAGCATAAAGACTTTGTGAAGATATTATCTTTAAAAGGTGACGTTTTTTAGGCTTCCTTATAACCGAAAGAAATTCACAGGAGATAATATGTCTTTTACCCGTTTGTTGCCCCTTTTACTGTTGGTTCCGGCGCTTGTTTTTGCCGCCGACCCCGACAAGAACTTCAAGGTAGCACCGAACCAGTTTACGGCTGGAAGCGTGGTGGATCCCATTGTGAATATGGCTATTGAGGCGAAGGGGGCCGCGATGGTTTCCCAGAAGCCGGTTTTCCCGCTTAAGCCGAATAATTTGTATTGGCGCCATAAGAAGGCCCCCAAGGAATACCAGTGGATTCAGGGGCAAATCAATTTTGCGAACTATAAAAAGTTGCATGCTTTTAGCCTTGAAGCTGCCCGCCTGAAATCTTACGAGGTGGCACAGATGCGTTTTTACGCGACGCATAACATGAAGGCGTTCCAGGATGAGCCCGACATTTACTTTGATAGGAATTACATGTATTCCCCCCGTGTCCCTAAGTTGTTCTTTATCAAGAATGGCCGTTGGCAAGTCTTGAACGAAACGGAACTCCCTGGTGTAGTTGTATTCAAGACCGACAAGAATATTAGTGCTGTCTTTACCGATGATCCGCTCGAGAAGTTGCCGAATCAGGTTTATCCGCTCAAGGCCGGTGCATACGTGTTCTCGTTCTCTGCGCCGGGTTCTTTGCCAGTCGTTGATATTGGCGCCGTTTCGTCGGGTGGCAGGCTCGTGATGAGCCCGAAACTCCCTGCGCTCGATACGTCTTCCAATGACAAGCCCGAAATCTCTATTTCTGTGAAGGATGTCAATACGGCCAGGAACCTTGAAGAAACGGAAATCCTCTACGACAAGTTTATTGCCGAATTGCAGAAGGGTGTTGCGCTCGTCGACACGAACGTGTTCGGGGAAATTTACCCGAAGATGAAAACTGCCGAATCGGTTGGCTTGCTTGACGATGACCCGGTCTATGGTGATTACAAGTCTGCCTTCGAAAACAAGCGCATCAAGGCCAAGAGCGACTGGATGAATTCCAAGATGAAAGGCGTGCCCGAAGTGAACGCGGCTTTCAATAACAAGTTCGATAGCCTGCAGGCCCTTCCGGTGCGTGTAGCCTTGGTCCCGTCCGCATTCAGCGCCGTCCGTGAGAAGGTGGCTCCTGGCGAGGATTCTTCTGCGGCAGCCATCAAGGCCGTGAAGTTCAAGTTTGGCCGCGACAAGGATCGTGTCGAGGTTGAATGGGAAGGTACGGCGAAGGACATGAGCGCCGATAGCCTCTTCAAATTCTTTACGCAGCATGGGCGCGAAATCACGGTGATTCTCACCATCAAGCAGAACAAGCCCGTGTGGATTCGCAAGGAAGACGTTGTTACTGGCCGTCACCATTACCGTTTCACCCGTATTGAATTTGAATATCAGGGGCATTCGCTTGCGGGGCTTGGCGACTTTATTCTGCCGGACTACATCGTAAACGAACCTGAGGTGCAAGAATGGTTGAACCATTACGATGCCGAAGATATCGAACTGCAGCAGCAGGCTTCTGCCGAGGCTAAGGCCAAGGCTGCCGCAGAATCCACGATGGAAAATCCCGATGCGAAGGATATCGTCTTGCCGGAATTCGACAAGATGAACGTTCCGCGTATTATCCAGGACAAGAATTTCGGCGGTGTCGCGCTTATCGATTCCGGTTCGTTCCGTTACCGCGGGCGTGTTGTTCGTATGTCTCCGTTCGCCATCATGACGACCGAAGTGACTCAGGGAATGTTCGACCAGTGGATGCTTGCCCAGGCCGACACCTTGAAGCGCATCAAGGACCGTTCTTCTTTCAAGAACCCTGCCAAGCCGGTTCACAACATTACCTGGGATAACGCCCGTGCCGCCTGCCAGCTGATGGGCGGTGACTTGCCGACGGAAGCCCAGTGGGAATTTGCCGGCCGCGCCGATAACAACGATGGCGCTATCTGGAATCTTGATGCTAAAGCTACCGTAGGCGACTACGCCGTTTACCGCGAAAATTCCTACAAGTATGGCCGTAAGAGCGATGCCTATGGCCCGCATATGGTCGCAACCAAGAAGCCGAATGCATGGGGCATGTACGACATGTCGGGTAACGTTGCAGAATGGACTGCCGACAAGTACTTCATGTTCTCGTTCTGGGTTGAATCTTCCAATCCGTCCGGAGCCTTGATGGGTTACTCCAAGGTTTACAAGGGCGGTTCCTGGAAAGACAAGGAATCTGTACTTAATTTGACGAAAAACGATGACGAGGATCCGCGCTACTGGTCCGATGCCATCGGTTTCCGTTGTGTGTTCCCGAGAAAAATGTTTGAGGATCGCTGATGCCCGAGCAGACGTCTTTGCAGTCCGCTTCTGAAGAATTGAAGCAGGACAGTCGTTTCAAGTTTTTCCGCAGGTTTATTTCGGCGCCGTATTTGCTTGCACTTATCGCGCTGTTCCTGCCGTTGATGAATGTTTCCTGTGCCGAGAAGGTCATTGCCGAACCCTCGTTCTATGAACTTGCGACGGGCATGGACTTGCGCGAAACCCTCAAGGAGCCCGCGAAGGGTTACCTCTTGAAGATGGAAAAGGACAACCCGAAGTCGCTGGACAAGTTCCGCGCGTTCATTCCGGAGTTCCCGAAAATGAATGCGGTTCCGGTCCTGTTCGGGATTGTTGCCGCCCTCGTGCTTGCCGCTGTATTTGCCTGGATATCGCCGCTTGGCTCTCTGGCACTTGGAATCCTCGCGATGACTTCGCTATGGGCGTTCCTATCCAAGATGGCGCAGCTGTGCGGTAGCATGGGTATGCAGGTCTTGTCGGTGGACCCGAGTTACGGCATATATGCTGCAACGGCCCTGATTTTAATCGGGACGGCGATGAACATTGCTGCGATTGCCCGCCCGATTCTTGTGGAAATCAAGGCGAAGCGCGCCGCAAAGAAAGCCGACGCAATAAAAGACTAGGGAAGGCTCTGCCCTCCCTAAGACCCACCTGACACTCGAAACAAGTTTCTTCGTGGGCGCCTGTCGGCGCGATAAACGATAAACAATCGGTAGAGTCGATTTGCAAAAAAGAAAAACCGCGAGCGACGTGCCCGTGGTTTTAAACTTTCTCTTGTATATTACACGTTGAACAGGAAGTACATGATGTCGCCGTCCTGCACGAGGTATTCCTTGCCTTCGGTGCGGACGAGGCCGGCTTCCTTCGCGGCGTTCCAGCTGCCGTGCTTCATGAAGTCGGCATAGCTGAGCGTTTCGGCGCGGATGAACCCGCGTTCGAAGTCCGTGTGGATGACGCCGGCGCACTGCGGGGCCTTGAAACCTGCATGGAACGTCCAGGCGCGGCATTCCTTTTCGCCGGCAGTGAAGAATGTACGCAGGCCGAGGATTTCGTAGCCCTTGCGCACCACGGCGTCGAGGCCCGATTCCTTCATGCCGAGTTCCTTGAGGAATTCAGCCTTGTCGGCAGGTTCCATGGAGGAGAGTTCCTCTTCGATCTTGCCGCTGATGACAATGACTTCGTGACCGTTCTTGGCGGCGTATTCCTTGAGCTGGTCTACGTAGGCGTTGCCCGTGAGGATATCGTCTTCCTTCACGTTGGCGCAGTAGAAGAGCGGCTTTGCGGTCAGGAGGGCGAGGTCTTTTACGATGCCTTCCATTTCTTCGCTGTCGTTCATCACGGTGCGGGCGGCCTTGCCCTCTTCCATGGTCTTCTTCAAAAGTTCGCAGGCGGCGAGGCGGGCCTTCGCTTCGGCGTTTCCGGTACGGGCACCCTTCGCTTCTGTGGCGAGGCGTTTCTCGACGGTATCGAGGTCCTTCAAGATGAGTTCGGTTTCAATGACTTCCACGTCGCGGACGGGGTCGACGGTGCCGCTCACGTGGATGACGTTCTCGTCGTCGAAGCAGCGCACGACTTCCATGATGGCTTCGCATTCACGGATGTGGGTGAGGAACTGGTTGCCGAGGCCTTCGCCCTTGCTGGCTCCCTTCACGAGTCCGGCGATGTCCACGAATTCGGTAACGGCGGGGACGATGGATTTCGGGTTGTATACCTTCACCAGTTCGTCGAGGCGGCTATCAGGGACGCTCACCATGCCCACGTTCGGGTCGATTGTGCAGAACGGGTAGTTGGCTGCTTCTGCGCCTGCGTTGGTAATTGCGTTGAAGATGGTGCTCTTGCCTACGTTCGGGAGGCCTACGATACCGCATTTAAAACCCATGATAATCTCCGTTTATTGCGCAAGTGGATTGCGCTTCTGTTTTCGGCGGTAAAGGTAGAAAAATACTGTTGCATAAAAACTTTACAGAGCCGCTCAATTCAAAGAAAATCGCGCTTCCTTTACATTTTGTAAATGATAAAAAATGCGCAACTGTCAAAAAAAGTGCTGAAGAACTTAGTTTAAAGGCGTGGGATTGTGATATTTAGCCGTTTGGGTATTGAACTCGGACAACAGCCTTTTCTCGAGTGTGGGATTGGCAAACATTGTTGCTGGTGAAATCTGGGTTGGAGATACGGCAACTTTGGAGTTCAGCCCCAGACGACTCCCATTAGAAAGACCGGTCGCGCAATGTTGCGACCGGTCTTTTTATATGCTGTCTTGGGCGTTTGCCTTATTTTAGGTCGTCGCGGTTCACACCGTAGACCCTGACGTTGTCAATCCAGAGTTCGCTACTGTTGTAGGTGAATACCGTGAACGTCGTAATCTTGTTGCGGACGAATTCCCATCCGTGGTAATCGCGGATCTTGTAGGTGAAGTCTTCCGGCTTTACCATGAGGCGGTTCCAGTCGGAAAGCCCCTTGCCCTTGCCCTTGTAAGATGCCTTGTAGTTTACATCTTCGTCGAGCGTTTCAAGGATAATCTCAAAGTCTCCGTCAGTCTTCATCCAGACGACCAGCGAGTCCATACGGCTCCAGTCGTGCGGATGGCGGGTGAGGCGCGTGCCGAACACTACGATGTCGGGGTACTCGACCTTGTAATCAATGTGCATCACCTTGCCGAGCCAGTTGTTCGCTTCGATGATTGTGGCAGACGAAATGTAAGACGTGGTTACGGAATCGGTCAGCGTGTCCGTCTTGTGGACTTGGGCGTACCAGGAATCCCTCTTGAGCGGTGAGGGCAGGTCGCTGTGGGGGCTTCCGCTTTCGAAGTTGAATATTTCGATGGTGTTGAGCTCGTACCACAGGGAATCGCTGATGCCCTTCCACACGTTCACCTTTTCGGGGGCGACAGCATCGGGGTCGCCGTATTCAAGCGTCCACGTGTTGAGCGTGTCGGAGAGCTTTTCGAGCCTGATATTGATGGAGGCGCTCTTGATGTCTGTTTCCCAGCTGTCGATGACCATCGGAACTCGAGCGCCGTTGCTTGCGAAAAGCTGGAGGTCGCTGCCGTCTTCACGGGCCTTCGAGAAGTCGAAGTTCGTGGAATCCAACCTGAGCGTGAGGACGTACGGAGCCTGCAACGGACGCATCCAGTCAGAAACCAGGTCTGTCGGCTTGAAGCTGATGGAACGTATAATTCCGAACTTGCTCGGGGCGAGAACGTGCCCGACATGCAGTGTTTCGCCTGCAGGAATATCGACGTATGCTTCGCCGATGCATTCGACGTTGTCGCTGCCCCAGGACTTGATGGAAAGCTGGCCTACAGGGAGCGAATGGGCCTTGAAGAACCCGAGGGAGTCTGTCTTTACGACGCGCCCGATACCTTCGATGTTCACCCAGGCGTACTTGGCGTTTTCGGGCAGCGAGAGCCAGCCATTGATGGCGCCCTTCTTCTGGAGGGTTGCCTTCGAAACAGAGAACTTCTTCTTGAGGCTGTTGATGGTGTACTGGTAGACTAGGGCGGAATCACCCTGTTCTATCTGTATGGTGTAAGAGCCTTCCTTGTGGTTATCGATAAGGATTTTCCCGAGGCTGTCCGTTTCGCCGACGTATGTGAAGTCGGCGGTGTTTACGTTGCCCGTAGAATCGGTAACATACCAGCTCGGAAGCACCCTGTACGAAGCCTTTGCTGGATTCTTGCCACTATAGACCTGGATAGAGACGTATGCCGCCTCTTCCTTCGCAATGGCGTTTTCCGTTTCCGTAGTTCCACCGGCCATGTCGGAATTCGTACATGCGCCGAAGAAGATCATCGGAATGACCGGAAATATTTTGAACAGGGTCTTCATCATTTCGAAATCTTCTTATTGAACGCCACGGGGAACAAGGCAAGATTCATCTGCAGGACGCGCGTGGGCTTCCCGCACTTGTCTACTCGGATCTGGACGTCTTTCCGGAATTCCTGTATCATACTCTTGATTTCTTCAAAGCCTTGTTGGTCTACAGCCATTGTAAGTGTAGAAATATCTCGGTCTTCCGGTGCAATTGTTTGTAAAGAACGGGCTCCAATTTGCATTACTGCAGCTTGGAATGCCCTAATTGCCTGTGCGCGCTCTTCGCCGGAGATGTTGATGTGGGAATCGGCGATTTTTACGCGTCCGTTGCCTAAATCTTGAATAAATCCCAAATCCTTGAGCAAATCGACGCTTTCCTGGACTTTTTCTTCGCCTATGGCGGGTTCGAGCCATTCCGCAATGGTCTTTATGTCGACTTTCCCCTGGTTTACCTCGATGAGGGCCCTGATGACGGGGGTCCACCAGTCGCTCAGGTACTTGATTTCTTTATCCTGGAGGACATGTTTTTTCACATCGCGTAAAAGGACAGCTTTGGCAAGGATTTCTTCGCGGGTCTTTTCGGATTTGGTACGGGAGGCGGCAAGCAGGAGGTCAAAGTAACGGGCGGCGCGGCCGGTGAGGCCGAGCACCTTCTTGATGGCGGGGACGCAACGCACGGGGAGGTTGCGCTTCTTTTCGACAATGCAGAACACATGGCTCGCATTTAGGCCGATAGCCATCCCAAGAACGCTGTACGAGTACTTGGCGTTCTTCTTTTTCTTCTCGAGATAGAAATCTCGGATAATATCTCGGTAGTCTGTATAATCGTAGATACTTGGCATTTGGCTTGCCCCATTATTTGTAAAAAAATATATAATTTGGGGGAGTCCGTTTTGAGCCTATGAGAAATTTAATCATTACCTTTTTGTCAATGATTCTAGTCGCCCTCGGGGTGAAACTTTTTGTCGCGAAAAATGCCGAAATGGCCGAATTTAAAAGGCATGAGGCACTTGTGGCGGAGGCTTCGGAATGCCTGGAATCGGCGGATTGGAAGTGTGCTGAAATGGCTATCCGCGAGCTATTGTGTGATGCTCCTCACGATACGAACTTGCAACTGCACCTGGCGGGCATTCTTTTTGAGCAGGAACGCTACGATGACTGTATAGCCCATATCGATACGCTGGGGTACTCTAGCGCTGACCTGGATTACCTGAAAAAGAAGTCGGCACAGTTGTTGCGCGAGATAGCTGAACTGGGTGTCGAGCGTTCCATGCATTTTCGTGTGGAATTCGAGGGGCGTCCCTCAAAAAGCGACGTGATGGAGGCCTTGGCTGTACTGGAGGTCGCCTACGATTCCCTTTGCACTTTGTTTGATTTTAGGCCCGAGAACAAGATGAGCCTTGTGCTGCACAAGTCAAGCGAATACCAGGGAGTGGGGCCTCGGCCGGAATGGGTGGCCGCCGTGTTCGACGGCAAGCTCCGTGTGCCCGTAGAGATGATGCAATACCGGGAGGTCTACCGCCCCGTACTTTTCCATGAACTCACGCATTCCTTTGTGCGTTCCATGACGCGTGCCAAGGTGGCGCTCTGGATTAACGAGGGGATTGCGCAGGTGGTGGATGGCTCCCGCACAAACAATCCGCGCCCCGCGGGGGCGGCCCCGTCGCTACAGTCGCTGACGGAGCCTTTTGTGAAGGAGCCTTCCGAAGACAAGGCACTGCTCTTGTACTGGTATTCGCAGAAAATGGTGGAACGCCTGCTGGCGAGAAATCCGAGTTTTGTGCATTTCAGGGAATTTATACAGAGCCTGCGCGATATGGAAACGGACGATGCTCTCAAAAAGTTTTATGGGGTCAAGACGTCGCAGCTGCTAGACGAGGTGAAGTGATGGCGAAAAAGAGAATTGTGGTGCTGACTACCGGCGGGACTATTGCCGGCGTAGGCGAAAGTGGCAAGGATACGGGATATGTTTCCGGCCAGGTTCCTGGCGCAGATCTCGTGGCATCCGTGCCTGAGCTTGCGGAATATGCCGACGTTTCGGTGGAAGAGGTTTGCAATATCAATTCCGACGACATTACGGACCGCATCTGGATTGCGCTTGTGAACCACGTGAAAAAGCTGCAAGAAGATGAATCGGTGGACGGAATCGTAATTACGCACGGCACCGACACGATGGACGAGACGGCGTATTTCTTGAGCCTTACGGTGAAGTGCGAAAAGCCCGTTATATTTACGGGATCGATGAAGCCCTCTACGGCGAAGAACCCGGACGGGCCTGCGAATTTGCTAGGTGCAGTGCGTGTGGCTGCGGGTTTTGCCGTCGATGACGACCCGCCCGAGAACTTCGTTTGGGTCTATTTTGCGGGCGAACTTTTCGATGCGCGCAACGTGCAGAAGTGCAGCGCCAGCGCGCTCAATGCCATGGGGGTGAATGCTCCTGGCGAGGGCTCCCGCTTTGATGCCCCGAGGGAGAAGAACTTCTTCGACGTTTCGAAACTGGAAAGCCTCCCGCGGGTGAACGTGGTGTATTTTAGCGTAGATGCAAACCCGAAGGTACTTGAATATGCCGCATGCGTGTCCGATGGCCTCGTGATTGCGGGGGCGGGCTCGGGCGAGTTCAGCCTGGCGTGGGCGAAGGCGCTGGAGGCCATCGATATCCCGGTGGTCATTGCCAGCCGGACGAACCACGGGGTTGTTACGCTTAACGAGGCGCTTGCTCCCGGGCGGATATGTGCGGGCACGCTTGCCCCGCAGAAGGCGGCAGTGCTCTTGCGGCTGTGCCTGACGGTTTCGGAAAACCCGAGGGTCATCAAGAAGTATTTTGCGAACGCTTGAAAATAAAGTAACAAAAGAAATTAAGGTGCATTGATGAAGTTTTTGATTCAGCGTGTTACAGAAGCCGCGGTTGATATCGCAGGCGAAACTGTCGGTAAAATAGGGAAGGGCTATTTGGTCTTGATTGGCGTGGGGGAAGGCGATACGCGCGAAGTCGCCGACCGCTTTATTAGAAAGATGCTTGCACTCCGCATCTTTGCCGACGAAAATGGCAAGACGAACCTTTCCATCAAGGATGTGGGCGGCGCTCTTTTGCTGGTTTCGCAGTTCACGCTGTATGCCGATTGCCACAAGGGAAACCGCCCGACGTTCAACGGCGCCGGGAACCCCACGCTTGCAAACGAACTGTACGAATACATCATCGCCGAATGCCAAAAAGAAGTCTCGGTTGTGGAAACGGGCCGTTTTGGCGCCGATATGAAGGTTAGCCTCGTGAATGACGGCCCCTTCACCATAATGCTCGACTGACGTTTGCTATATTGCGAGTATGCTTTTATCGCAAAAGAGATTTAGCCAGTTTGCAGGTGCGGTTGTACTTGCGGGCCTTTTCTGCATTTATCTTGCGGGCTGCGCAGGCCTGCGTGATGATGCCCGTGGCGGCGATTCCGCTGGCGATTCCGGCATGCGCGATGCCCCGTGCGAAGAATGTGGCGCCCGCGGTGAAATCGAACTGAAAATCACCGACGAGAAGTTCTACCGCGAGTGGAACGCGAAGGCGTATTCCCGCATAGATTCCTCTGCGGTGGTGGGCGTGTTCCCGACGCTCCGCGTGAAGGCGATTCGCCCCGAAGTGTGCAAAATGTGCCACAGTTTCAGTGCGGACGCCCTGGATTTTGACCTTGCGCATGTGGAAGATTCCCTCTTTGTGAAGGCCTTCCCGAAAATGAAGCGCGAACTGATGCTCCCCGGCATGCGCCTTCCGGATGCCGATTCCCTTTATATCGATTCGCTGTCGGTAAAGCTTTTGAATTCTGTTTTTGCCGATGGCAAGAAACTTGCGGATTTTTCCCCGTGGGTAGAACGCGACGGCATTGAGCAGGCATTTTCGCGCGAAGTTCCCGCAAAATTGAAGGACCTGCTGGCCGGCATTGCCTCGCGGTACGAGGTTCGCTACCTGTCGCTCCCGCTGGTACTGGAAGTCGCGATGGACCCCGATCTGGGGCGTAGCGGCGGCTACACATGGAAAATTGCATGGAGCCTCTGGGATGCGCGCTACGGCGAACTCGTGTTCCTCACGTATTCTGAATTTACTGCTTCGACGACAAGCAGAGTCGCTCCCGAGAAGGAATGGTCCGTTCCGTTCGCCCCGCGCCTCTGGAAAATGTTCAGCACGGATATTACAAAACTCGAAAGCCATTAACCCCCAATACCCCTTATGAACACTCCCTTCTACGTTTTTATGAAACTCCTGCCGAAGAATGCGGCTAGCCGTATTTTCGGTATCTTCGTGCGCCTTCGCATTCCGTTTATCTCGAAAATCGCACGGAACGCCTTTGCCGCCTACTACAAACTCAACATGGACGAATCGGAATTCCCGCTCAAGCATTACCGCAATATCGGGGAACTCTTCATCCGCAGGCTCAAGCCCGGCATGCGCCCTGTGGCCGATACCGAAATCGTGAGCCCGGTCGACGGCGTGCTTTCGCAGACGGGAACCTTTGACGAAAAGCAGGAACTCATCCAGGCGAAGGGGAAGACTTATACACTCAAGGATTTGCTCCGTGATGAAGAAATGGCGAAGCGCTTTGAGGGCGGCATGTTTGCGACGATTTACCTCGCTCCGTTCAACTACCACCGCATCCACAGCCCGGTCAAGGGTGAACTCGTGGATGCCGCCTACTGCCCGGGCACCCTCTGGCCGGTCAATGTGGGTAGCGTGGAACGCGTCGAAGGGCTTTTCTGCATTAATGAACGCCTCACGAGCCGTATCCGCCTCGAAGACGGTTCCGAAATCCTCGTGGTGAAGGTCGGCGCTACAAACGTGGGCCGTATCGGCGTCGTGTATAGCGACAAACTGCTCACGAATGCGGGCAAGCTCCCCAGGGACTGCAAGCGCCTTGACTGGAAGCCGTCTGAAAAGGTTACGTTCGAAAAGGGCGGTGAACTCGGACGCTTCGAAATGGGCAGTACCGTTATCCTCGTCGTGGACAAGAAGATTCGCGAACGCCATCCGGACTTGTTCAAGAACCGCCTCGGCTCTGCCGTGAAGGTGGGCGAGGCCCTGTAGGCAAATGACTTCGGTTCGGCGTTTTGTTCAGGATGAACCTGCGCTCTACAAGGCTTCGCAGGAATTCGTCGCTTTACTTGCCGATGTCCCGGACCCGGTCCTTTCCGTTTCCCGCCGCGCAAATAGCCTAAATGCCCAGATAGCCTGGACGCTCCTCGGAACGGCCCTTTTTCAGGACAGGTCCTATACCGAAATGGAGCGCTTTCTAGAGGCTCTTTATGCGAAGTTCCCGGACGATGCCCTCTGGACGCTTCCGGTTCCTTCTGCTTCCGATATCAATGCGGTCGTTGTCGGTACCTTCGGGAGCCGCAACTGGAGCCTGTTCGAACATGTCGCCGGAATTTTTTGGAGTGTGGGGCTGTTCGCGCGCCGCCATCCGGACCTTGCCGCCTGGGCCCGTGAGCGCACCCCCGAAGAAATGTGGCGCGACCTCGGCGAAATCTACTTCATGGGCAAAAAGAGCGTGCGCCCCAAAGCGTGTGCCGCCATCTACCGCCTGCTTGCTCCCGCTCCCCTCGGGCTAGGTATAGAATTCCGGCGCGATGTCCGCCCGGCGGGTCCGCGGAAGGCTCGCGGAACCATGCCGCCGCTCCCGCTTACGATGGGGGCGCGCCGCTTCCTGGCTATCCTCGGGCCTGCGCGCGATACCGGTTTTGCAGATATGGAGCCCGAAAAAAAGCAGGCTCTTGCCAATACGTATTTTGCGGCTCTTTGCAAGGAATGCCCCTACCGTAGCGCCCATGCGCTCCAGTTCTTCCTCGAAATCGGGGGCGAGGATTTTATATGCCGCGAAAAGACCGAAGGCTGTGCGAAGTGCCCGCTTTATGAGTTCTGCGACTATGCGCTTTGCAGGGAGTGAACGCGTCTATGCTAAATTTTAACCGTATGTTCCACCTGCAAAAGAAATTCCTGGTTCTCCTCAGTGTCGCGATGCTTGCGGTTTGCGGCTGCAAGCAAGAAGAAGAACGCCCGGTGGACTATCACGAAATCCTATATAAGGATGTGCGCCCGATAGGCGTTCATGTGGACGAGCACCCCTCGACGCAGGATATTGCCGCCCTCGTGAAGCGCATCGACTTGCGCTACCCGGTGATGGTGGACGATACGCTCGACGTATGCATCCTTGAATTCAAGAGCGACGTCTACGCGATGGACTATTACACCAACAGCGGGCGCTTCCAGGGGATTATCCCGATCTTGCGCGGTTCGAATCTTGAACAAAGTATACGTTCCGACGCCCGTATATTCATTTTCACGCACGACAGCTTCCGCCGGTACGAACGTACCGACCTGGAAAATTACGTGCGCAGTTTCCCGGGGTATCACGGCGGGTTCCCGCAGGAATTCCTGAGTTTGCCCTTTGAACACCGTGAGTCGAACAAGACGTCCATCCAGACGAGGAACTTCCTCGGGGTCAAGTCGTATTTCCCTGTGCTTGTGCAGAGTTACCGCAACTCGAACCTCCAGTGGAACGTGGCCCGCAGCTGGGAACAGGTTGAAGAAGATGCCTTTGCTTCGTGGGCCGCCCAGCTGAACAAGGCCAAGCCTGCCGAAATTGCCTACGACGTGGATGTCGTTTATTTCAATGCGGGCGAGGGCGTGAACGGTATGGCTTCGAGGCTTGCGGGCGGGCGTGTGGTGGTGGTCTGGGGGTACCTGAGTTGGCCCGACCTTGAACGAAAGTTCTTTGTTGCCTCCGACCGAGTATTCGAAGCGCGTTATTAACTATTTCTTTTTTCTTTTGTTATATTAAAGTCATGGCTATTGAAAAACTTGCAGAAACTCTTTTGGAAAAGCTCCGTTTCATCACCCAGGCGGAGACTGTTATCGGTAAACCGATCCAGGCGGGTGAGTCCACTGTCGTGCCCGTGAGCCGTGTATCCGTGGGCTTCGGTTTCGGTGGTCACCAGAGCAAGGGAGACACGTCCGCCTCCGGTGGTGGGGCCTCGGTTGAACCGGTGGCTTTCCTCGTCATCAAGGGCGACGACGTGCGCATTATGCCTATCAGCAAGGACAGTTCGCTCGTTTCGAAGGTCATGGACATCGTTCCGGACGTGGTGAACAAGTTCTCCGGCAAGAAGTCTGACGCCGAATAAGGCGCGTTTTTTGCCTTTTTTTACCTATTCGTAAAAAATCCACTTTTTTTGAAAAAAAGTCGTTCCGGCAGTGTTTTTTTGTGTATATTCCAAGTTGGAATAGAAAGAGGTACACATGAACCGTTATGACTTGGTCCTTCTGGGCCTTATCCTGGAAAAGGAGCGCAGCGGCTACGATATTATCACGGAAATAAGCAACCGTGAACTCGACCGTTGGGCAAACCTGAGCACTTCCACCGTATATAACCGCCTTACGACACTCGAAAAGAACGAGTGCATTGTCGGGCGTGCCGAACGCGATGGAAACCGCCCGGAACGCATGGTTTTCAATATTACCGAAAAGGGTAGGGAAGTACTGCGCAAGGAAGTCCTCAAGCACTTGACCGGGTTCAATGACGACCCGCGTACGCTCGGCTTTGCCTTCCTCTATGGCGCCGAGAACAAGGAACTCATCCGCACGCTGGAGGTCCATGAACGCCGCCTCGTGCAGGAAATCGAGAACCTGGAGAAGATGATTGCCGAAGAACCGCGCCCCACGCTCTACCCCGAAGGTCCGTTCCTCAACTGCATGAGCCGCGACCACATCCTTGTGGAACTCAAGTACGTGCGCGCCGCCATCGGCATCCTGCGTGACCCCATCCGCAACAAGAAACTCGACGGCTACTTCTACATCAACTTCGGCAACCGCGATTTCGAGAATTTTAATCAAAAAAAGGATTAGAGCTTAGATGGCGGACCTTGTCCGCCATGACGTCATTCCGGCCTCCGAGCCGGAATCTGTTAACTAAGCCTGCCGACAAAAAACTATATTTACCGCGTTGAATTTAACCCCCTCTTACGGAGACAAAATGGCTACAAAACAGACCAAGAAGAGCGCCCCGAAGGCCGCCAAGAAGGTTGCAGCTAAGGCTGCAGCAAAGTACGGCTATTTCGATGACGCCAAGAAAGAATACGTGCTCACCACGCCGGCAACCCCGATCAAGTGGTGCAACTATGTTGGTACATTGAACTTCGGCGGTATCGTGGATACTACCGGCGGTACCCTGGTTTGCAAGGGCGACCCGGCCCTGAACCGTATCACCAAGTACATCGCCCAGATGCCTTGCTCTGACTTTAAGGCCAGCACCGTGTACATCCGCGTCAAGGATGGCAAGGGCTACAAGGTTTTCTCTCCGTTCGTCGTCCCCACCCTCACCAAGATGGACAAGTGGGAATGCCACGTGGGTCTTTCTTACATGCGCTGGATCGCCGAATGCTGTGGTCTCCGCACCCAGGTGACGATTTTCGTCCCGACCGGCTCCAACACTCTCCTCCAGGACATCCAGGTCACCAACCTCGGTGGTGCAGCCAAGGAAGTGGACATTATCCCGGTTTATGAATTCAGCCACTTCGAAGCCGAAAAGCAGCTTACGAACGCCGACTGGGTCCCGCAGACCATGACCCTCAAGGGCCACTGGGAAAAGGACGGCCACGTAGTGCTCGAACAGTATGCCTACATGAAGCGTGACTTTGCCGTGAACTACGTTACTGCTGACTGCAAGGTCGGTAGCTTCGACGGCGACCGCCGCGTGTTCCTCGGCGCCAACGAAATGGGTTCCTGGTCTGCTCCGCTCAGCCTCGGCAACAAGGAACTCTCCAACAGCGAATGCGACCGTGGCGACAACATCGCCGCTCTCATGATCCACGCCGGCAAGATTTCTGCGAAGAAGACCTTCCGCACTTGCACCCAGCTCGGTCAGGAACAGAGCCTCAAGGTCGCTGCCAAGGCTATCAAGAAGTACCGCGACTTGAAGAACGTCGACAAGGCTTTCGACGAACTCGCCAAGTTCTGGGAAAACTACCTCGCTACTATCCAGGTGCAGACTCCGGATGCTGCGTTCAACTCCATGGTGAACGTTCACAACCCGCGTCAGTGCCACACCACCAAGAACTGGAGCCGCTACCTGTCCCTGTACCAGCTGGGCTACGGCACCAGCCGCGGTATCGGTTACCGTGACTCCAGCCAGGACTTGATGGGCGTGATGAGCCACATGCCGGAAGAAGCCCTCCAGCTCGCCAAGAATTTGCTCTCTGTGCAGCGCCCCGAAGGTAACGCCATGCACCAGTACGCTCCGCTTGCCCTCGAAGAAGACAACGGCAACGAAGCGAACGCCGGTGACTCCCGCGAAAAGAAGGGCGTCCTCGACGAAAACGGCAATCCGGCTTACGCTGACTGGTACGGTGACGACCACCTGTGGATTGTCCTCACGGTTGCTAACTACCTCAAGGAAACCGGCAAGATGGACCTCCTCAAGGAAGAGATCCCGTTCTACGAAGCCGGCAAGAAGCGCGCCCAGCGTGAAAAGGGCACGGTGCTCGAACACCTCAAGCGCTCTCTCAACTTTACTCGTACTCACCTCGGTAAGCACAACCTCCCGCTCCTCGGCTTCGCCGACTGGAACGACTGCATGAACCTGCCGCTCGGTGCAGAATCCTCCTTCAACACGGGCCTCTATGCCAAGGCATTGCTCGAAATGATGGACATCTGCGAAGCTCTCGGCGACACCAAGTCTGTCGAAATGTACAAGGGCTGGTACGAAGACGTCAAGAAGGCCTTCAATGACAGCGCCTGGGACGGCAAGTGGTGGGTCCGCTGGTTCGACAAGCAGGGCAACGCTTACGGCACCAACAAGGCCAAGTACGGCAAGATTTACTGCAATAGCCAGTCCTGGTCCGTGATTTCCGGTATCGCTACCGGTGACCGCGCCGTGCAGGGCATGGACAGCCTGAACAAGCTCCTCAACACCGCCAACGGCGTGAAGAGCTCTACTCCGGGCTACCGCGGCTTCGACCCGAACGTGGGTGGCATCTCCACCTATCCTCCCGGAGCCAAGGAAAACGGCGGTATCTTCCTCCACACCAACCCGTGGGTGATGATCGCCGAAACCATCCTCGGCCGTGGCGACAAGGCTTTCCAGTACTACAGCCAGATCAACCCGGCTGCCAAGAACGTTAAGCTCGACGAGTTCGAATCTGAACCGTATTGCTACCCGCAGAACATCCTCGGTGACGAACACAAGCAGTTCGGTATGGGCCGTAACGCATGGCTCTCCGGTACCAGCTCCTGGACCTACCAGGCTGCCACGCAGTTCATCATCGGTGTCCGCGCCAGCTTCAAGGGCCTCATCGTGAACCCCTGCATCCCGAGTGCATGGGCCGGCTTCAAGGTGACCCGCAAGTTCCGCGGCGCTACCTACGAAATCGAAGTGAAGAACCCGAAGCACGTTTGCAAGGGTGTCGCCGAGATGATCGTCGATGGCAAGAAGATTGACGCAGATGTTGCACCGATTTTCACCAGTGGTACTCATAAAGTAGTGGTTACCCTCGGATAGAAACGCATATAGCCGTCGCGATAGTGCGTTGCCTTGACTCTCGTCGTACGTTTGTACGCCTTCGGTCAAGGCGCCTGCTCTCGCTAGGCTCTCTGCGTTTCTCGATTGAGTGAAACATTTATAGGTCCGGCTCGAAAGAGTCGGACTTTTTCTATATATAAAATATGGCTAGTTTATTTGGAAAATGCTGGAATAATTTTGTGCTCTTGGCTGCGGCGATGCTGTGGGCGGGTTGTTCCGAAGTCGATAAGAATGCGGATAAAACCTTGGAGCAGGAAAAGGGTAAAACGGAACAGTCCTTGGACGTGAAAAAGGAAGATGCCGAAAAAGCGCGCAGGGATAGCGTATTTAAAGCATCCATAGACAGTGTTTTAAAGTCGGTGGGGATTCTTTCAACGCATGGGACGACTACGCTTTATGGTGTCGCCAGGGATTGCAGGGATTGTCCCTTAGGTCAAGAAAGAGATTTTTCCGAAAAACTTATAAAGGAAAAGGCAAAGGGCGTCGCAAAAGCCCCTACTTATGAGGAATTGAGTGTGGCAGGTGGCGTTGATGCTGATAAAGCTCTGATTTTAAAGATCATTCGCCTGCGGACTCTTGGATTGCGTCATATTTATAATAAACATTTAAAGAGGAATCCCAGTTTTAGTGGAACAATTGTTTTAAGGTTGAATATCAATGCTGATGGCACCGTTCAAAAAGTCCAAATCGACTCAACGACTACCGGCAATACGGATTTTGACGAAGAAGTCCAGAAAGCGGTAGGTCGCTGGAATTTCCAGAACATGAATTCGGGTGTAGTAGCCAAATTAAATACGGATGAAGTTGCAACATTCCCGATAAGATTTTATGAAGAAGAGTTGTTGAAGCAGAACGATTAAAGTCCGCTTCTATCGAAGCGTGTATTTTTTGTATATATTTCGAATAAATGTAAGGAGAATCTTTATGTTTAAGCTCTTTCGTATATTCTTTTGGCTTGTGGCGCTTTGCGTGTGCGGCCATGCTGTCGAGGACCAGTTTGCCGGCATGACGCCCGAATTGCAGAAGTTTCTCAATCCTTATATCGAAAAGGCCAAGGCGTCTTTCCCTGCGGTCAAGCAGAAGTATATTGCTGGCGACTACGTGCGCGAAAACCGTTCCTTGTATGTGCAGATAGACCTTAAGGACAAAAACGGTACCAAGGAGATGGCCTTTGTCAGGGTTATCTGGTGTGCGGGGACGAAATTCCAGGGAATCTTGGCCAATGAGATGTACTATGTCAAGGAATACAAGAACGGCGACACGCTCTCGTTTGGAGAGAACCAGGTCGCCAACTGGGTTGTCGCGGATGCCGAGGGCAAGGAAGAAGGAAATTACGTAGGGAAGGCGATTGATGCGTACCTTTCTCAAAAGGTGGGCGTTTTTTTCGAGGTCGTGTACAAGAAGGGGCGTTTCACGGTCACCTACCAAGGTGCTCAGGATCGAAAACAGAACAGCGTGGATGGGGTTGTTCCCGAGAAGGTCATTGCGCAGATTGCGGAACGCCTGAAGACCGGCCTCGAGAAGAAAAAGCGCGAAGGCCAGAAGTTCGAGGAGGGCAAGCCCTTTTACTCCTATGGAATTTACGATTGCCATACTGGTGAAATAGAGCCCTGATACCTTTAGAAATGGCCGGAAATTTCTATCTTTACCCTCGTAAAATTTAAACGAGGTTAAAATGCTTATTCTTCGTGGTACGCCGGCCCTGTCGGATTTCCGTCTCCAGAAACTTTCTTCCGATTTCAAGGCCGCGGGTCTTCCCGTTGCTACTGTTTATGCCGAATTCCTCCATGTGGTGGACCTGTCCGCCGACCTGAGCGCCGATGAAAAGGTGACGCTCGAAAAGGTGCTCCACTACGGCCCGATGCGCGAAGTCAAGGCGCTGGAAGGCGAACTCTTCGTTGTCTGCCCGCGTCCGGGTACCATCAGCCCGTGGAGCTCCAAGGCTACCGATATCGCCCACATCTGCGGCCTCCCGGCCATCAAGCGCATCGAACGCGCGATTGCCTACTACGTGAAGTTTGAAGGTGCCGCTCCGGCCGGTGCCCGCGAAAAGATCTCGGCCAAGATTCACGATCGTATGACGCAGGCCGTGTTTGCCGACACCGCCTCGCTCGAAGTCTTGTTCAGCAAGGAAGAACCGCGTCCGCTGAACGTGATTCCGGTGCTTACCGAAGGCCGCGACGCCCTCGTGAAGGCCGACAAGGAAATGGGCCTCGCGCTCTCTCCGGACGAAATTGACTACCTGGTGAAGAACTTCACTGAACTCAAGCGCAACCCGACCGACGTGGAACTCTACATGTTCGCGCAGGCCAACTCGGAACACTGCCGCCACAAGGTGTTCGGTGCC
>JBGUQN010000050.1:0-44361 GCA_045131085.1 Fibrobacter sp.
GACAAGATATGATTACGACATCCTTCGACGAACAATGGGCAAAGCCCATTTCCCGCGCTAAAAGCGCGGAGTCTCAGTAACAAAGAATGCGAACCGAAGCCGTACAAATAGTACGGCGAGTGCGAGCGTGATGCAGTATCGCGAAGATTATAGGCGAATTGGACTAGGTGGAGAACTTCTTGTTGGCATGCGCCTCCACCACGTTCACCACGTAGTCGCCCAGCTTCTCGCAGTCGTTAATCAAGTCCATGTAGTGCACGCCCATCTGGTAGCTGTAGCGCTGCGCATTCAGGTCGTTCACATTCAGTTCCTTGAGCATCTTGCGGTAATCGTTAATCTCAAATTCAAGCGCCAAGACAGCCTTCGGGTTGGCTTCGGGCTTATTCTCGACGACATCAATCATCTGGACCATGGCGCGGTCACAGAGCTTAATCATGGAATCTATACGCTTGTACTGTTCCTCGGTATAGTCCTCGCCGCACCTGAACTTGCGATTGAGAACGCGGGCCATGTTGTAGCAGGCGTCGCCGATACTCTCGATTTCGGAGATTTCCTTGAGCATGCACTGCAGCTTGGTCTTACTTTCGGGGCTCAGGCGGCCTTCGCTCACCTTGTTCAAGTACTCGCCGATTTCCATTTCCAGCTTGTCGCTGATGCCTTCGTACTTTTCGATGCGCGCAAAGAGTTTCGCAAACTCGCCCTCGTCCTTCAATTTCACAAGTTCAGGCACAAAGCGGAACATCTTGAGAGTGCGTTCAGCAAACAGGTTGATTTCCTTGCGGGCCTCGAACAGCGAGAGTTCCGCGGTACTCATGAGACCACCGCTGATGAACTTGATGCTGAAATCTTCGGGGTCCACCTTCTCGCGGATAATCTTGCAGATGAGTTTTTCCATCGGCTTGATGAACCAGATGAGGATCAGCACGTTGCAGATGTTGAACGCCGTATGGAAGCCGGAAAGCGCGTAGGTCACGCGTATGCTCGCATGCGCAATTTCTTCTTCGGTTTGCGGGACAAAGTTCGGGTCAAAACCCACCAGATGGCAGACCATGTTCACGAACGGGTGGAATATGATGAGCACCCACACCACGCCGAACACGTTGAAGAGCATGTGCGCAAGTGCCGCGCGCCGTGCCTGCGTACTCGCCGAGAGTGCCGCGAGGTTCGATGTCACTGTGGTGCCGATGTTTTCGCCCATCACAAGCGCGATGCCCTGATAAATCGGAAGCACGCCGCTGCTGCACAAGATAAGCGTAATCGCCATGATGGCAGCAGAAGACTGCACGCACATCGTGAGGATGCCGCCCAAAAGCAGGAACAAAAGCGTACTGAAAATGCCCCAGCCACCGGTAGAAGCGAAGAAGTCGATGACCGCCTGGTTGTGCGAGAGGTCCATCGCCACGGCATTTTCGCGAAGCGTCGTGAGGCCCAGGAACATGAATGCGAAACCGAACACAAATTCGCCGAAGCTCTTCACGCTATTCTTGCGCACATACGAAAGCACAATGCCGAGTCCGAAGAACGGCCACACGAAAGTGCTCATGTTGAACTGGAATCCGAATATCGACATGATCCACGCCGTAACAGTGGTACCGATGTTCGCGCCCATGATAACGGGAATGGCCTGCAAGAGAGTAAGCAAGCCCGCGTTAACGAAACTAACCGTCATGACGGTGGTCGCCGTCGAAGACTGCACTGCTGCCGTAACAAATGTACCCGTAAGGAGCCCGCCCAGGCGATGCTTGGTCATGGTGCCAAGAACTGCGCGGAGGTGCCCACCGGTGAGTTTTTGCAAGCCTTCACTCATCGTCTTCATGCCGAACATGAGGAGCGCAAGGCAGCCAATCATTTTAAGAATTGCAAGTATCATACCTTAAAACCTATCCTGACTTCGGTACCCAAACCTACAGTCGAATTCAGATGAATTGTTGCGTGGAGAACTTCCGCTATATGCTTTACGATCGCAAGCCCGAGCCCCGTTCCGCCAGTTTCCTTGGAACGGCTTTTGTCTACGCGGTAGAAGCGTTCAAAAATGCGCGACTGGCATTCTTCCGGAATCCCGATTCCGGTATCCTTCACCACAATGGCGCCCGGTTCTACAACCACGGCGACCTTGCCGCCGGGTTCCGTATAGCGAATGGAGTTGTCCACTAAGTTAAAGACCATCTCATAAAGCAGTTTCGAGTTCCCCAGAATTTCCGCAGCCTTATCGCCTTCCAGCGCAAGCTGCACGGATTTCTTGTTCGCATTCAGACTGAGGTCTTCGACACAACTGTGGGCCACGTTCCAGAGCTTGACCTTCTCGTTAAGGTCAAACAGTTCGCCCTGTTGCCCATCCAGTTTCGAAAGCGTAATGATGTCGTTCGCAATAGACTGCAGGCGAAGTGCTTCCTTGTGGATCTTGCCCGCGAATACCTTGACATCTTCCGGTTTCGCCATGTCGTTCTCGATAAGTTCCGCATAGCCCGAAATGGAGGTCAACGGCGTCTTCAACTCATGCGAGGCATTCGCCGTGAACTCGTCCTTCAGGTGCGTGATCTTCTGCTTTTCGTTCGAGAGCTGCTCAATGGTCAATTGCAGCTCAAGGTCCTGTTTGCGAATGGTATTGACAAGGGGTGCAATTTCCTTGTACACGTTTTCAATGTTCATCAATTCGGGTGTACCCAGTTGGTCCACCAGTTTCTGGAGCGGACTGATGAACGCCCTGCTAAGCCCAATCGCAATCAAGATAGACGCAGCGACAATGGCTGCAAGCAAGACAATGAGATACGGGATTGTCTTGGAAAATACCTGCTGCAAATTTGCCTGGCGCATTCCCAGGCGCAGCACATTACCGTCATTCAGGCGTTTGGCAAAGTAGAACACCTTCGCCCGCAAGGTAGAAGAATAGCGGAGGTCTTCGCCGACACCTTTAGCAAATGCGTCTATAACCTCTTCGCGGTCGTTGTGGTTTTCCATCTTCACCGCTTCGGCGTCGCTATCGTAAAGGATTCCGCCCTTCGAATCAATGAGCGTTATACGGAGATCCTTGCTTGCAAATCTCGCGAGCATCTGGGGTTCGTCACCAAGAGTTTCCCCGACATAAGCAGTCTCTATCAGGCGAAGGCTCTCACGCAGCTGGCTCTTGAGCTGGTCAGCCATCTCCCCTTCAAAAACACGCATTGTAAAGTAAACCGCACACAGGGCCGCAATCACCCCCATATAGATCAAGCTATATCTTAAGCGGTTCTTCATTGCGCCTTGTACCCCACATTGCGTACCGTCTGAATAATCGCGCCGCACGCCCCAAGTTTTTGTCGGAGGGTCTTGATGTGCATATCGACCGTCCGCGTGTCCATCTTGAAATCGATGCCCCAGATTTTTTCAAGAATCTGTTGCCTAGAAAAGACAAGCCCCGGGTTCGATACGAGAAGTTTCAGAAGTTCATATTCCTTGTAGGTCAACTCCACATTCTCGCCAGCGGCAGTAACGGCACGCTTGCCCTCGTCAATGATGACGCCACCGAGCGACACGGCCTTCTGTTCCCCGAGTTCGGCATTCAAGCCACCCGAACGGCGGAGCAACGCCTTCACGCGAGAAATAAGTTCCAAAATTCCGAAGGGCTTTGCAATGTAATCGTCTGCCCCCGCATCGAGCCCCTTTACCTTATCAAGTTCAGAGCCCTTGGCGGTAATCATGATGACGGGAACACTCCTGGTGCTTTCTTGCGCACGGAGACGTTTTAAAATGCTGAGGCCGTCTTCTCCCGGCAACATGATGTCGAGGATAAACAGGTCCGGCACGCAGGCCTTCACCGCCTCGTCCATACTTTTTCCGCACTCGAACGCGTTCACATCGAAACCGCTACTCTTGAGCGCATAGGCTTCCATCTCGCGGATTTCGGAATCGTCTTCAACAATGTAAATCGTATTCATATTTTGCGGATTTTCCCAATATCAAGATAAAAAGTCAATAGCGTCAATGCAATCCCTTAAACAACGGCTTCGCAAAGGTTTTATACGCGCTTTACATGAATTTTACAAACTACAGCAAAAACGCCGTACCACATGTACGGCGAAAACAAAGCTAATGGACACACTTGCCTTGCAAAGCAAGGCTTCGGTGTGACGTTATGAAAAACCGTACAGATAGTGCGGCAAAAGAGAGAATAACGCCGTATTGCGAAGTTTATAAGCAAATTACCCAGGGAATTTCTTATTAACATGCGCTTCGACAACGTTCACCACGTAGTCGCCAAGCTTCTCGCAGTCGTTCACCACATCCATGTAGTGCACGCCCATCTGGTAGCCGTACTTCTGGGATTCGATATCCGCGACATTCTTCTCCTTGAGGAGTTTGCGGTAGTCGTTGATCTCGTTCTCAATGTTCTGCGTACGGTTCGCATCTGTCTGCGGGATGTCGCCGATGACGGCAATCATGTGAGTGAGCGCCTTGTCACACAGGTGCATGATATGCTTGATGTGCTGGTACTGTTCCTCGGTAAAGTCGTCCTTGCTGCGGAACTTGCGGTTGATGGCGCGGGCCATGTTGTAGCAGGCGTCGCCGATGCTTTCGATTTCAGAAATCTCCCTCAGCATGGACTGAATAAGCGTTTTACTTTCGGGGCTAAGGCGGCCTTCAGAAACCTGGTTCAAGTACTTCGCAATTTCGATTTCCATGTTGTCGCTGATGCCTTCGTATTTCTCGATACGGGCAAACAGCTTCACGAAATCGTTTTCGTCCTTCATGTCGAGCAGGTCGGGCAAGAAGTTGAACATCTTCTTCGTGCGGATAGCAAACAGGCTGATTTCCTTGCGAGCTTCAAGCAGGGAAAGTTCAGGCGTACCCATAAGGCCGGAGCTGATGTAGTGCAGGCGGGAATCCTCTTCCTCGTCGCTCTTCTTGGGCTTGATGACCTTGCACACGAACTTCTCGATGAACTTGATGAACCAAATCTGGAGGAACGTGTTGGAGACGTTGAACGCGGAGTGGAATGTCGCAAGCACCACGGAAATCTTCGCGAGGTTTTTCTCGTAACCCGGTTCACCCATGTGAATGTTGAGGTCGAAACCCACCACATGGCAAACGGCCGCGAGGAACCACTTGAGAACGATGATTACCCAGCATACGCCGATGACGTTGATGGTGAAGTGAGCGAGGGCTGCGCGACGGGCCTGCGTATTGGCGGAGAGCGCCACGATGTTCGCCGTAATCGTCGTACCGATGTTTTCACCAAGCACAAGCATGATGCCCTGGTCAATATGGAGCACGCCAGTAGAGCAAAGAATCATCGTGATGGCCATGATGGCGGCAGAAGACTGCACGCACAACGTAAGCACCGTACCCATCACCAAGAAGAACAGAGAATTAAAGAAGTTCGGTTCACTGAAGCGGGCAAAGAAGGCACTGATGGATTCACTTGCAGCCGGATCCTGCACCACAGTGAAGCCCGTCTCCTTGAGGGTCGTAAGGCCGAGGAAGAGGAAGCCTACACCGAACAGGAATTCGCCCAGAACACGCTTCTTGTTCAAGTACACGAGAATGATGCCCACGAAGAACGCCGGATAGACGAAGTTCGCGATGTTGAACGAGAACCCAAGGCTCATAATCCACGCGGTAACTGTGGTACCGATGTGGGCGCCGAGGATAATCGAGATCGCCTGCACGAGCGTCAAAAGCCCAGCATTAACAAAAGAGACCGTCATCAACGTGGTGGCGGTCGAACTTTGTACCGAGGCTGTAACGAACATGCCGGTGAGCATACCCGTGAAACGATTTGTAGTCATGGTTCCGAGCACATGTCTGAGCTGCGGACCCGCCATTTTCTGCAAGGCTTCACTCATCGACTTCATGCCGAACATGAGGAGCGCCAAGCACCCTAACATTTTGAACGCCATCCAAACCATAATAGGACCTTCCTATGGAGCGCCACTACCGGATCATCGTCGCTGCCTTTCAGCTAGTTCGGGCTCATGGCGGTGAATTGTTATTTGTAAAGCTGGCGTAAAATATAGAAATAAACCCCGTAAAGACGGGGTTTACATATGATTTTTTTGGGATCGACGGCCTAAAGAACAAGCGTTCCTCAAGGCAAGCGGAACGCATTGTATCATAAAACTACCGCACGTTTACCAGGCGCGAAGACTTGCCGCTACGTACCAGGTAACGCCCTGCCCTCGGGACAGACAAGTTCACCATGCCACCATGGCTGCGGGCCGAGGCCACCAGGCGCCCCTTCAGGTCGAGTACGAGCACAGCATGTCCCGACTGCAGGTCCGAAACAGTAATGTCACGGCCAGAAACGCTGACATGCAACGGAGCCGCCACCTTCGGTTCAACAACCTTAGGGGGCACGGGGGTAAGACCACCATCGTCGTCGGGATTCCCTGCATACACGACATCCAAGGTATAACCCACGCTGTCGGCAAAGCCACTCTCAAAGAAGTCCTCCACCGCATGCACGGCACAAACCGTAGTCGTATCCGCACTCATTCTCGGGAGGCAGTTCCCGAATACCCACTGGCCATGATTCGCCTCCTTGAGGAACTCGAGTTCACCCTTCATCTGTTCAAATGTTTTCTCTTCGACGTTCTCGAAGATATTGGATTCGCCTTCCGCAAGTTTCACGACTGCCGGAGAAACATTCCATTCGTTCTTCCCGTAGTAGAGGTTATTCACGATATTCCCATCGCCTTCGACCTCGTAGGCAATCGTACCCACGCTGTTCCCCGACAAAGTATCGGTGAAACTGTAGCCCCGAGAAATCGTCACAAACTTGCCACCACCAACCATACCGCCCGTAAAGCGATTCGACGACTTCCCCCCGTTCTTCACGATAGCCCTGTTGTAATCGTCCTGGAGCACAAGGTTCGCCGCATACCCGATGATGCCGCCCGCATACGAGGTATCCCACACGGACTTCACATGCACCGGACCGTAGTTGAACGACTCGATAAATCCACCCGCGTGGTAAAGCGTTCCGCCCGATGAGATCGTCAGCCCGCTGAAGCGACCCACAATGCCGCCGGCATATGCGCGCTCGCCCGAAATCACATGCACGCGGCCCCAGTTACCCACATGAGAGACGGAATTGATGGAATCTGCCCAGCCGGCAATACCACCCAGCATAATGTCGCCCCGCTCCACGGAACCCTGCACCAAACCGGTATTGTAACTATCGCTCATCGTCGTGCGCATCGCATAGCCAACAATGCCGCCCGCAAACACGATGGTATCTGCCGAAACGAGCACGGCACCCGTATTAGACGCCATGGAAATGATATTGGGGCCACGGCCATAGCCGTTCGCACTACCCACGACGCCACCAGCGACGCGCCCTGACACCAGGCCCGAATTGCTAGCGCCCGAAACGACCGCCTCGTAGGAATACCCGACGATGCCACCCGCGACTCCCTTGGAATACACCGAAGTGTTCTCGTTCTTGAGGTTGAGTAGAGTCTTGAAGTTCTGCACCACAAGCCCAGCCGCAGCGTCGTCGCCACGGACAAGGCTATTGCGGATCGTCACATTACGCACGCAGCCGTTGTTCTTGATAGTAACGCCAGCCGCAGAATAGCCCAAGTCGTTTCCGAACCTGCTGTTCGCAATCGTAAAGTTCTGCACGAGCGAATTCGAGTCGAGACAATGGAACATCGAGCGTTCCATGTCGAGGCCGTAAACCGTATGTCCCTTGCCGTCGAACTGCATCGACACGCACTTGCCCACAGAATCGACAGACATCTTGCGCATCGAGAGGTGCAGGGAATCCTTGCCCATCACGATATCGTTCGCCAGTTCCGCCTTGTAGGTCTTGGTACTCAAGATGCGCCCGAGTTCCAGGAAGGCGCGCATCTCGTCGGCGGTAGAAATCGTGTAGAGGGTCGTATCTTTCTCGACCCGTGACGGCGGGAGAACGAACTTGTCCATGTTGAAATAGACGGAATCGTTCAGATACACGCTATCGAACGTGAACACCGGATACCCGCCACGACGCACCCACAGGTGGCGATCGGCCTCAGTGCCGTTTACCGTGTTGAGCGTGGCGAGCATCTCGTCGCTCTGCAGTTCGGCAGTAGTCTTCTTGCATTGCGGGCACGTATTCTCACTAGAGTACACGTAACCATAGGCATTCAAATCTACAAGCGAGCCATCGAAATACACATTGGACGCTTGCTCTGCCTGGTACATCTCCCCTATAATCCCACCAGCCGTTTCAACACCCTTCACACTTGCAGCAGCACTGTAGGCATTCACGATGCTGTCGGCACCGTAGTTACCCAAATCCGCAAGGATACCGCCCACATACCTGTAACTGCAATACCCCTTCAACAAGACATTCCCGCGGTTATACACATCGCTCACATTCATCCTATGCATCATCGCGAGTATGCCACCCACTTTCACGGTTCCATTATCTGCAGGGCAAACAGCCGTCACGTCGCCATAGTTGAACGACTCGCGCAGTTGCGGCAACTTCATGTTGTTGAGCCCGCTCATCGAGCCAATCAGGCCACCTACAAGCACCTCCTTATTTCCTTCGGCATAGATGCTTCCGCGGTTTTTCACCTTCGCGATACCGTTCTCATTAATTTGCATTTCAGCCCAGCCGGCAAAACCGCCCGCATTCACCGAGACCTCTTCCGTGTTGTTGCGAATCTCGATAGAGCCACGGTTCAGCGTATTTCTCACATTCGGCTTTACCAGCGAACCCGCAATGCCGCCCGCATAGACGCTGCCCCGCATATTCGTTTCCACAGAAATAGCGATTTTCCCGTCGTTAAGCATATCCAATGCCGATGTCGCGTAGTAGGTATCCAGGCTTATCTGGCCCGCAATGCCACCCACCCGCCAAAGAGACACGTTCGTGCTCCAGTTGAACTTGGCCGAAGGCAAGCTACCCGCAGTAATGTTCCCGTAGTTCTGCAGGTTTTCTGCCCCACCCGAAATATCGCCCGCGATGCCGCCGACACGCACGCTGAAACGCGAACCGGACACTTCCACATCGCCACGGTTAATGCAGGATTCCAGCACGGAGCCATCCCGCACTTCAGCACTCCCCGCGATACCGCCGATGTACGCCGGAATGGAATCCGCCTGCGCATTGCCGGCCAGAATAACCTTCGCCGAATTGTTCGAGCCATACACGCGGCCCAGAAGCTGGCCCACGATGCCGCCCACATACATACCACCGGTAACGGAACCTCCCACGACGTTGCAGTTGAGTATCACGACAAGTTCATCTTCCGACGAGATGAGGCTTGCGGCGATACCGCCCGCATTGCCCGCAGCAACAACCTTCGTATTGATGACGTTCACGTTCTGGACAATGCCTTGCTGGAATTCGGTGACCGCTGCAGTCGCATACGCGGAATCGCTACCGAAGGAGCTGTTCGCGATGTTCAGGTCGCGGACCACGCCCGCACCCATCCCGACGCTCTTGAACAGAGCCTTTTCGGCATTCAGGCCGTAAACCGTATGGCCCTTGCCGTCAAAGACGCCCGAAAAATAGTTCTGGTCCGCATTTCGGGTCCAGCGCTTGGAGCAGAGCTTGGTGGTATCGTCACCAAAAACAATATCGTTCTTTAGGTATGCCCGCAGGCTCTCATCGCCACCATTTGCAGGGGCAATAGAAT
The DNA here is from genome assembly GCA_045131085.1 of Fibrobacter sp. GTDB lineage: Bacteria > Fibrobacterota > Fibrobacteria > Fibrobacterales > Fibrobacteraceae > Fibrobacter. The sequence continues at coordinate 9,612 of JBGUQN010000050.1, forward strand.
CCAGAAACCCGATCAGTTCTTCGGGAGAGGTAATCTCGTAGGCACCCGAAACAACCTTCGGAAGTTTCGCAGTACCGTTCCATGCAGCAAAGGATACCTGTGCCAAAATAGATACGGCACATACGGCAAGCCATTTTCTCATTGTTTTTCCTCCTTTCTTGAGACTACCCTAAATATAGTCTTTTATTCAAAAAATTCAAAACAAACTATAAACTTCGGACCATTGCAACGGCCTGGCTGGCGATTCCCTCGCCCCTGCCCGTAAACCCGAGCTTTTCGGTCGTAGTTCCCTTGATGCCAACCTGTTTTACGTCAATTCCGAGCACTCGGGCGATATTTGCCTTCATGGCGTCCTTGTGCGGGTTCACCTTCGGGCGTTCGCACATCACGATGCTGTCGATGTTGATAATCTCGTAGCCGGCCTTCTTGACCTCCTCGCCCACCTTGCGCAAAAGCTCCAGGCTGTCGGCCCCCTTGAATGCAGGGTCCGTATCCGGGAAGTACGTGCCGATATCGCCGAGGCCAGCGGCACCCAGCAGCGCATCGCTAATTGCATGCAAAAGCACGTCGGCATCGCTATGGCCTAGCAAGCCCTTCTCATACGGGATATCTACACCGCCGATAATGCACTTGCGGCCTTCCACAAGCTTGTGAACGTCAAAACCGATACCCGAACGATAAATCTTATCCATGATAAATCCTTTTTCTTTCTATACGAAAGATAAAAAAATTCCTTAAATTACGGGCAATAAAGTCGTTTCATTGCTTCTGCAAGTTCAGGAAAATCCGATTCGTCGATATAAAATTTCCGGTTATTTTTCCGGAAAATAAACACGCTGTGGCTAAAGATGAACACCTTGAAGGAATGCACCTTGTAGGGCTTGGCCGTAGCGAACGGGAACGAGGCCTTCTCGTAGCAGGTACACAGTACAAAATGGTCATCGTACCATTTTACTTCGCGTACCACGTCTAGCGAATAGAAAGCATCAATAAAGAATATCGCCGCCATTGTAAGGAAGACCGCGGCAGCAACAAACGCCCCGTCAACCGAAGACAATAGGCAAGACACTCCCATAATAGCGAGAACAAGCGCGCCCACATAACGCAGCACAATCTGGATTGCGCTTTCGTTTTTCTTCCGGGACTTGTACGTGAGGCATTCTTCCTCTTCTTCGGCATTGTCTGCCGCAGTTTCGGCAGCGGTTTCTACCGCAGTTTCCGGCGCACCGTCTTCCACCTCGTCCGCCTTTTGCTGCTTGGCTTGGTTCGGCTTCGCAGCACCGCACCACGGGCACTTGGGCTCGTAGAAATTGTACCGTTCTCCGCATTCCGGGCAAATCATCTGTCGCTCCCTAGCCCGCTAGTCCTTCACGCAGCGCACGGAATACGAGCGTCCCTTCATGGTACTTCGGATAATTTCTGGCGAATCGTAATTGTAATAGAAATTAATGCCATAAAAGATTACCACACTTGAGCCGCTTCCCGAAGCGTCCGATGTCACAAAATACGCATTTTCTTTTGTAGTCCACGTCACCGGAGATGCCGAAAAACCAAACATATCATCGAAGTTCGGCCTAGTCAGCCAATCGGTTTCTGCCTTAAGTCCAACGCCAAACGCCCCATCATTCTTGTATGTCGCATAGCGCGCAAGTTCGTGCCACTCTTCAAGAGACGGGATATGCCAACCCGCAGGGCAAATCCCCTGCACCGGGGCACACGTTTGCGAAACAACTTCGTCCTTGGTTCCGTGCACTAGGTTCATTGCCGCATACCAGTTATACAGACGCCCCGTAGCCTCGCAGGAATCAACGTCGTCCGAGCACCCCGTAAGGCCAATCATGTTCGGGGCTGCGAGCGTGTCGTAGTAGTTCATGTTTTCTGCCATCCACACCTGCTTGCCGATAGTCGTCACGCGGTAGCGGCGGCCGTCACGCGGATCGGTAATATAGCCACCTTGCTCTTCGACCGGAGTTCCCCGTGCCGCTAGTTGTTCATCAGAACATTTTTCCCATTGCACATAGCGCGTCGGGTCATTACGTTTATCCTCAATCTTGCCAAAGAAATTATAATGCGGATACGACACCCTTTGGTAGGCAAGGACAGAATCCGCATTGTAGTCACAAATAACATCGACATCCTTGCCCATTATTTTCTCGTACCCAACTTTTCCCAAATCCTCAATGTCATCGCAGCCATCCGTCACCTTTTTCGCAAAAAACTCTACAAGTTTTTTCGTAAGCGAATCTTTCTCTATGCGGGTAAGCTCGTACGCACCACCGTTCTCCTTGCAGTAGAAATAATAGCCATAGGCATCCTGCCGATACTCAATCGAATCGGGATTCGCACTGCAAGCCTCCAGGTTCGATTCACCGGCAAGGCTAGCGTAGTAATTCGCCTGACTTCCGCTTATCTCCACAAACACATACTGTCCGTCGTGCTTTTCGCAATGGAAATAATCGCCATACAAGGAATCACGCACAAAAGAAAGTGTATCCGTATTCGCATCGCATGTATACCTCGCATTCACATCAGCAAGCCCTTCCAAGTCCCGTCTCTTCCCGTAACCCAGCGCTTCGTACTGGTACTTCCCGTCAATAAATGCACAGTGGAAATACGTATTCCAGTCCTTATGGCGTGTTTTCTCGAAATAAGGATGGACAAAAAGTTCGAACGTGTCGGATTCCGCGGTACACTCCGGCAAAGTCTTTAAATACTGCTCGTTCAAGTAATTTGCGGCATGGTTATAATCCGAATCATAGAACTTGAGAATGGTATTCCTAATCTCGCAATGGTAAAAACGGTTTGTATTGGTATCCACGATGTACTTTACCGTGTCCGCCAACGATTTACAGGGCGGCATCGAAGCGATAAACGCAAGCGAATCCGCAACGCGCTTTGTCGTCTTTTCAAACGTATAGATGCCGTTCCACTTTTTTCTTTTGTCGGTACAGATGTAATATACGGAATCGTACATGACAACGCGAAGCGAATCCGTCGCCTTATCGCAAGGGCGCTGTTCCGAAAGGAACCGGAGAGTATCGTTCACGGGCGTCCAGGAATCAAACGTACATACGAACTCGGACGAATCCGGCAACATCTTCCGTTTCCAGATATCACCGCTAGTGCAATTTCCCAACATGAAACTCAGCGTATCCGTTCCGTCATTCCTCCAGCCTCTATTATAGGCGACACATACATAGATGGTATCGCCGAATTTTTTTCTCAGTCTGGTGGAGCCCCTCGGGGCCTCATTCTCAATCAAGGCGTTGCTACATACTCCTAGTTCATTATCAAGGACCTCCCCCCATGTAGCCTTGACCCACGTGCTCAGGACTCTAGTCGAATCGTACTGCGTCTTGTGCTTGCAGACATAGAACACCGAGTCCCCATCCGAAACGAAATTCTCCGTACTGATTGCGGTGCAAGGCCCATACAGAAGTTCTTCGGGAGCAAAAGGCCGGTGGAAAAAATCCCCATTCCCGCGCTTGTCGCAAAGAAGGGAATCTCCATCCAGCTTCGATTTGCCGTTCTTTACATACGAGACTTTTTCGCCCGCCGTCACGCACGATTCCAGGCCATAGGCACTTTCGACAAAGCGCTCTACAAGCCTCCAGCTGAAATTATATCCCGACGCTTCGGGATTCAAGTCGTACATGCGCATACGCATGTTTTGCCAATTTTTCACGACATAATCCGCAAACTCGACAAGGGCAAGCGAATCCTCGTAGACTCCATCCGCCAAATCCAGCCGGAAATCCTCGATATTTTCTACAAAAGAGGTATCCGTATAATTCCGCATGAACAGCGCAAGCAACGAACCGGTTTCGTCGTAGGCCCTTCCGACAGATTCCGCAGGCAAGGATTCCTGCTTGAACCCGAAATTTTCGACAAACCGCCGCATGGCCAGCTTCTTCGCCACACTGAACGGATAGCCTTCGTCCACAAGCGCCTCGACAAGCGGGACTTCCAGGTGGGTCATCAGGTTCACGTTCGGTTCGGCGATATTCGAAATGTCGCTAACCGCCTCCAGCGTAAGCGGAACTGCAGTCGAATCCAGGAATTTCCACTTTCCCTTCACGCGGACCTTCACGTAGGGAAACCTGTAATCGCGCGTGGGCATCTTGAAAGAAATTTCCCTTCCCGTATTAAGGGTTCCTATAGCGGAATCGTAGGGCGCAAGCGAACTGTCCAGCTGGATAACCAGGATTTTATCGGGTACGAACGCGCTGGTATTCGCACTCGAAGGGAACGAGATTTTCCCCTGCAGAAAGCGGGTCTTCAGCGGATACTCTCCCGAAAAGTCGTGTTTGCTCACCGTCGTGTAATCTGTTTCCGCATTCTCGTAATACGTATCTTCGTAATAGCAGCCGCCGGCAACGAGCGCAAAAAGCAAAAGCATACCGGCAACTATATGCACCGGGCCTTTTAACAAACGGAAGGGGCGACCCGAAATCATCCGCAGAAACCGTAACATATCGCATCCCTCTCGAGGCAAGTTTCCGAGCCCCTCTGCACATCCATTTCAAGTTTTATTTCGTCGTCATCCACAACTACATGGAAGAAATATTCCTTCGTCACGTCGCAATCGTATCCGTGTTCCCGCACATAGAATTTCCCCTTGGGTTCGGATATTTCGAATTTATCCTTCTTTATCAGCCTGGTATAGGAGTAGTCTTCGTTGTGAACGACAACCTGTTCGGCGTTCTTGCATCCATAATCGGTACAGCCGTAAATATCCACGAAAAGAGATTGTCCGATTCCGCGTGCATACCAGTCGTATTGATCGCTTGTGCTCTTGTACTGCAAGCCAAGCTTTATAGACAGCGCCTCGGCCGAATTCTCAAAACTAGCGGTCACGGAGATAATCTGGATTGTAGAATCCTTGGCCGGGAGTTTCTTTATCTTTTTAGACGAAGGCTCGTAGCCATTAAAATTGAAAGCCGAGACGCTATCGGATTCGGCAAAGGCCATAATGGCAGAATCGGCTCCAGGCCAATAGGCCGAATCAAAATTCACCCTGTCCAATTTATCCGTAGTGCTGTAGTAATCATACGCAGAACCGCACCCTTCAAGAACAAGGGCCAAAAGCATCAGGCACAAGCAGGGTACAACCTTCATCATCCTAGTCCTTCACGCAGCGCACGGAGATCGATCGGTCGTCCACAATATCGCCTTTTATTTCCGGATTCGCTAACGAATAGGTAAACTTTACCATGGGCATCCGCCTTATCGTCGCCTTCGCAAAGATGTCCGATGTGGCAAAATAGGCAGTCTCATTGGTTATCCAAGAAACCGGAGCCACAGAAAAGCCGAACAAATCCTTTTCCCTCGACTTCGCATACCAACCCGTTTCGGCCTTCAGGGAGCCGCCATAACCCGTGCCATCATTGTGGTACGATACATACTGGAACAGGCGCGACCATTCATCCAGCGATGGCACATGCCAGCCCGCAGGGCATATTCCCTGGACAGGTTCACAGAGCCTCGCCTTCAACGTATCCGCGTTGAAATCCGAGGGAACGCCCACAACCGCATCCCAGTAATACAACCTGCCTGTCTTAGAGCACAGGGCAGGATCATCGGAGCATTCCGAACGTTCAACCAGGCTGGGCACGGCAAGCGTATCGTAGTAACCGAGATTCTCGGCCATCCAGGTCTGTTCACCAATAGTCACGACGCGGTAACTGCGGCCATCGCGCGGGTCGGTTATGGTGCCGTTCTTTACCTCTACCGGCGTTCCCCGTGCAGCCATCTGCTCCACGCTGCAGGCTTCGAGAGGAACCTTGGTACTTAAAAAATTATCCCGTTCCCCATAAGCGATGTAATATGCTTGATCCACCCTCAGGAATGTGAAATTCGAATCCATGTCGTAATCGCATACGGCATAGCGATAGTCGTTCAGGAACTTGTTATAGTACCGCCTCCACCTATCTACGTTTACATCACACGGTTCCAAGGTCTTTATCCACAAATCGGCAAGCTTGTCGCGCAGGTCGTCGTCCGAGATGAGTTCATTTTTCCACTCGCCGCCTTCTTCTACGCAGTAGTAGTAAAACCCGTAGGAATCCCGCTTGTACTCGAGCGTATCCGACTGCGGGTTGCAGGGTTCAAGGCTCCCCGATTCGTGCAGGCTATTGTAACGCTTCACGTCCCAGTAAGGAATCTGGGCGTAGGTATAGCCGCCATCGACACGCGAGCAATGGTAGTACCCGTCGCTCATGGAGTGGACCCCCGCCTCCTTGACATTGTACGGACAGCTGATGACCAGCGTCGTATCGGATTCGGCGGTGCAGGCATCTAGCGTCTTGACGAACTCCCCGCAGAAATACTCCCGCCCATAAAAGTCCTCTATCTCGTAGAACTTGATTTCTTTATTTCGGACTTCGCAGTGGTAATAAATGTCGCTCAACGAATCATAATAGTACTTCGACGTATCGGCAATGGTCATGCACTCCCTTGCCAGCGAGTCCATCTCGTCAAGTGTATCCATTTCGACATGCGTTGTATCCGGCAACGTATCCAATTGGACTGCCTTGAAGGATTGCCAGCCCCAGCCTCGACATACATAGATGGTATCCTTGTAGGTCTTCTTTATTTCTTCATTATAGATGCCTTTAGTACCTTCGACCTTCAGGGCTTCCTTATCGCAGGGCCCTAGGTAGAAATCGCGGGTTTCCTTATACGATGCCTTGAGCCACGTTTCTATACCAAAGGTGGAGTCTTCAAGCATACCGTATTCCGCGCGGTCATGCCTGCAGACATAGAGCACCGAATCCTTGCCGACGGCATAATCCACCGCGCTCTTGATTGAGTCTGCGCAAGTTCCGAAAAGGCGTTCCAGCGGGTAATGGATGCGGTAGAAAGGTTCTCCCGTATATCCCCTCTGGTCACACACGAGCGAATCACCCTTGAACTTCGAGCCTTTCACATCGACATAGGCGATTTTCGAGGTCGAATCCATTTCACACGTATTCAATCCATAAATACGCTCCACGAGGCTTTCCGCATATTGCCAGTCCAGCCGGATGGAATCCTGATTGAACTTCTGCAAAATCGAATCCAGCTGGTTCCAGTTCTCTACGATGTAGTCTGCAAACTTTACCAGCATAAGGGAATCGTCAATTGCCCCATCAGCCATATCCAAGCGGAAGTCCTCGACATTCTCGACAAACGCACTGTCCGAGCTACCGCGCAGGAGCAGCGCATACATCGGGACCATTTCGACAAGTTCCCTACTGTAAGATTCCGCCGGAACATTGGCATATTCCAGCCCTAAGTTCTCGGCAAATTTCTGCATCGCAATCTGCTTGGCGGCCTGGAACGGGTAACCTTCATCCACGAGCGATTCTACCAGCAGGACTTCCAGGTGCGTCATCAGGTTCACTTGCGGTTCTTCCACATTCGATATATCGCAAATCGCTTCCACCGCAAACGGGACCGCCTTGGAACTCAGGAACTTCCATTTCCCCTTTACGACAATCTTCACATACGGGTACTTGTAATCGTGAGCGGAAAACTTGTAGCCGATAAAATCGTCCTTGACAATCTTCCCCTTCAAAGTATCGACTTCTGCAAGGGATGAATCCAATTGGATAAGCAAAACCTTTTCCGGAGTAAAGGCCTTCTTGTTTTCTTTCGACGGGACTACAATTTCCCCGCTCAGGGAACGGCTCTTTAAGGAAAACTGCCCCACAAGTTCATGCTCGTTCACCTTCTTGTAGTCCGTGCCCGCATTCTCGTAATAATAATCCTCGGCACAGCCGGCAAAAGCCATGGCCAGCATGGATAAAGCACAAAAAAGGAGCAGCTGCTTCATAGGTCTATTTAACAATACACGCACCATCTCGAATTCCTTTCATAACAGCTCTTTGATCCCTTCTGCGCATCCAGATCAACCTTGACATCGTCCAGGTCTATCTTCAGGTGGAAATGATAGTCCTTGGTTACATCGCAGTCGTAACCGCCATCGGGCACGTAAAATCCGTGCACGGGCTTGGAGATTTCAAAGTCATCCTTCTCGAGTAGCTTGGTAAAGCTATAATCCTTGTCATGGACTACAATCTTGTTGGCATTTTTGCAGGCATAATCATTGCAGCCGTAAATATCTATGAGCAAGGGAGCATCAATGGTCCCAAAACGATATCCCTTGTTCGTTTCCCTGTATTCCAGATCAACCCTTATTGAAAAAACATCCTTTGCCAACCCGACAGTGGCATCGGTAGAAAACTTGAAGAGCAGAGAATCCTTCGAAGTGTCACGTATCAAACTCTTGTCTTTCGGGGTGTAATTCGTGTAAGCATACATGCCGGAATTTTCCGCATCGTCGGCAAAAACATGCAATGCGGAATCAGCCGGCGCCCAGTACGCAGAAAAAACTTTAGCCCAATCCAACGAGGAGTCGACCGGAAAATATTCGTATGACGAACACCCCTCCAAAACGAGCAATGCCGCAAAGCAAAGGCAAGCAACATATCTTTTCAACTTCATACCCTAAATATACATTCACGGCATACAAATAAGATAACCGGCACCAAGAACCCCGATAAAACGACAAGGAACCGCCCCGAAAGGCAGTTCCTTGTGAAAATTTGCGTTTTTTTGCAGTTGGCAGGCGCTAAATGGCGACTAGCCGATCAGTGCAAAGCCGGGCACGACGCTCAGCGCAAGCAGGGCAATTGCCGCCACGGCCACCATGAACTTGAGCATGTAGCTGTAAGAAGACGGCATGCAGCTGCACTTGCATTCGCACTGCTTTTTGAGCGGGGCAAACAGCACGAAGGCGATACGCAGGTAGTAAACCGCAGCCACCAGCGAAAGCACGAAGGCGAAAATAGCCACCTTGCTAAGGCCCGCAGAGAACGCACCCGTAAAGAGGGCGAACTTCGCGAGGAACCCAGATGCAGGCGGAAGGCCAGCAAGGCTTGCAAGGCACACCGCGACGCCAAGCGCCACAAACGGATGCCTGCGACCGGCGCCCTGGATATCTTCGAGATTTTCGTTCTTGTCTTCCTTGCCGGCGAGATAGGCAATACCCGTGAGGGCGCCTGCACTGGCGATGGCATAGGTGATGAGGAAGTAGTACATGGAGCCCAGCTGCACGGTGCCTTCGCCGAGGTAGTTCGGGAGCAAGAGGCCAAGCACAATAAAGCCAGCGTTCATCACGGCAGAGAAGGCGATGATGCGACGGATGGACTTCTGGGCAAGGCCGCTAAATGCACCAATGACAATCGAGAGCACGGCGACAATAATCACGACGTGGTACAGGGAGGGCCACTGGCCCGCGGCAGTCACCGGTTCGGCAAGGTTCCAGGCACCGGCAACACCGGCGCGCGTCACGAGCATGCCAATCCAGAGGGAACCGAGAGCAGCAAGGGCACCGACCTTCACGACGGCAGCCATAAAGCCGGTCACCGCCACAGAAGCGCCCGTATAGACGTCTGCGACCCAGAAATGCACCGGAGCAGCGCCGGCCTTGAAGAGCAAGCCGAAGATTGCGAGCAGCGCACCCACGGCATAAAGCGTTTCACGGCCTTCGATAATCGTCGTGCTAAAGTGCGTGGTGCCAGTAGCGCCGTACACCAGCGACACACCGTAAAGGAATACTGCACTGAAAATGGAACCCGAGACGAAGTACTTGAACACGCCTTCGCCTGCGTTCTGGTCCTTGCGGCGGATACCCACGAGGGCGTACACCGGGAAACTCGTAAGTTCCATGGCGATGAACAAGGCGAGGAAATCGACAGCCTGCGTCATGAGCACGGCACCGCAAGAAGCAAGGAGCAAAAGCCCGTAGGCTTCGCCACCCTTGTGCTTTTCGTGAGCGAGTGTCCACTGGAGGCCGGCGACACCAAGAAGGGCACACAGCAACACCGTAAGCCCAAGCAAGCGGCGGATCGGGTCCATCGCGTAAAGGTCATGGCACACACCCGTATTGACCAGGTAGAACGAAGCCATGCCGAAAACCACGAACACAGAAGCAATCCAGGGAATGACCTTGTGCTTGTTCTCATCCTTGAGGAAGGGTTCCGCAGCGAGGGATGCAAGCGCACCGAGCGCAACCAGGATTACCGGGAAAAAGTTGACGATACTAGTCATTGGAAGCCTCCTCGTCCTTTACAGCAGATTCATCTTGACTTTCCATCGGAATGTCGAATTCCTCGTAGCCCTTGTTAGCGGCATCGCGGATTCGCGCTTCCTCTTCTTCGCGTTGCTGCTTTTCGAGAGCGACGGCAGTAGCCTTGGCCATGTTGGCCTCGGTCTCGATGACCTGCCTAATCAGTTCCTTGCGTTCCTCTTCGGAGAAGCCGGCCTGAGTCAGCGAAGAATCGAGCTTGCCGATATCTTCAGAAGAAACGATGTGGGATTCGAGCGGTTCAGCTTCCGCTTCGAGATCCTCGTCAACGTCGGCCGACATGGTCTGGGGTTCTTCAACCGCATTGTCATTCTGTACCTGCTCCACGGATTCTTCTTCGAAGAGGTGCAGGGAGTTCGTGATAAATGCCGGGTGGAAACCGAACACCAGGAGCAGCACAAGCATCACGCCGTAGGTAAAGCCTTCAAGGTGGCTTGCACGCTTGCCTTCGGTGTATTCACGTGCCGGCGTACCGAAGATGACCTTCTGGACAAAGCGGAGCACGTAGGCCGCAGAAAGAATCATGACAAAGCCCATGATGCCGGCACAGACCGCACTCAAATCCCAGAGGGAAAGGAGGACGGAGAATTCGCCGACAAAGCCCGCGGTTCCGGGAACGGCAAGCGCCATCACGCCAGCAGCACCGAACAGGAAGCTGAAAGCAGGATTCTTGTGGGCAAGGCCTCCCATCTCTTCAATATTACGGGTACCCGTCATGCGTTCGGCAACGCCCAGCAGGCAGTACTGCACGCCGGCAGAAATACCGTGAGCGACGAGGAGCACGAGCACTGCGGGGAGCATCGCCTCGGAGAGGCTAAACACGCCAGCAACAGCAATACCCAAGTGACTCATGGAGCTAAAGGCAAGGAGCTTTTTGCCATCGGTTGCACGCAGCGCCATGAATGCGCCGTAGACTGCAGAAGCGAGCCCGAGCCAAACCATCGTGGAAACTTCCGTCATGTTGAACGGGAAAATCGGGAGCACCCAGGCAACAAAGCCGAACACGCCAGCCTTACTCATTGCACCCGTAAGGATGGCAGAAAGCGGAGCCGGAGCTTCAGAATACGTGATAGCCTGCCAGCCGTGGAACGGGAAGATCGGAGTCTTCACGATGAAGGCAAGCAGGAAGCACATGAGAACCACAATCTGCGTCATCTCCGGGAGGCTCTGGATGGCAACCGCGAGGGACATCAGCAGAGAATTGTCAGAGATGGTAAGCAGGTACCAGAGGGCGACCATCATCGGGGCAGAACCGACGAGCGTGTAGATTGCGAACGTCATCGCAGCCTTCTTGCGGTTTTCACCGCCAAAGCTTGCGATGAGGATGGCAGCCGGGATTACCATGGCTTCGAAGAAGAAGAAGAACAGCACGGCGTCTGCGGCAAGGAACGTTCCGTTCATCGCGCCCATCAAGGCAAAGATGCCGATGGCGAAATTGCGGTAGTTCGCACCCAGGAGCCCGCGGGCCGAAATCAAGGCGACCAGCGAAAGCCCGCAAGAGAGGAACACCATCCAGGAGCCCAGACCGTGACTGTACAGGTAGTAATAAGAAGGGCCCTTGCAGCCGGGAATCCAGAGCCACTCCACAGGGTGAGTTGCAATGTTTCCGCCAGAGACAAGTACCAGGGACATGCCCAGGAACACAAGCCCGAAGAGGATTGCCATATGGGCTGCAGCCTTGTAATCCTCCTTGGAGTTGAGGATCATCAGGATTGCAGCAGCAAACGGGGCAAGGACAAGGAGATGTAACAGCATTAGACCAAACCTCCAGTCAAAAGAACAACGACAATCAAGGCGATAACACCCAAGATGCTAAGCCCAAGCTGCAAGCGCACCTTGCGCACCTGGAATACCGTAGCACCGTCGCCCAAAATAGTGGCGATGGCACCGAGCATCCACTGGAATGCCTGCAGGCATGCGTCAACGACCTTTTCACAAATCCAGGCGGCAACATACACAGCCTTCACGAAGAAGCCGTGCACGTAATCCCACATGAACGTCCAGCCGGCAGCATAACCTTCGGGAGCGCTGGAGCCCTTGGCCGCCGGGATATGGGCATGCATCCAGCCCTTCCAGGCGATGAACATACCGAACAGAGCGGCAAGCGTACCGAGAGCGGCAAAGATAATCGGGTTCACGTGTTCGACAGAACGCGGAATGAATTCGCTCAGCAAGATTTCGGAGTTGAGAGCCCTTGCCGGGTCGAAGCCCTGGGCAGCACTGAGCACCGGAGCGAGGGAGTCGGCAAAGAAGCGCACGCCCATGGAATCTGCCCACAGGTAACCGGCAAAGATGGAGCCGAACGTGAGTATGACCATCGGGATAAGCATCACGGCGGGAGCTTCGTGAATATGGGCTTCGCTTTCCTTGCTACCGCGGTAGCTACCGAAGAAGGTCATGATGATGAGACGGCCCATGTACACGGCAGTAACGACTGCCGTAAAGAGACCGACCACGTAGAATATCTTATTCATCGGAACGACAGGAGCAAGCCAGGAACCGGTAATCACCCAGGTGCAATCCGTGAAGATGCGTTCAAGGATGAGGTCCTTGGACCAGAAGCCTGCAAATCCCGGGAAGCCGACAATTGCGAGGAAGGCGAAAATCATCACGCAGGCGGTAACAGGCGTCTTCTTGATAAGGCCACCCATATTGCGCATATCCTGCTCGCCGCCCAGCGCGTGGATAACGGCACCGGCACCGAGGAAGAGCGAAGCCTTGAAGAAGGCGTGGGTGAACACGTGGAAGATGGAAGCATCGAACGCCGATGCGCCTGCGGCCATGAACATGTAGCCGAGCTGGCTAATCGTCGAGTAGGCAAGCACCTTCTTGATGTCGTTCTGGAACAGGCCCGCAAAGGCAGCCCAGAAGGCGGTCAAGGCGCCCACGACGAGAATGATGTTCAGCACGTCCGGGCAAAGGACAAACAGGTTCGAAAGACGGGCCACCAGGTACACGCCACTCGTGACCATGGTCGCAGCATGAATGAGGGCCGAAACCGGAGTCGGACCCGCCATAGCATCGGGCAACCAAGTGAGGAGCGGAATCTGCGCAGACTTACCCGTGCAACCCACAAAGAACAGCAAGCATGTAATGAAGAGCATCGGCATGATGAGTTCGACGTGACCGCCGGCCATCAGCATGCTGATGAAATGGTTGAGCATGTCGTAATTGAGAACGCCCGCACCGCCAAGAGTCACAAGGCTGAGCATACCGAGCAAGAACCCGATATCGCCCACACGGTTCACGATGAAGGCCTTGTTTGCAGCCTTGCAGTTCTTGAGGTCCTTGTTCCAGAAACCGATGAGCAGGTAAGAGCAGAGGCCCACACCTTCCCAACCGAGGAACGTCAGGAGCAGGTTATCCGAAAGCACGAGCACGATCATGCTGAACAGGAACAGGTTGATGTAGGCGAAGAAACGCGTGAAACCGCGGTCGCCATGCATGTAGCCTATGGAGTAGAGCGTGATGAGCGTGCCGATACCGGTCACGAACAGCAACATGATGCGAGAAAGGGCATCGAACTGGAACCCGATATTCACCTTCAGGAGGGGAATGTCAATCCAGTTGCAGATTGTCTCACGGAAGCCGGACACGGGCATATTCAGGGCGAGCGCCGTCACGCAGGCGAACGAGAGTGCCGGGAGGAGCACGGCGATAGTGCCGATAAGGCCCTCGGGAGCGCCCTTCTTGTTACCCGAAGAAGATACGGCGATTGCACCCAGGATGATTGTTCCCAGCAACGGGAACAAGGGGATTAGCCACAGAGGAATATTCGTCATCGATTAGCCCCTCATGTTAGAATACGTGTCGGCATCGACGCTTTCACGGTTGCGGAAAATCAATATGACCATCGCAAAACCCACACACGCTTCGGCGGCGGCAATGGCAATGGTAAACAGCGGAACGATCTGGCCCGTGACACTCAGTTCTGCGGGGAGCGTCTTCGCGAATCCCACGAAAGAGAGGTTCACCGCATTCAGGGCAAGTTCAATGCCCATGAGCACGAAGAAGATGTTCCTGCGGGAAATGGCGACCACAATGCCGATAGCAAAAATGGCGAGCGAAAGGATCTGGATGAAAATGGGTTGGAGTTCCATCAGTGATTATCCTCCGTATTTTCAGATTCGACAGAGCCGAGGCGCTTCTTGGCCATGAGCACGGCGGCAACCATGGCAGAAAGCAGCAAGAGGCCGAGGATTTCGAAAAGGATGAAGTAACCGGGGCCGGTCTGTGCCACGTCGAAGAGCGTCTGGGACGTGAGCGCAACGGAGCCGCGGAGCGCCGTCGTATCGAAGGCGAGCGGGGCGCGAACGAGCGCAAAGCCAACAAGGCCGGCGAGCACAGCCACCGCAGGCACAATGAACAGCGAAACCTTGTCGAACATCGGGGTCTTGGAATCACGGGCACCGTTCAACACCATGATGACGAACGTAACGAGCATCATGATGGCGCCGGCATAAACCATGACCTGCACAACTCCGAGGAACGGGCTCCCGACAAGGCCGTAGATACCGGCCAGGGAAACCATGGATGTCACCAGGGAAAGTGCGCCGTAAAGGGGATGACGGCTCAAGAGCACGCACACGGCGGCCCCGAGGGTAATCACGGCGAGAATGATGAAATAAATCAGGGCAAGCATTACTTAACCTCCATTCCCCAGACCTTGAGGGCCTCGGCATTCTTGGTCCCGCCCGGAGCCACCTGGCTCTGTGCGTCGTCGGGGTAATCCTTCGGATCCCAGGCGGTAAGAGTTTCGAGCGTCGCCACGAACTCGTCGCGGGTGCGGTGTTCGAACACGATTTCCTTCGTATCCATGCGGAGCGCATCCACCGGGCAGGCTTCTGCACACAGGCCGCAGAACACGCAAGTCAAGTGGTCGATATCGAAGCGCTTGACCTTCTTTTCGATACGCGGGTCATCGCTACGGGTGGCCTCGATGAAAATGCAGTGTGCAGGGCAAGCCGCAGCGCACATGCCACAGGCAACGCAACGCGGAGTGCCATCGGGGCGCAACATCAGGCGGTGCTTGGCACGGTAAGTATTGCGGACTTCCGGCTGGCCTTCCGGGTACGAAATCGTCGGCAACGTCTCGTAACGGAACAGACCGCGGGCAGCATGCTTGAGAGTCGTGAACAAGCCACGCAGGGCTTCAAAAATGTAGAGGCGTTCGACCCAGTTCATGGGCCTCTGTTTAATAACGCGCATTAGTTACCCCCTACGAGTTTTGCGATGACGGCAGTCACCACGAGGTTGATGAGGGCGATGTTCAAGATAATCTTCCAGCCCAGGTGCATCACATGGTCATAGCGGAAGCGCGGGAGAGTCCAGCGGACCCAAATCCACACCCAGCAGAACATGACGCTCTTCGCGACAAGCACGAGCAGGTGGATGAGCGCCGTACCGATTGCAGTAGCGAGGCTACCCACGGCAACGCCGTTCACGACCATATTGGCCGGATTGTAGAAGAACCAGGCAACCACACCGAGAATTGCAAGCACGGCGACAGCGGCCCAGGCGATAATCTTGTAGAGTTTGTATTCCTGGAGAATCTCGAAGCGGTTCGTAAGCTTGGTCGCAGCGAGCTTCTTGGAATAGCGGTGAATCATGTGCAGGAAGGCGAGAGCGAGGAACACGAGCACGCCGCAGAGGACTGCGAGCGAGCCACCCATGTGGGCCTGCATCGTCTCGGTCGTCACGAACGGCACCGAGTAACCGCCCAGGAAGAGCGTCGCAATCAGGAAGCTGTTGATGCAGATGTGCGAGTATTCACCCATGTAGAACAGACCGAACTGCATGGCGCCATATTCAGTATGGTAACCGGCAACGAGTTCGGGTTCGCCTTCGGCGACGTCGAACGGGGCACGGCCAGTTTCGGCGATGCTAGCGATGAGGAAGCAGAAGAACGCCACCGGCTGGGCAACGATACCCCACACATGGTGTTCCTGCCAGTTCACGATATCGGTCAGGTTGAAGGAACCCGCGAGGAGCAGGATGCCCATCATCGAAAGGCCGAGGCACACTTCGTAACTGATGGTCATGGAACTCGTACGCAGTGCACCGAGGAAGCTGTACTTGGACTTGGAAGCCCAGCCGGCAAGCACGGCACCGTAAGCAGAGAGAGAGCTAAAGCCGAACAGCAAGAGCACGCCCACATCGGAATCGATAATGGAACCTGCAATGCGGACGGTCTTACCGCCCCATTCGAACACCATCGGGCCGAACCAGGGAATAACGCAGGGGCTGAGGAACACGATGGCAAACGGGATAGCCGGAGCCACGTAGTACAGCACCTTGTTCACGCCAGCGGGGGCAAACATTTCCTTGAAGAACAGCTTGGCGCCGTCGCACATGTTCTGCACGTAGCCCAGCAAGCGGATCTTGCCAAAGTACGGAATCTTGATATAGGAGCGGTTCGGTCCCTGACGGTCCTGCATGAAGCCCGCACCACGACGTTCCATCGGGATGAGCAACAGGATGTAGAGAACCGGAACAAAGCAGAACCCGAACTTGGCGATGGTAATTAACCATTCCACCCAGGTTTTGGATTCGATAATATCCATTAGGCGTTACCTCCTTCGAGCAACTTGCCTGTACTCTTGATTGCATCGTAGCTGAGGCCAGCGAGGACCGGCGCATACTCGCCCGCCTTCTTGAAGGCGTCGGCAGCGGTCTCGAACTTGGCACCGGCCATGTGCGAAATAACCTCGTACGGAGCCCAGAGCTTTTCATCGGGGCATACCGGGCAGGCATTCAACTTCTGCAAAATGTTCAGGCTGTTCACCATCGTGCCCTGGACTTCGCTCCAGTGGCGGACACCGATGGAAATAGTCGCGTTCTTCACCGTCTCGTCATCGAAAGCCGAGAGAGCCACGCGGCAGTTAACCTTTTCGAGAGCCTTGGCAGCTGCCGGGTCTTCGCCGAAGAGGTTTGCGTTCACGGTCACGAGCGTTTCGAATTCCGCAGTACGCTTCATGAATTCAGAAACGTCGGCGAAACCCAAGAGCTTCATGCCGGCGCGGTTCGCCACCGGGTCACCGCTCTTCGCGATACCGTCGGGTTCACCCACCTTGAGGAGCGAGCCGCCAAAGACTTCGGCGCGGTCACCGAGGGCTTCCTTGAGCACGCGGATTGCAGCGAGATCTTCGTTGGTGCAAGAACCACCAGCAACGATAGCGACCTTGCCGTTACCGAAGGTAACCTTGTGCACGTCCATCGCCGGAATGCGGTTTTTGTCGAAGTTCTGGAACGCGAGGCGGCTCGTGTTAGAAAGCCAGCTGCGGTTCACCACCGGGTTGCAGCGCGGCATCACGCGGTAGATGTGGCCGTCGGCATGGTCAAGCCAGATGTTTGCACCGAGGGAATCGTCCATCGAAATCGTCGGCGTGTGGGAAAGCAGCCAAACGCGCTTCTGGAAACGGAAGTACTTTGCCGTCATGGCGCCCACCGGGCACACATCCGTCACGCACAGGTCGTATTCGTGGTCGAGCTTTTCGCCCGGGAACGTAGTAATGTAAGTATGGTCGGCACGGCCAGCGAGCTGCAGCTGTTCGGAACCGGCGATGCTACGCATAAAGCGCACGCAACGGTCGCACTGCACGCAGCGTTCTTCGTCGAGCAAAACACGGGGGCCTAAGTCTACGTGCTTACCGCCACGAACCTGTCCCTTCGCATCAATGAACTGATGTTCCGGATTGCCGTGGTAGTTCTTGCCGTATTCGGGGCGCATGCGGGATTCGTTCTGGCCCGCTTCCATGTAGTTCTCTTGCAGGGTGCATTCACCGGCCTTGTCGCAAATCGGGCAATCGAGCGGGTGGTTCACCAGCATGAATTCCTGAGTGGCCTTGCGGGCGTTCTTCACGCGGGCGCTAGAGGCGGGCGTAAAAATTTTCATGCCCGGCGTTACCGGCGTGTAGCAGGCAATCACCAGCATGCGGCCGCGGGGGCCTTCCTGTTCCACCAGGCACTGGCGGCAGTTACCCGATACCGGCAGGTAAGGATGGTAACATACGTGAGGAGTTTCAATCCCGACAGCCTTGAGGGCCTCGAGGAGGTTCGTATCGCCAGGAACCATGACCGGCTTGTCATCCACGAAGATTTCCACCTTCGGGCTGTTCTCGGTCGGGAGTTTCGGCATGTTGTAGTAGTTACTCATATTATTACCAGAAAATTCCAGGACGGTAGGTTTCTTGGACACGCGGTTTTGCGTGGTCAGGATTCTTCGCGATGTATTCGTCAAAGTCGGCCCTGAACTTAGCCGTGTAGCTGCTCACGGGGCCGCCAAGAGAAATAGACAGCGGGCAAATCGTCACGCCGCCGAAACCGCCGCAGAGGCTCTGCATCAGTTCCACGTCGCCGTCATGGCCCTTGCCGTCGACAATCAGGTTCAACATGCGGTGCAACAGGCCCGTACCTTCGCGGCACGGAGTGCACTGGCCACAGGATTCGTGGCTGTAGAAGTTGCCGAGGCAGTTCAGCAGGTCGACCATGTTATGCGTATCGTTGATTACGATCATAGCGCCCGAACCGAACATCGTCTTCATCGAGGCGAGGCATTCATAGTCCATCGTAGCGACAGCCGCTTCTTCTGCAGTCAGCGGGGCGCAAGAAGAACCACCCGGCAGCACGGCCTTGAGCTTTCCGCCCACGACGCCACCGGCATATTCATTAATCATCGTCATCATCGGGGTTCCGAGAGGAGCCTCGTACACGCCCGGATTCTTCACGTCGCCCGAGATGCAGAACACCTTCGTACCACCGGCACGGGGCGTACCCATCTTGGCGTATTCGCTCGGATCATGCTGCAGAATCCACGGAAGAGCCATGATGGTCTCCACGTTGTTCACGCAGGTCGGGGATTTCCAGGCGCCGCTCACCGCCGGGAAAGGCGGCTTCAGGCGGGGCTGACCCTTCTGGCCTTCAAGAGAGTTAATCAAAGCAGTTTCTTCACCGCAGATGTAGGCGCCGGCGCCGCGATGCACGAAGATGTCGAAGCAGAACTTCGTGCCGCAAATGTTCTCGCCGAGGTAACCGGCGGCGTATGCCTGGTTCAAAGCCTTGTTGATGCTCTCGATGCAGGGCAGGAACTCACCACGGCAGTAGATGTATGCCGCACGGGAGCCGAGTGCCCAAGCCGCGATAATCAGGCCTTCGATAAGGCGGTGCGGATCTTCCATCATCAGGAAGTGGTCCTTGAACGTACCGCCTTCGCCTTCGTCGGCGTTCACCACGATGTACACGGGCTTGCCGGAATTGCGGGGCACAAAACTCCACTTCATGCCAGTCGGGAAGCCTGCACCACCACGGCCACGCAGGTTAGAGCGCTGCACGTAGTCGATGAGCTCGAACTGGCTCATGTTGAACAGGCGTTCAGAAATATTCGCATAGCCGCCCAGTTTCTTGTAGACTTCGATGTCCTGGGCGCCCTTGCCAAAATTCGCTGTACAAACTTTTACACATTCAGCCATAATTACTTTGCCTCCTCGACCGGAGCCGGCTTCTGGGTGGTCACGGCCTCGTTAGAAGGCTTGGCCGTGCGTTCGCCGGAAGTGGCAATCATGCGGTACACGTCGCCGACCTTGCCGGCAGCGTCCACAAACGCCTTGTCCTTCACGCCGGGCTCGCCAACGACTTCCCACTTGGAACCGTTCTTCTTTTCCACCACAATCTTCGTGAATTCGGGGGCGCCCTTCCATGTGAGGGTAGCGCCGTTCTCGTCGGCTTCAGCCTTCACGTTCAAAACCGGAGAAGGCGGAGCGTAGTCGGCAACCTGCGGCTTGGCAGTTGCACCCGGAGCGCCGGGATGGCCGCCGTGGCCCTTCACCGTACCGCCGAGAACATCGTGCTTCGGCATGTCGTTCACGTGAGCCTTGCACCAATCGATAATGCGGTCGATGCTTTCTTCGGTAAGGGTCGTGCCACGCTTCATCTTGAGCTGGCCGTCCACGACGTCGGTCGCGAAGTCGTCGTTCACGAGCATCATCGGGCCGTTGCCACAGCTGCCCAGGCATTCCACCTGGAGGATAGTGAACATGCCGTCGGGAGTGGTCTCGCCGCTCTTGATGCCGAGCTTGTTCTCGACATACTTGATAAGCGGCATGGCGCCCTTGATGGTGCAGCTGATGTTGCGGCAGAACTGCAACAGGAACTTGCCCTTCGGAGCGTGGTTGTACATAGTATAGAAGGTCGCGACACCGAGCGCATGGGCCGGAGCGCAACCGCAAACGTTAGCCGCCCAGCGGATACCTTCCGTGGGGACCCAGCCGAACACACCC
Organism: Fibrobacter sp.; assembly: GCA_045131085.1. Classification (GTDB taxonomy): domain Bacteria; phylum Fibrobacterota; class Fibrobacteria; order Fibrobacterales; family Fibrobacteraceae; genus Fibrobacter. Next base: position 30,018 of record JBGUQN010000050.1, read on the forward strand.
TGCACAAGCCAGAGCACTTCAAGCAGTGCGCCCTGCCCCACCGGGTAACGGCTGAGCAAGTCGGCGCAACGTTCCTTGATTTCGGGAGTGTTGAGCTTATCAAGCACTTCCTTCGTGGGCGGCTGCGGGACAGCCTTGTGCACATGGCCAAAAGTCTGCGCCGGATCCGGGAGAGCATCGATAGACGCTGCCGGGCCGTCGAACTTCAGGCGGTTATTGGAGACAAACTGAACTGCACCAGTAATGTGATCTCTCATCGGTCAAGTTCTCCAGCGATAATGTTGAGGCCCGAAAGTACGGCCATGGAGTCGGCAAGCTGGCCACCTTCCACGAGTTCGTGGAAAGCAGCGAACTGCGTAAGGCAAGGCGGGCGTACCTTGATGCGGTACGGATGGCCGCTGCCGTCAGAAACAATCGTGAAACCGAGTTCGCCGTTGGCGCATTCGCTACCGCAGTAGTATTCGCCTTCCGGTACGCGGATGCCTTCGTACACGCTCTTGAAGCGGCCGATAAGGCCTTCCATATCCTGGTAGGCGAGCTTGTGCGCTGGCACGCGGATGCGTGGGTCGACGATGTCGACCGGGCCCGGAGCGAGGCGCTTCAGGGCCTGGCGCACAATCTTCACGGATTCTTCGATTTCGGCGAGGCGCACCTGCAGGCGATCATTGCAGTCGCCCTGCGTACCCACGACGACTTCCCAGTCGTAGGTCTCGTAATCGTAGTAAGGTTCGTCCTTGCGCAAGTCAGATGCGACACCGCTGGCGCGCAGGCACGGGCCCGTCCAGCCGTAGCTGATGGCCTTTTCGGCACTGATCTTGCCAATGCCCACCGTACGGTCGAGGAAGATGCGGTTACGGTCCAAGCAGGCGTGCAAATCTTTCAAAGCCTTCTCGGTAGAATCGAGGGCGCTGAGCACGTCGGCCTCGAAGCCATCGTAACTGTCGCGGTAGAGGCCGCCGATACGGGCATAGCTGTTGGTAAGGCGTGCACCTGTGAGCTTTTCCCAGATGCACATGATTTCTTCACGCGGGTTGAACGCGTACATGAACGGGGTCGTACCGCCCAAGTCCTGGAATGCGGCAGCAACGCACACGAAGTGGTCGTTGATACGGCTAAGTTCGTTCACAATCACGCGGAGCACCTTGCAGCGTTCCGTGAGTTCGACACCGAACATATTTTCAACGGCACGGCAGAACGCAATGTTGTTCATGATGGCCGAGCAGTAGTTGAGGCGGTCGGTATAGGGCAGCACCTGCTGCCACGTGCCGCGTTCCACCATCTTCTCGAACCCGCGGTGCAGGTAACCGATTTCTTCGACGCTAGCGACAATAGTTTCGCCGTCCATGGCGGCCATAAAGCGCAAGCAGCCGTGGGTAGCCGGGTGGCTAGGGCCCACGTTCAAGGGCATCAAGTTCAGTCTTTCGCCATTAGGATCCAGTACGATCATTCTTTGATACTCCCTTCCAAAAATTCGTTGTCGTTGGTCCCGACTTCCTTGCTACGCTGGACGACCCTGTAACCGAGGTCTTCCAGGCGCTTTTCCAAGGCCGGGAGAAGGTAGTCGTTGGTGGAGAGCCACTGGCGCTTCTGGGCAGGGTAATCCTTGCGGAGCGGATGGCCAACAAATTCCACGTGGTTCAACAGGCGGCGGAGGTCCGGATGGCCAGTAAACACGATACCGAACTGGTCAAACACTTCGCGCTCGTACCAGTTGGCGTTCGCATACAGGTCGCTTATCGTCGGGACCTTCGGGCTAATCTCGGAGACCAGCACCTTAAGACGGACACGGGCACCCGGAGTTTTTGTGCTCTTGAAAGCGTAAGAAACGCCAAAACGGGGGCCTTCGTAGTTCGGGTAAGTCTGGTAGTCGATGCCGGCAATATCCACCAGCATGTCAAAATTCACGTCGCACATGCCCTTCAGGAATTCAACGGCATTGTGCAGGTATTCCGCAGGCACGATTACAGAGGCATCCCACTTGGCCTTCGTGTCGCGCTTCCCGCCGAACTTTTCCGCGAGGAGCGTCGCAATCTTTTCTGTCAGTTCCATAGATTCCATCTTCTACTCCTTCCAGAACTGGGCTTTTTTCACAAGGTTCTGCTCTTTTGCCTTCACAAAATCCTTGATTTCAACAACCTTTTCCTGGGCGAACATCTTGGCATTAGCCTTCGCCTCGGCAGTCTTCGCCTTGATCATTTCGAGCTGATCCCTGACGCGGTCTGCGCGCTGCTTCATGTAAGATTCGTCCTTGATTTTCTTCTGCAGGTCGAACATGGCGTCGAAGAACGCTTCCGGACGGCTGGGGCAGCCACCGATATACACGTCCACCGGGATAATGTGGTCAATACCCGGAACGGTGCAGTAGCAGTCATAAAATCCGCCGGAACAGGCGCAGGCGCCCATGGCGATGACCCAGCGGGGTTCAGCCATCTGTTCGTAGATGCGCTTGAGGATCGGAGCCTGCTTGTAGGTAATCGTACCCGCGACGAGCAACACATCGGACTGGCGCGGCGTAAAACGCACGTACTCTGAACCAATGCGGGAAAGGTCGTAGCGGCCCACCTCAGTACTCATGAACTCGATTGCACAACATGCCGTACCATAAGGGAACGGCCAAAGAGAATTCGTCCTGCCCCAATTGACTAAAAAGTCCAGGGAGGTCGTTATGATATTCGGCTTTTCTGCCTCAGCTGTCATAGAGGATACCTCGTAAAATGCGCGTAAAAGATAGAAAAAACGCCAAAATGCCGGCAGAATTTGCACCCGATTGGAGCATTACAAAACCATCACGGATTTGATACGGAAACGCGTAATCTGCTGATTATCAACGCTTTACAGCACGCAGGCTTTTCAGCAGGCGATTGCCCGATTCGATGCGCACAATATACACCCCGCGCTCAAGCCCCGGAAGGGGGGCCGAAAGGGCCGTTCCGGCAAAGGATTTCACGAGCAAGAGGTTGCCCTGCATGTCGAACAGGCGGGCAGTCTTTACGCCCGCAACCGCCGCCCACACCTCGAGCTTTTCGCCCGAAAGCGAAACGTGCAACTGCGAGCCGTCAAAGCCCGCACTGGCAATCGCGACAACAGAAGAAGACGATTCGACGCTGCTGGAACTTTCCGCAGACGAACTCGATTCTACGGGGCATTCCGAAATCTTCAGGGAACTGCCCGTCGTAAAACACGCCCTGTCGTTGCCGTCGTAAACCACGCTGTATAGCCCCGGGATTTTCGCCCTGCCGCTGCTGTTGACGAATTTCAAATCCAAGAAACTGCCACCCGCCTTCACGTTCTGCTTCATCGCAATGCGCTGGTGATTGGCATCCTTGTTGATGGCGTTCTTGTTTTCATAAAGGTCGTTGTCGTAGTCGATATACCAGACAAGCATCCCGTTGCCACCCAGCTTCGAATCGAACTTTTCGGACGGGCGGTATTCCACTATATAGTACTCGTCCGACCTGTTCGGGTTCGTAACAGAATACGCCTGCATATCCGCCAGCTTCTTCAACGAATATACCGAATCCGTCACGTTCGCCTCGTCAAGCTTGAGCCAGCCCAGGGCCTCGCGCTCGAAAGCCGAAAAGGCCGCAGGAATATTGCCGGCATTCCAGCTCGTGCCGTTGTACATCCCCTGCGACATCACGTCGTACCTGTCGGGCCCTACAATCATCTGGCCATTGTCATCTTTGGCATAATGGTCCTTGAGCCCGAGAACATGGCTGAACTCGTGCGCAAAAATCCCCATCTGGTTTATCTGAGAATTGCGGGAGCCATCGGCATACTGCGCAATAAAGAGGTACTTGTCGAAGGCATAGCCGTTAGACTTGTAGGCCGACGCATAGGGGTCCGAAACCGACCCGTTATAGCGCATCCAATACGCATGCCCCCAGAACTCGCTGCTCTGCTTAAGGGCATCTTCTTCCATGCCCGGGAACAAGAATATAAAGCCGTCGACATCCTTGCCGTTCGAGCAATACTTGTCTGCATTCGCCATAAAGTCAGGGCGTGCCGTCAAGGCCTTGACTCCCGACGCCAACAAGGCTCCTTCGTCGAAATTTCTACCTGTACCAAAGCTGGTCAACGTTGCGTTAATTTGTACAAGATACACGTCGAAGTGCGGGCTAAACTTGCCGCCCGAAGAATACAGGTAGTAATCCCGGAGGCTGCCGATGTTGCCATCCTTGTTGTAGCCTTCCTGGTTCAAGAACGCATAGAACGATGCGGAATCGCCTGCAGGCTTGTCCGTAGTTTCCACGAGCAACACCGGTATCCAGCGTTCCCCCGACACCCAGTTTTTCGGCTTGGGGCGCGCCTTGTGCGCCGGTTTCCCTTCCTGGTTGTAGGCCATTACGGGCGCACGCGCAGCCTTCATTTCTCCCGAGGCACTTTCTTCATCGGGAAATCGGCCCCCGTTCAATTTTTTATGGTTTTTCCGGACAGCCTCCTGATCCAGCCCTTCAAGGAATTTCACATCATCTTCACTGCGGTCCACCACATTCTTGGCAATCACGGAACTCGGCTTCCCCGAAGCATCGACATACACGTAGTTCCCGCCCTCACCCGCTATCAGGTAGCCGTCGGTCGTTTCGGTATAGTGGTAATGTTCATCACCAAAGTGGCGGATAGATACAGAACTCCCGTCCTTGTTCTGGACCGTTTGCACCTCCAGGCTTGCCGGACGCGCAAAAAGCTGCGTCGCGAGGGCGCAGGCAAAAACAGCCGCCAAAGTGAAATTATTAAAACGCACCAAACAACCTCCAAGCCACGAATTTAGATTATCATCATTAATATAACTAAGATTTGCCGGCGAGAGGTAATATTAATCCAAATCAACCCCAAAATCACGCTTTAATGCAAAAAAATAGCGTCAAGCACCGCAGCCAACCCCAAAACAAGACTACGATGTTGACACTTTTCTTTAATCAGGCTTGTTCTATAAACTAAAACCCGTACAAACAACTTTTCTACAAATTAGAATAATAAATGGATTAATGGACCCGTATTCCCAATATGGTGTGGACAAAAAAGTCAACACTTTTGTAAAAAATCATAGAAAATGTCCGTAAAAAATTGATTTTTTATACTAGAAAACCTATTTTTACACGGGCGGCAAAAAATGTTCTCAAAAGGCAAGATAAACATCTTCGACTATTCCGACTACCGCAAGTTCTTGCAGGATTTCTACGAGTTGGAAAAATCGCTAGACCCGACATTCAGTTACCGCGTATTCGCCACGGCGGTAAACACCGACGCAAGCCTCCTGGTAAAAATCTTGCAGGGCAAGCGCCACGTATCCACCAAGGGAATCGAGCCTTTCATCCAGTTTTTCCGCTTTAAAGACGCAAAATCGGAATACTTCCGCGAACTAGTCGCCTACGGGAAGGCAAAAACGGACGATCAGGTCCGCAAGCACTTCGAAGCGCTCCAGAAAATGCGCCCCGCCGCCTGCCGCGAACTCGACGAAGCCCGTTACCGCTACTTTCAGCAGTGGTACTACCCCATGATGCGCTCGGCGCTAGACGTATTCGACTACCGCGGCCCGGAACATGCCGCCGCACTCGGGGACACCTGCATACCCAAGCTCAGTGCAAGCCAGGTAGAAAACGCTGTAGACGCCCTGCTGCAACTCGGGCTTGCCCGCCAGCGCAAAGACGGCCGCATCGTGCCGACCGAAGCCCACCTCAAGACAAAGGAACACTGGCTGAGCGCATCTATTAGCGACTACCAGGGAAGCATCGCCGAACTTGCCCGCAAATCCATCGAGAACACGCCCAAGGAAAACCGTGACATAAGCACGCTCACCATGGCCCTCGATTCCAACCAGATACAGAAAATCCGCGAGATTCTCGCCGAAACCCGAAAATCTATCGTTAAAATCGTGAACGCGATGCCTTCGCAAATTTGCGACAGCGTCTATCAACTAAATTTCCAGTTGTTTCCGATGATGAAGAAAAGGGACTGAAAATGAAACGCCTCCTTACGACAACGCTTTTGGCCACCCTTTTTTGGGCATGTTCCGAATCATCTCCGGGTACTGCCGGAGCGACAAGCGAAACTACAAACGGGATCGCCTTTACCGTCGTGGACGCCAACCACCTGCCAGTCGCGCACGCCCGGCTCACCCTTTATTCCAAGGCCGACATCTCCGTGCAGGGGACCGCAGAAACAGATACCCTGGGCAAGGCCCAGTTCGACACGCTCGTTACGGACGCCTTTATAGAAGGCATTGCCGGCGCAGACTCTTCGCTGATGGCATGGACGACACTCGATACGAACCAGAAAGAAATCCCGCTCTTGCCTTCGGCTAGCCTTACAGTGCGCACAGGCGCCGCAGAGGCCGACCTCGCCATGCTTCACGAAGCCATCGCGTTGCAGTCTACGCCTTACATGGCCACCCGTAACGGCAGCGATTACGTATTCACGCACGTGCCTGCAGGCGTATTCGACATCGTCGCCGGCGATTCGCTCGTCGCAACAGTCTCGCTTGAAAAGGGTTCCGTTTCGGACACGCTTTTCCGCGTACCGGGCATTACCCGCGAATTCACGTTCGAAGACTTCGACGATGGCGACAGCCTGAACAACATGGCAAAGACGTACCCGAATTTCGGCTGGTATTTTTCTGCCGTAGGCAAGGCCCGCTTCACCCGCCCGGATTCCACATTCAGTTTCAGCAGCACCCTTGAAGACGGCTCTGCCGAAGGCGGCTCGCAAGGCAAATACATCTCCCTCAATTTCGAGCTTTCCGATTCCGGCTATGTCCTGCTCGGCACGCACCTCGGGCTCGACACAGGCTATTACGACCTGTCACAGCTCACCGCCATCCGCATGAAGGTGAGCGGCGACTGCAAGTTCTCCGTAGCGCTGGAACATTACAAGGAAATCGACAACAACCTGTTCCGCAAGGCCCTATGGAAGGCCGAAGCAAGCGAAGACTGGCGTGAAATCGTATTCCGCCCCGGCGAAGAATCCCTGCGGAGCGAAAGCTACCAGGTGCACTTCAACGAAATCGCAACCGAAATAGGCTTCTTCTCCGTATTCATCAGGAGCGGTTCATACCTGCGCATCGATGAAATCGTATTCGAAGGGATCGATGCGATTCACTAGAAAGCTGTTTTGCTGAAGTTCTAAAACCCTGCGTATTTGCAAAAAAAGTCAATTTTCACCGGTTCATGTTCTCAAAAATTATATATATTTAGAGAGTGAACCGCTTTTTAGACATATATCAATTTACGCATTTTCGCAAATTCCTGGAAGAATACCAGGCGGCCCGCGCCCAGGCGGAACCGAGCTTCACGCGTACTGAAATCTGCAACCTGCTCGGGCTAGAAAAGAGCCGCAGCTACTTTGCCGATGTTCTCAGGGGCAAAAAGGTCTCCCCCCGCATGGTGGCGAAGTTCATCGAAATCCTCGAACTCGACAAGAAAGAGGCGAAGTATTTCGAGACGATGGTGCAACTCGACCAGGCGAAAAACGATTCCGCACGCAACGCCGCGATGCAGGAACTATTGAAACTGCACCCGAACCCGCAGCATATACTGAACGAGGACGCCTACGAGTATTATAGCCGCTGGTACCACAGCGCGCTCTTCGCCATCCTCGACGCGATGGACGTGACCGACGACATGGCGCCCGTGCAAAAGCGCATATTCCCGAAGGTCCCGCTCGGAAAGCTGAAGGACTCGCTCGCCCTGCTGGAACGTCTCGGGCTTGCGCGCAAAAATGCTGACGGATTCTGGAAGCCGACCCGCGAGAGCATCAGCAGCGGGCCGTACAACAATGCGGAACTCATCAAGCAATACCAACTGCAGTGCTTTGAACTCTCGAAGCAGGCACTCATCACGCCGCCCAAAAAACCGACAGTAATGAGCACGCTCACGTTCAGCATTTCGAGCGAGGCTTACAAGCAACTCGAAGCGGAACTGCAGGAATTCAAGGCAAAGGCACGCCGCATCATCGGCGAAGACAAGGAGCATGCCGACGGCGTCTACCAGATGAACATCCACCTGTTTTCGAATTTGGAGTAGGGATGATTGGAGTAAATAAAAATTCCTTTTTTAGCGCGGCGGCTCTGCTGTCGCTGTTTATGGCGTGCAGCAGCGGCGAAGATACCGCGGGCGTCTTGACCGAAACCGAGTCGGGAAAAACGGCAAGCCTCATGGTCCATGTGGAACCATCGGCATACACCCTTGTTGATTTCCAGGGCGAAGAAAAAGCGGCCGCGGCCAGCACTCAACTGTTCCTCATTCGAACCATCGACAAGCGAAGTGTAGTCGTCGATTCTACCGCACTAGACAGCAACGATTGCGCCACAATCAAGGTTCCTCTCGATTCCGATTTCAGCATTATCGCATACAATTCCAAAACCGTCTCACACCACATCCAGACTGCGATTGTCACCAAGGCGATGCTCGAATTCCGAGATGTCCTTACGGATGAAGGCCTTACCGAAGACACCGTAAACCTAAGCCTGCAAAGTTCTTCCACCATTCTACTTTTCGCAAACGCTATCAAACTTTCCTTGGGCGACTCCGTATGCGTTTCAGGAACCTTCGCCTGCGGAATTTACGACCAAGCCGCGCAAGATTCTGGATTCATCACCATCGAAGGCATCCCGGCCCAGACTCCTTACGAAACCTATGTAGATTACGAACAAATCGAGGTCATAAGCAACGGTTCCGTCACTACTGATTCTATCGGTTGGAGAGTCTTTCCTGGCGAAACGAGAAACGCCACCAAGGGAATCGTCATCGAAAGTGCAAGGGAAATCAGCTACACGCTTCCCCAAATTCCCTTATTGGATAGTCTAGGGGACAAGCGCCTTGACTCGTTGATTGCGCCTTTCAGGCGGGCTAAAAACAACTACGACGATATTATCTGCGCCTTCGGGAGTATTTTCGGACATTCATTCATGGACCCCGAAAAAAGGGAACTTCCTTATAGCGGCATTCAAAAGAGCGCCGATTCCGTCACCTACTGGGTCACCCTACCTCCCCTCGAAGATTCAGTCCGGATAACTTATATCGAAGGCGAAATCAGTCCGCAAAACAATTCCCCGTCCGACCGTGTGAATCGCTACGGCAATATGAAACCCAACGATTCGCTGGAAGGTGGTTACTGGAAAGGGGATTCATATATCGAGAGCCTTTTTTCCGAAGATTCTAGCATAGCCATCAGTTTCTGGATTCAAGCGGACAGTGCCGATTCCAGCAAGATAGGCTCTACGGAAGAAGCCTCCGACATCATCCTGTCCGCGACAAACGAAGGCGTCGGCCTTGAAATCGGACGCTGCACTTCCGACAAGGAAGCGGTCTGCATCAAAATTTACAACGGCATCGATACCGCCTCGACGGATTCCGTCAATTACGGCAAAGCAAAAATCCTGGACGGACAAAAGCACCACATGTCGCTTGTCATCCACAAAAAACACCTTACCATCGTCATCGACGGCAACACGATTCGCGACACAGACCTGAAGCTTTCGCAGCAATTCTACACGCTTCAAAAAATCATAACCGGCGACTACGCACTCGACAATTTCTTACTCTATTCCTTCGGCGACTACATCCGCAAGGACGGCGAAAAGGACTGGACCCGCCTCAAGGCATGGCTCATGGCCTTCTACGAATTGCAAAAATAGTAGACACGACTCACGCAATTTGTCATCCCCACCACCTTTTACTTGTCATCCCCGCGAAGGCGGGGATCTTTTTGTTATATTGTCTTATAATGAAAAAACTCGTTCACGACCGTAAAATCTGCCTCGCCTGCGCGGGCTGTGTGGGCATTTGCCCCAAGATGGCGCTCGACATGTTCGGGCTCGACCTGCAGATTGATTCCGAAAAATGCATCAAGTGCGGCATCTGCACAAAGGCATGCCCCGTCGGTGCGCTCACGATTACGGAGGTGGACAATGCTTGATTCCCATTACGATGTCGTGGTGATTGGCGCAGGGCCCGGCGGCTCCGTTGCCGCAAGGAACTTGGCACGGGCGGGGCACAAGGTACTGCTCCTCGAAAAGCGCGAACGCATCGGCTTCCCGGTACGCTGCGGCGAAGCGAGCACCAAACTTTCCGACCTTCAGACTTACGGCCCCATCGACGACAGTTGCATCGAAAGCATTATCAACGGGCTTTATATTTACGGCCCTGCCGGCGTGAACATCGAAGTTCCGCAGCCGGGCACGGGAATCATGTTGAACCGCGAAATTTTTGACCCGTGGCTCGCCAAACTTGCGGCCGACGACGGCGCCCAGGTAGAAACTTGTGCACGTGCCGAATTCGTAGGCGGCGTCGAAGGCGACACCCGCATGGTGCGCGTCGTACTCGGGAAAGGCAACGGCGACGGTAGCGTCACCGAGACAGACACTCAGGAAATTTTTGCGAAAATGGTCATCGCTGCCGACGGCGTGGAAAGCCGCATCGGCCGCATGGTTGGCCTCAAGAGCGCACAGGACCCGCGCGAAACCTGCACAGGCGTCGACATCCAGGTGCAAGGACTTTTAACGAAGCCCGACTACCTCACCTTCTGGCAAGGTCACGACTTTATCAACGACGGCTACATCTGGAGTTTCCCGAAGCAGAAGTCGAACGTCACGAACTTCGGTGCGGGATTCCTCGCCAACGGCAAGCACGCGGGCAATATCCTCGAAGTCACGATGGAATGGCTCGAGAAACTTTTCCCCGGCGCAAAGATCAACCATACCGTCGGCGGGCTCGTTCCCGTTTCTAGCACGCTCAAAGATTACACGCTCGACCGCTTCGCCCTCGTGGGCGACGCCGCCCACCACACCAACCCGCTTACGGGTGGTGGTATCGCTGCCGCGATGAGGGCCGGCCGTTTCTGCGCCGAGTACGTAGACCAGGGCCTCAAAGCCGGGAACCTCTCAAAGCAGTTCCTCAAGCAGTACGAGAAGCGCTGCTACGGCTACTTTGGCAAGATGCACAATTTTGAATACAAGTTCCGCAGATTCTTGCTCGCCATCAACCGCAAAGACCAGATCGGCCTCTACAAGGTGCTGCAGGGGTTCGCTCTCGGCGGGTACAAGAAGCGGGCCTTCCTCAAGACGCCCTTCCAGTCCGCCAAATACCTCGTCAAGTTTGCGACGTTCAAATAAAAGAGTTTTCTACTAGAAAAGTTCTTCCGCGTTCGTGCTCGAAAGCACGCGGTTGTATATGATGCGCTTGCCCTTCGTGCCGTCGGTAGCGCAAATGCGGTCAAATGGAGGTTTGAGCATCGAGGCCACAAGATGGGCCGCGACGGATTCCGCGAACACCGGGCGGATTCTCGCGGGCAGTATCGCCAGATGCCTGCCGAAAATCTTCTGCATGAGTTCTTCGCCGAATCGCTTGTCCTTGTGCTTGCCGAGCAGTAACGACGGCCGCACGAGCGTGAGCGCCTCGAAGCCAATCATCGTGAGGCCTTCCTCGAGCATTCCCTTCAGGCGGTTGTAGAAGAACGGCGAATGCGTATTCGCGCCCTGCGCACTCACGCACAAAAAGTGCCTTACGCCGGCCTTCTTCGCGACGGCCGCAAGCGATAGCGGGAGCCTCACATCGATTTTCTCCTGCGCGGGCTTGCTACCCGCCTGCTTGATGGTCGTGCCGAGGCAGCATATCGCAGCATCAAGGCCCGCAAACTTCTCGCGCAACTTGTCCACGTGCTCAAAGTCGACCACCTCGAAGTCCACCTTCGCGGCCCCTTCCAGGATTCCTGTTTCGGCGGGAGCAGGCACGCTGCGCACAGGGCAGTACACATGTTCCACCTGGTCAAGGCGTACCAGGAGTTTCAGGACATTTTTTCCGATTAGGCCGGTCGAACCGAAAAGCGCAACTTTCATACTGTAAATTTAGTCCTTTACGCAGCGGACAGAGTTTCCAAAACCCCGTCCCCTATAATTAAAATAAGGAGCATTATCAGCATCGACCATCGTGTAAAGGTGACCATATTTTTTGCAGTTGCTAGTGTCGTTGTTGTAACAATAGCTGTCTGCTATTTCGTAGTTCAGGTTCTCCGCCATCCAGGTCTGCGCGCCAATTGTAGTTGTCTTGTAGACGCGACCATCGCGCGGATCCTTCAATACCCTCTCCGCCTCGTCGCACCCGACAAGGGCAACCGCCATCAACGCAATCAAGATGAAAACTAGCACTCGCCCCACTGCTAGTCCTTAAGGCAACGGACAGAAAAGCCAAAGTACTTAAAGTCGCCAGTGCTCGAATACAAGACATCATCGGCGTAGTACGCAGTCATGGGTATTGCGCCGCCGGAGCTGTTCCCAGTAGAGCTCCAGAAGTACGCTTGCTTGCCCTCGTCGTAGAAAAACAAAGCATCCCTCTCGCGGCCGGCAGGGAGCGCAGAAAACCCAAAAGCGTCCGTACCGTTGCCACTGTCAAACCAGCCATCTGTCGACTTGAGCATTTTGCACGCGGTCAGTTGGCCTCCGACAACAGCAAGCAGCGTTTCTATCTCGGTCTTTGTAGGCAGATGCCAGCCCTCGGGGCATATGCCGCGCACAGGGTATGTCGGCGAGCATTCCGTTCTGTAACCGCACCCCTTGCCATTTGTGCTCCACTCGCCTACGCTGTCCATTGCGGCAGCCCAGGTGTAAAGGCGACCGTACTTTGTGCAGTTTGAAGCGTCGTTTTTATAGCACCAACTGGTGGAATCGGACTTATAGTCTTCATTTTTGTATGGAACGCCAGTGTATGCGTAGTTCAGGTTCTCGGCCATCCACGTCTGCTTTCCAATGACGACGGTCTTGTACGTTTGGCCATCGCGATCATCTACCAACTCGCCATATTCGCAGTTGTCTTCCGTTTCTGTTTTGCACGGCGTCGCCAAAGCGACCGAACTGTTGGACTTGCCCGAAGAGGACGAATCGCCCGAAGGCCGCGATGCAAAGTCGCTATCGTTATCGCCACAGGCGGCAAACATCACGGGCGCAAGCAGCAAAGCCAAAACTTTCAGGTTACGCATTATTCCTCCTTTGACGCTACAGTCATAATTACAGCAATTATGAAAGGCGACCTTTTTGACACATTTTAAATATATGATTTTCGAAGAGATCCCCGACCAAGTCGGGGATGACAGCACGGATTATTGCATCTCTTTTTCTATCTTTTCCACCATGGCATTCTTCACAAGATCGAACCTTGACGACCTGCGGCGCGAAGCGGACCAGCTTTCCATCTGCGTCGAGCATTTCCTGTACGCCTCCGAAATCGTGCCCGAGTGGGACGAAAAAACCAAGGGGTTTTACGACAATTGTATAGAAAAATGCAATGGCCGGCTCAAGGCAATCCACTTCCTGATGGAAAATATCCGCACACAGAAGGATTCTTTGTAATTTTTTTTAAATTTTCTTCCGTAAAACCGGGTTTCCCGAAATTTTTTAAACTTAAACATGTAGGTGTCTTTCATGGCAAAAACATTCAAGAAAGCTGAAGAAGTCTCCGTGCTCGGAACCGACGCGGAATCGTTCCGCAAGGCGTTCACCGACCACATCCACCACACGCTCGCCCGTAACAAGGTGACCGTGACCGACCACGAAAAGTTCCTCGCGGTCGCTTACGCCGTCCGCGACCGCCTCGTTGACCGCTGGATCAAGACGCAGGAAACCTACTACGAAAAAGACGTCAAGCGCGTCTACTACCTCTCCCTCGAATTCCTCATCGGCCGTACGCTCGGCAACTCCGTGCTGAACCTCGACGTCGAAAGCGCCGTCACTGAAGCACTCGACGAAATCGGCATGACGCTCGAAGAACTCCGCGAACAGGAAGTCGACGCCGGTCTCGGTAACGGTGGCTTGGGCCGCCTCGCCGCCTGCTTCTTGGACTCCATGGCAACGCTCGAACTCCCGGCCACCGGTATGGGCATCCGCTACGAATACGGTATGTTCAGCCAGAAGATCGTGAATGGTGAACAGGAAGAACAGCCGGATAACTGGCTGCGTCTCACCAACCCGTGGGAAATCGCACGTCCGTCGAACGAAGTCAAGGTGCCCATGTACGGTTTCGTGGTCAGCTGGATGGACGAAAATGGTCGTCTCCGCAACCGCTGGGAAACGAAGGACTACGTGATGGCCCTCCCGTACGACACGCCGATCCCGGGTTACAAGAACAACACTGTGAACAACCTCCGCCTCTGGAGCGCCAAGTCCGCTGACGACTTCGGTCTTAGCTACTTCAACAACGGTGACTACATCGCCGCTGTGCAGGACATGGAACTTTCCGAAACGATTTCCAAGGTCTTGTACCCGAACGACGCTTCCATGAACGGTAAGGAACTGCGCCTCAAGCAGCAGTACTTCCTCTGCTCCGCATCGCTCCAGGATATCATCCGCCGCTTCAAG
>JBGUQN010000051.1:0-6529 GCA_045131085.1 Fibrobacter sp.
CTTGATAGCATCTTCGTACACGGACTTTGCAGCCTTGTGCATACGGAGGTTTTCGAAGGACTTTGCCTTATAGAAGGCGGCCTGGTCCACAAGGTGGAATGCCGGATACTTGGTCTGAACCTTACCGAAGGCGTATGCAGCTTCCAAGAACTGACGGTTCAAGTAGAGACGCATAGCGGCGCGGTAGTCGTTTTCAGGTTCGATCTTCAAACGACGGTAACGTTCTTCACCGATCTTCTCTTCACGGGTGTCACCGAAGCGAGAAGTAATCTTCACGGCCCAGATGAATCCGCGGTTCTTCTTGGCGTAGAGGTCGTCGTGCGACATTTCGAGGTCAAGAGAGAGGTAACGGAAGATGCTCACGTCCTTGACGTTCACAGTCGCACCAGCAACGAAGTAACCTTCCTTGGTGAAGCGGCCACGCACGCCCAAGTGCGGAGACAAGTAGTAAGTCAAAGTGAAGCTCGTTTCGAGGTTGAAACCTTCACCACCTTCGTCTTCATCGTGCATGATGTCGATGAGGGAGGCTTCGATCTTGGCTTCGAGGCTTCTGTTAAGACCACGGTAGAACAAGGAGATGTTCAGGTTGGTCGGAATCTTGTAGGCTTCGTCTTCGGTGAAGAGCACGAACGTCGGAGCATCTTCGCCCGTGGCAACGGCCGGCGGCAAGATGTTCTGCAAGGCAACACCGACGAGGAGGTAGCCGAGCTTCGAGGAAGCGAGCGGGTTCCAGCTCAAGCCGATATCAGAACCGACGGTCAACTGGGTGACTTCGTCGAACTGGTTGATGTAGAGCACCGAGATGTCCACACCGAGGGAGAGCAACTGGAACAGGTTGTACGCATAACCGAACATGAACGCGTATTCACCGTAGGACTTGCCGCCGTCGATGGATGCGCCGTTCTCGAAGAACGAGAAGCCGAGCGTGTGCTTGTAGTCCATCGGGAAGGTCAAGCTCAAGTATTCCTGGCTTGCTTCGCCACTGATGGAACTGAAGAATGCAGCGCTGAATTCGAGCTGTTCCGTTTCGGAAATGCTCGCCGGGTTCACGTACATGGCGGTGTTGCCACCGAATTCGGCGAACCAGTCGTTCTGCTGATATTTATGCGGAGCGTAGGTGGGTTCTGCAAAAAGAGAGCTCGCAGCCACAGTAAGTCCGAGGACTGACGTCTTGATGAAACTAGTATGCATCATCACCTACTCCTTTACTTGATATCCGTGCGGGTGAACTCGATACGACGGTTCTGCGCACGCCCTTCTGGGGTTTTGTTAGAGGCAACCGGCTTGGAATCGCCCATACCGGAAGTCGTCATACGGCTTTCGTCAATGCCATTTTCAACAAGGAAGTTCTTCACAGCAGCGGCACGGTCGGCAGAGAGCTGTTTGTTCTTATCCTTAGAACCAACGTTGTCTGTGTGACCGACAATTTCGAAGGTCGCTTCCTTGAAGGTTTCCATGATGTCCACAACCTTCATGAGGGAGATGTAGGAATCCGGAGTAATCGTAGCCTTACCAGATTCGAAGTTCACGCCTTCGAGCACGAACACCTTCTTGGGCGGCTGCGGGACTTCGTCCGGGCAACCATCGTCGTCCTTGTAACCGTTCTGGCTTTCAGCCTGTTCGGGGCAGCGGTCGACACCCTGGCACACATGAGCAAAATTGGAGAGCATACCCTTAGCTTCGACCCACGGGTCGCAGAGACCGTCACGGTCGTTGTCCGCATCCGGGCAGCCGTCGTCGTCCTGGTAACCGTCGAAGTCTTCAGCTTCTTCGGGGCAGTTATCGATACCCGTGCAGACGCTTGCGTACTTGTCCGAAACGCCTTCTTCAGAGACCCACGGATCGCAGAGGCCATCGGCATCGCTATCCGGATTGCGGGTTTCTTCGACAGCTTCTTCTTCCTTCACAACTTCGACAGTCGTAAGACCGATGTCGAGCTTGCCCTTACCACGCTTGAGCATCGGCGAGGTGGACTGGCAGTAGAAGTTCGGCTTCGACAGCGAGTGGTTCATGAACTTCGGATCGAGGGAAACGTTGGTGCGGTTCACCTTGATGAAGTGGTTGAACGGGTAGTAGTTCTTGTAGATGTTGTTGTACTCCACCTTCGTCTGGCCGGCGGCCGGGTCGGCGAACACACCGTAGTAGTGGTTCTCCATGAAGATGTTGTTACGGGCGACCACGTTGGTCGGTCCCTTCAACGCAAGGCCAGAGTAGCCGTTGCGGAGCACGACGTTGTGTTCGATATAGGCATCGAGGGACTTAGCACCCCAAGCCAAGATACCGGACCAGCGGTTGCCGTACACCACGTTATTGCGCAGATGCGGCAGCGAGATGAACGCACCGATACCCGTAGCATGGTTGTCCATCACATAGCAGTGGTGGATGTAGGGAGCGGCGTTTTCGCAAAGGATACCTTCGAGACCGTTCCTCACCGTGAAGTGCGACATTTCGGCGCCCGAAGTACCCATGACGGTCGGACCATTACGACCACCGTCGATAATTGTTGTCAGCGGATCTTCGCCTTTCAGGATCACGCCCATCACCAGAGTGATGTTCTCGTTATAGGTGCCGCGCGCCACCTTGATGGTATCGCCAGCGTCGGCATTACCGAGAGCATCGCCAATCTTCTGGAATTCGCCAGGCACGTTGATAATCCTTGCCATGGCGTTTCCTGAAAGAAGCAGAGCTCCGGCCGTTATTAAGACCAGTTTCTTTAGGGTCATACTGCTACGTTTCTCCAATCATAGAACACATATTCGTTAAACTTTTTCGTTTGCCAAATAGACAAATCAAAACCCACATGGGAATATACCTTCATAACGGGCATAAGTCAAACGTTTTTTTGCGTATTTAACCAAAAAAACGCAAAAAAATCGGTTAATCGTCCGGTTAAAGGCACAAACTTGTCAATTTGCAGGGGGAAGGCTAGACTTTTCCTCCTCCTTCTTCGCCCCCTGGATCGACACACGGATCTCCTGGCAGGTCTTTTTGATATCCTGTAGAACCTTGCGAGCACGGGTTCCGGCGGACTTGTTGCCGCGTTCGAACTTTTCGTACTCACGCTTGAAGTTTTCAACTTCGGTATCGAGGTCGTTGACTAAGCTCATAGGTAAACTCCCTAAAAAGATGCTTTTTGGAAAATAAATAAAGTTTTTCGCAAAAATTCGCTGTTTTGTAAAAACAATTTTACGTTTATGGAATATTACACGATTTTTTAGGCTATCAACAGGTTATCAACAATTCGGAACGCCCCAAAGACACTCCAAGGCGCGTTTCCCCTCCTCGCCCACATCTTCGGAAAAATCGTTCACGAACATTTTTATGTGTGCCTCGATGACACTTTCATCTGAAATTTGCGCCTTTTCACGAATAAAAGGAGTAACGAGAGAAGAGCGTTCACGCGCGTGCGAAAGGCTCCTGCGGATCTCGTTTTCGACTTCGGCAATGACACCTTCAGAAAGCGAACGGCGTGCGACCGCTATGCCCAGCGGGATAGGCGAACCGGTATGTTCTTCCCAGTAGGCACCGAGGTCCTGCACCAGGTGGAGCCCGTCGCGCTTCCAGGTAAAGCGGTGTTCGTGAATAGTAACGCCCTGCGCAAAACGTTGTTCGAGGAGCCCCGAATAGACCTCGTTGAAGAGGGCGTAGCGCACCTGCGGCACACCGCCAAACTCATGCCCGTACCAGAAGCGAAACAGGAGGGCGGCCGTAGTGTTTGCGCCAGGGAGAACCGCCCCCTGCGCAGGGTCGAAGGTAGTGGAATGCGAAGAAAGGAGCAGCGGGCCGCAACCGTACCCGATGGCGCCACCGCAACCGAGGCACTCGTAATCCTTGCGGACTTTCGGATAAACCTGCGCGCTCACCTTGGCCACGTCAAGTTCTCCCCGAATAATCATCTCGTTCAGGGTCTGCACGTCGGCAAAATGAACGTCCCACTCGAACGGAGAATTCTTTAAGCCAGCGACAAGCGCCTCGTAGATGTAGGTGTCGTTAGGACAAGTGGAAATGCCGAGGGAAAGACGCATAACAAATGTGAGATGTGGGATGTGAGATGAGAGATGAGAGATGCTAAATGTGGGGTGTGTAATGTGAATTTCTTCATTTCACATTACACATTCCCCATTGCACATTGTTTACAGATTGTCCAGCACCTCGCTTTTGAGCGCGGCCATGGCTTCGGGAATCTTCCACGTGGAGGTATCGCGGTCGGTCGCGATGTTGCTCACGGCGCGGAACTGGTAGGCGGGCACACCGAAGCGGCCACACACGGCAAAGCAGGCGGCACCTTCCATCGTCTCGACGTCGGCATCGTACAGAACACTGCGGCGGTTTGCCAGGTACGATGTTCCGGTACAGCAATTCACCGTAACGCCAGCTGCAGCGCGCACGGAGGCCAGCATAAGCGTGAGGAACCGCGGGGATTCGCCCTTGTAAATGCAGTCCTTGCCCGCAAGGTCCTTCCAGGCGACGAAATGACCTTCACGCGTCTGCACGCCCATGTCGCCGACAATATCGGTATCGACGCGCACCACGTCGCCTATTTCGAGCCCGCGGTTCGGGTAGGCCCCGCAGACCCCAAGCTGGATAACGCGCTCATAGCGGTTCTTCGCCAGAATGTAAGAGAGGTTCGTCGAAAACTCAAGCAAGCCTACGCCACATACGGCAATATCGTAGCGGTTGTTGGGCGACTGCGGAGTAGATGCCGCCACCACGGCAGAAACCTGCGGGAACACCGCATTGAATTCCTGTTTCGAGGCGAAGGCGACAAGCGTTCCGTTCATGCGGCCCTCCGGTTATTCCTGCTTTTCGAGCTCCGGACGGATAATTTCTTCGAGTTCCGCGACACGGTCGAGGCTGAGCATCCAGGGCTTGTCCACCTCGCAGCGGGCAACGGCAACTGCGGTCGCCTTCACAAGGCAGTCCTCGAAACTGAGGCCCATACTGTCGGCATAGAGCCAGGCGGCAAAGAAGGAATCGCCTGCGCCCACGTTGTTCTGCACTTCTACCGTAGGCGGCAGAACGGTAATGCTCTGGAATTTCTTTTCGACAAAGCGGAAGGCGCGCACCGGAGAATCTTCGTCAGTCACTACGAGGTTCTTGATAGGGAGGCGCTCCAGCACAGCAGTCGCCGTCATCTTCCAGAACTGCGGGCTGGACTTCACCTGCGGAATTCCGAGGCGGTCGAGCAGCTGGCTGTATTCCGGCATGTTGATTTTGAGGAGTTCCACCCCCTTCTCGAGCCAGGAATCAATATCTGCGATGGCGTCAACGAACACCTTCTTGCCCGTAAAGTCCAGGCCGTCGATGTTCTTCACGTTAAAATTGCCCGGGAAAGACCCGCACAGGGCAACGCACTGCGCCGAATTCCAGTGCTCGTTCAAGGTCTGCACAAAGTCGTCGTTCTCGAAATCAGTAATCACGGGAGACGGCTCGATGAGTTCGGTAGATTCGCCTTCGCTCACGATAGTCGTGCAAATGCGAGTCTGTTCCTTGATCCACACGGGAGCCTGCTGGATACCGCAAGCAGAGATTTCATCGAAAATGCGGGAGCCATGGTCTGCGCCCAGGAAATGCATGAGGAGCGGGGTTCCGCCAAGGTTCTGCAACACACGGCTGCAGTTGATGCCCTTGCCCGAGGCGTATTCCTCGACCTTCGCGATACGGTGTACCTCGCCCGGAGTAAACTTGTCCACGAAGAACAAGCGCTGCCAAGCGGGATTGAGACCGAGAATCAATGTTTCCTGAGGCATGAGACCTCCTAGAAGTTCACCTTATAGAACTTGCGCTTACCCACCTGGACAACCAACTGGTCACCGCCCTTGATTTCAATCTGGGACTGCGGGTCGGCAAGCTTTTCGCCGCCAATCTTCACGCCGCCGTTCTGGACCATGCGGCGGGCTTCGCCCTTGGAGGCAAACGCCTTGACTTCCACGAGCAGGTCCAGGGCACCGTAGGTGCCGGCCGCCACGCTGCATTCGGCAGCATCACTCGGGATGGCGTTACCGCTGTGGATCTCGCGTTCCTTCGCGGCGGCGGCCTCGGCGGCTTCTGCGCCGTAGTACTGCGTCACGATATCGATGGCGAGGCGGTGCTTCGCATCGTTCGGATTCATCTTGCCTGCGGCAATGTCGGCCATCATCTGCTTGATTTCTGCAAGCGGAATGTTGGTCAGAAGTTCAAACCAGTTTTCGACGATGCTATCGGCGAGGCTGTAAATCTTGTGGTACATCACGTCGGCCGGTTCATTCAGGCCCACGTAGTTACCGATGGACTTACTCATCTTGACCTTGCCGTCGGTGCCGAGGAGGATGGGCATGAAGAGACCAATCTGCGGTTCCATGCCTTCGAAAAGCTGCAAATCGCGACCGCGAAGCACGTTGAACTTCTGGTCGGTACCGCCGAGTTCCACGTCACTCTTGATGGCCACAGAATCGTAGCCCTGCATCATCGGGTACATGAACTCGTGCAGGCTAATCGGCGTGTTTGCCGTGTAGCGGTTGTGGAAGTCTTCGCGTTCAAGCATCTGGGC
>JBGUQN010000052.1:0-3475 GCA_045131085.1 Fibrobacter sp.
GTCCGCAAGAAGAACGACACGCACAAGATGGCCGAAGCCAACAAGGCTTTCGCTCACTTCCGTTTCTAATTCTTGCCTTAGCACAGAATATCCTAGAGGAAGGGCTCGCTTACAAAAGCGAGCCTTTTCTGTTTCCTCCTGGCCCTTGGACCAAGCCGAGTTTTTATGTTCAGATTTCTAGTGGCGCCTACCGCTGTGGCACGAGCTTGTAAATACTGCGCGTGCCCGCCTCGGGGGCGTCGATAGCGTGCTCGCCCGGGGTAAAGTGCTGCACTGCGCTCTGCCACAGGATGCGGCCCTGATGGTCGAACTGCACGACGCTCGCTGTCATGGCGCGGTCAACCTGCAAAAGCAACTTGCCGCCCTGCTGCCTAAACGAAAACTTGTCTGCAATCCCGCCGGTGCGTATGGCGGTGGTGCTGCTGGACGAATTGACCGAACTTGACGATTCGTTAACCGCTTCGCTGCTCGAAGATTTGGGCTCACTTGCCTTCATCTTCGCGATGCCCGCCTTCCATGCGTCAACGGCGGCCTGCGAAGTGTTGAGCGCCCAGTCGCCCTCGTTCGCTTCTTTGCTCTGGCTGAACCACATCACCGCGAAAACGCGCGAGAAGTCCGTGGCGAAGTGTTCGAACATGTCGGTAATCCATTCGGCCTTGTTGCCGCCCCTCTCGGAGCTTGAGATTTCGGCGATAAAGAGTGGCTTGTCGATGTTCGCGAGCGCGTTGTACGCTTTCTTGAAAACCTGCGAGAACGTCTGCCAGCTGGACCAGCTCTGGCACGTGCCCCAGTTATAGCCGTCGATGGAGATGTAGTCTACGTACTCGTCGCCGGGGTAGTTGCCCGTGAGCGTGGTGCCGCTGCCCTGGTTCGAGGCGTTGGTGGTCCATACCCACTTGACGTTCGTGACGCCTTCTTCCTTGAAGATTTTCACGATGTGGCGGAAAGCTTCGGCGACGTTCGCGTCGGTATTGCCGGCGCCTGATTTTCCTACCCCCCAGTCATACCAGTCTCCATTTGCTTCATGGAGCGGTCTGAGCCAGATTTCGTCGCCGAAGCCCTTAACGCCCTTTGCATATTCACGGATGTAGTTGTCGGCCTTGCCGTTCACCAGTTCCTGCGCATTGTAGCCGTTCGCCATCCAGGTCACCACCAGCGTGGAACCGTTGTTTTTAGCGACGTTCGCGTACTGCGCGGTCGCGTTCCAGTCGTTGATGTCGAAAAGTGCGAAGTAGCTGATGAGGTCGAGATGCGTGCCCTGCAAATCCTGGAACGCCTGCACGTTCTGCTGCGTGGGTTGCGGGTATTGCCCGGGGCCGCCGACCCATGCGCCGACCTGGAAGGCCATTGCCGCTACGGGTGCGAGAATCATCGAGAATAGGAACTTGTTCATAAATGCCTCCGGCGGGCTTCCGTCCGCAAAATGTTCCCATACGCCCTAAAAATAGATTGTGCAGCCTGCACGGACTATTTTCTAAAACGGATGTTTATACCAAAGTGTATCTAGTGTTTTGGAACGTCCCGGATTTCCCCGATACTGCAGCAAATTCACATTATCCGAATAAGATTCTCCAAATAGGAACTCCCTCTTTATTTTTTTTCTAGTTTGTTTGATAATCAGGGATTGCTGTATGAAAATTTTGAAATTGTGTTGGCTGCCGGTTCTATTGATGGCGATGTTCCTTGGCGGGTGCTCGCAGACCAATGAAGAAGATGTGCAAAAGGCAAAGCGCTTTGAAGCGTTAAAAGGGCTGCCGTTGGATACGGTCCTTACCCGTGCGTATAAATTTTACGAGCAGTTCCAGGCGACGGGTGATACGCTGCAGCGCGATTCCATGGACGATTACAGGGACCACTTTTTTGCGAGATGGAAATTGACTTCGGATTCCCTTTGCGGAACGGTTCCGGCGGATGATTCCTTGGCGG
Source organism: Fibrobacter sp. (assembly GCA_045131085.1). Classification (GTDB taxonomy): domain Bacteria; phylum Fibrobacterota; class Fibrobacteria; order Fibrobacterales; family Fibrobacteraceae; genus Fibrobacter. The sequence goes on from JBGUQN010000052.1 coordinate 1,927, forward strand.
CAGAATTGCGAGAAATCTATAAAGTTGTAATGGAGTTTTATACTAAGCGTATGTATAGTTATGTTCGTGATAGGGAAAAACAAGATTCCATTCAGAATGCTTTATATGAAATGAGAAAGAAAGGATGGGAAGAAAATCCCGATTCAATGCGAGCCGTTGTAGAAAAAGAAGATAGTATTCAAAAAGCGAAAATTCAAAATATGCTCGACGGCCTTCTTGCCCGCAAAGAAAGAAGGAAAGAATATGAAGATTCAATACGAGCTGTTCGGAATAAACAAGATAGTATCTGGAGTGCTGAAATTGGGAGCATTCCGCTTGAAGAGGCTTTGACAGGCTTGAAAAAAGATTCCAATAGCGTGTACAATTATATTTATTTTGTCCAAACGATGGAGGTGTTTTATGTTGACACTTCTGCTTCTGATATGAACGAACTGGATAAGATTGATCATCACCGTATAAAGCGGGATGCAAAAAAAGAAACGAAATCAGCCTGCTTGAGCAAAACGCCGATGGGTCAACAGGTTCTTGTTCTAAACAAGGAATATTACTCTCTATTGAACAATTTTATGAAGGTGAATGTCCATGAGAGTCGCCAAGAGAGATATACGTTCTTGCCGATAAAATATCCTTTCTGGTATCCGATGATTTCTGTTGTGCCGCATCACTCGGGCGATGATTTTCAATTCGAATCGTTCCCGAACATGGGAACGGCCCTATTCAACAAAACTCATGATTTGGTAATACTGAGTGTAGAAGAGTCTTTCAATAGCGGAAGCTACTACTATTTAGCTAAGAAGAACGGTAAATGGGAATTGGTAATGTACAAGCATGGTTGGGTAGCGTAGGTGCGAAAACCCGCCTCTTTTTTGCCCACATTTTCTTAACCATCGACTGCAAACCATTAACCAGTTTTTCTATATTATTCCCCGTTAAATTTTCACACTAAACCAAAAGGCTAAAAAATGGCTTCTAAAATCAAATCCGTTGTTGCCCGCCAGATCCTCGATTCTCGCGGCAATCCCTCTCTCGAAGTTGATGTTACCCTCGAAAACGGCGTGAAGGGTCACGCTGCTGTTCCGAGTGGCGCTTCTACCGGCGAACGCGAAGCTTGCGAACTCCGCGACGGCGACAAGAAGACCTACTGCGGCAAGGGCACTCAGACTGCCGTGAAGAACGTGAACACCAAGATCGCGAAGAAGATCATCGGCATGGACCCGGCCAAGCAGACCGAAGTCGACGACGCCATGATCGCTCTCGACGGCAACCGCATGCTCAAGAACAAGCTCGGTGCAAACGCCATCCTCGGCGTTTCCATGGCTGTCTGCTGCGCCGCTGCTAACGACGCCAAGATGCCTCTCTACCAGTACATCGCCAAGCTCCATGGCACCAAGAAGCTCACGCTCCCGTGCCCGATGTGCAACGTGATCAACGGCGGTGCTCACTCCTCCGCTCCGATCGACTTCCAGGAATTCATGATCGCCCCGGTTGGCGCCAAGACGTTCTCCAAGGGCCTCCAGATGGTCACCGAAATCTTCCACGCCCTCAAGGC
>JBGUQN010000053.1:0-6745 GCA_045131085.1 Fibrobacter sp.
GAACGTTGGCCTTAAGAATAATTTCCATAGTCTAGTTCCTCCTTAGCGCAGACTGTCCGAAACGAACGGGAGAATAGCCATCTGACGAGCACGCTTGATAGCCTCGTTCAGCATACGCTGGTACTTGGCAGATGTGCCGGAGATGCGGCGCGGGATGATCTTGCCACGTTCAGAGATGAAGCGACGGAGAGTCTTCTCGTCCTTGTAGTCAATGAACTTGACGTTGTTTTCCGTGAACCAGCAAGTCTTCTTGCGGCGGACACGAGTAGCCTGCTTCTTATCTTCAAAAGCCATTATTCAGCCTCCCCTTCTTCTGCGTCAACCGGGATGATTTCCTCGGTAGACTGAGCCATGTCCTTGTTGTAGACGATTTCGCTCATCGGGTAATCGGCGAGCGTCATCCAGCGGAGGACGTTTTCGTTGAGCTTGAGAGCGGCTTCCATAGCGGCGACCACAGCGGCTTCTGCCTTGTAGTAGAAGATCACGTAGTAGCCATGCTGGCGCTTGTTGATGGTGTAAGCGAGCTTGCGCTTGCCCCAGTCGTCACGGCGGAGAATTTCGCCGTTGCCGTCGGTGATGCTCTTGCCAATGTTCTCGACTTCAGCATTGATAGCATCGTCAGAGATCATAGCGTCGATGATCACCATCGTTTCGTATTGTCTCATAATGAGTCCCTTTGGTCTATCGCCCGGAAACCGGTATTGGCTCCGGGAGGGTTCCGATTAAAATCGGTGTGCCAAATATAGAAAACACCCACCCTTTGTCAACTTATCGGGGCTCGGACCGGCCCCTGAGGTCGAGTTTCTTATTTTTTGTTAAATTTCCGCACATGAAAAAATCCGACCGGATTATAGGCTACATTTCGCTTTTTGCGCTTATCGCGCTGTTCGCGGGCATCGCTTACGGCATGTACGAGGCGCACCAGCACGTGACCTACAAGGCCTACGTCGACTTTCCCGAGCTCGGTTCCCTGCAGCCCGAAGATCCTGTTGTTATCCGCGGTTACACGGTCGGCACTATCGGCAAGGTCACCTGGCTTGGCGACCGCTCCCGCGTTGAAATCAAGTTCGACGAGCCCACGGTTATCCGCGAAGGCACGCAGTTCAACAACGTGAACTACGCCCTCATGGGCCAGCGCAGGCTCGAAATTGTGCCGAACAAGAACGGCAAGGTGCTCCCCGAAGACCACATACACCAGGGGCACTTTGAACCGGGTATTGCCGAAGCGCTCCGCTACATGGAAGACGTGAACCAGCAGATTGCCAACGTGCGCGAAGTGGTCATGCTCATCACCGAAGGCGATTCTGCGCACAAGTCCGCACAGGAAATCTACGAAGACGTGATGCAGACCATCGAAAGTGTGCTACAGAATGCCGACAAGACTATCGATAAGCTGAACCCCGCCATAAACGGCCTTATCAGGCAGATTAACGATGCCGGCAAAACGGCCGCCGACGTGGCAAACCAGGTGGATACGACGGTCAAGGTGACCACGGATGCGCTGAACAGCAAGATTAAGCAGGCGGACGACGTGATTGCCTCCATTGCCGAAGGGACGCGCAAGGCCGAGCAGATGATTGCCGAAATAGAGAACTCGCCCGCGATGGACAAACTAGTCAACTCGCGCGAAGTCGTAGACCGCATCGAAGACATCATCAAGAAGACTAACAAGCTCATCGCGGCAATCGACACGAAGGGCATCAAGATGTACGACGAGAACGGCAAACAGGTGAAGCTGTTCACGTGGAAGAACACGAACCTCATCGGCGCTACCGCCCGCGAAAAAGCGAAGATTCGCGCCGAAAAGGGCGAAAGCCTGCCCGGTTCGGAACCCGTCGAAGGCGAATAAGGCCCGGGCGCAAAAAAACGGAAGCGCACGCCAATGGAAATTTCTCAACTACCGGGGCTTGGGCCCAAGCGCGTAGAAGCGCTCCGCAAGGCGGGGCTGTGCTCCATTGCCGACTTGCTCTACAACATCCCCCGCACCTACCTCGACCAGACGAAGGTGACGCAAATCGGGAACTGCCGCGTTGGCGAAAAGGTGGTGCTCATTGGCCGAATTTCGCGCTCGGGAATCGTGCGCGGGCGCAGGTCCAGGTTCGTGGCGACGCTCAGCGACGGCACGGGTGAAATCCAGTTGCTGTTTTTCAACGCGGCAAGTTTCTGGTCACGCAAAATCAAGAACGACACCCGATGGCTCGTTACGGGGCAAGTCGGTGAATTCCGCGGCCTGCAGATAACGCACCCCGAAATGCAGCCCTTCGACGAAGACGAAGAGTTTTCGGGAGCTATCCAGCCAGTGTATTCCATCAGCGAGGCGTGCCGCGACGCCCGCATGGAGCAGAAGTTTTTCCGCGGGCTGTACAAGACGATTTTCAACTTTCCGGGGCTCACGCTGCCGGGGCTTTGCCCGAGGGAACTGACGGACTACCTGCACTTTGCGCCGGTGATGCAGAACCTGCGCACGCTCCACCAGCCAAAGGAATTCCCGGCTATTTACAGGGCGAAGCGCGAACTCAAGGTTCTAGAACTGCTGCCGTTCTGCCTGCGCATGGTAAAACGGCGCGAGAACCAGAAGTTGCGTGGGCACGAGAGGCAAATTGACCTCGGGACGGTGATGGCGGCGAAGGCTCGCCTCCCCTTCTCGCTTACACGCGGGCAAGAAGAGGCCCTTGATACGATTGTCGCTGGCCTGAACGGAAAGAAGCAATTCCATGCGCTGTTGCAGGGTGATGTCGGCTGCGGCAAGACCGTGGTCGCAATGCTCGCGATGATGGCCGTGTGCGGCGCTAACGGGGACGATGTCGCTGAAACGGGAATGCGCGAGCAATGCGCGCTGATGGTGCCCACAGATATCCTTGCTCGGCAGCACTACAAAAGCCTCAAGCCTTTTTTTGATGCGGCAGGCCTGAACGTACGCCTGCTGGTAGGTGCAACTCCGGCGGCAGAAAAAAAAGTCATTCTCGGGGAACTCCAGATGGGGCTTGCCGACGTGGTTATCGGCACGCACGCCCTTTTCAGCAAGGACGTGATTTTCTCACGGCTCGGCTTTGTCATCATCGACGAACAGCACCGTTTTGGCGTGGGCCAGCGCGAAGCATTACTCGCGAAGGGCGACTACCCCGACATGCTCGTGATGAGCGCAACGCCTATTCCGCGAAGCCTCGCCATGACGCTCTACGGCGATTTGAAAGTGGTTAGCATCAAGGAAAAGCCTGCGGGCCGCAAGCCCATCAAGACACGCCTCGTGAATGCAGCCAAGCGCGAGGACATGAAGAAGTTTATCTGCAACGAGGCGGCGCACGGCAACCTGTGCTACTGGATTGCAAGCCGCGTGGGCACCGACGAAGAAGGCGGCGCGCGAAGTGTAGACGAAATTGTCGAGGAACTCCGCGCATTTACTTCCTTGAAGGTCGCGGGCGTGCACGGCCAGATGGACGAAGCCGAGCGCGACGAAATCATCGCGCAGTTCGCCGCCGGAAAGATTCATATCCTTGTGGCAACGACCGTCATAGAAGTCGGCGTGAACGTGCCTGCAGCAAACCTGATGGTCATAGACCAGCCGGACCGCTTTGGACTCGCGCAACTGCACCAGTTGCGTGGCCGTGTAGGCCGCGGCGACGCCCAGGCCTGGTGCTTTTTGATGATTCCGGAGGGCGACGCCGCCGAGTCCAGCATGGAGCGCCTCTCGCAGTTCTCGCAAACCGAAGACGGTTTCGAGATTGCGGAACTCGACCTGCAGAATCGCGGAGCCGGAAACCTCGAAGGCAACGAGCAGAGCGGCGCATGGGTGTTCCGCTGGTTCGACTGGATTGCCGACCAGGAACTCATTAGCCAAACGCTAGAAACCGCAGAACACATCCTCAAGGACAGGGATGTTTTTGACGACGCTGCACGCGCTAAAATACAGGCGTGGTATGGCGAAAAAGAATTCGTGAACGTAGACGGCGTGCACTAGGCCCGCGCAGTTCAATCCACAATTAGATTAAATTGGTGAACGTGCCAAGCACGAGAGCCAAAAGCGCTATGTTCAAGAAGAACATCGCACGGCGCACAATCATAAAGAAAACCGCCTGCCAATGCAAAATGCCATCGGTCGGCGCAACCAGTTCCTTTATGGCAAGGAAGGTGTTGAGCGCACCCGTTAGCACCATCATGAACGCACCGGCAAAATAGCCTTCGCTCCAGACCATCACAGTCACGATTGCGCCTGCAATCATCGCAAAAATTCCGATGATGACTTCGACCCGCAGGAACATGAACTTCAACATGCGGGCGGTCTTGCGTACTTTCTTTTCGGTTTGTTCATCCATACCAGGCAATATAACAAATAAAGTTTATAGCGTAAGGCTCGTCGTTATCGAGTAATACGGTTCGCCCTTTCGTGCTCCGTTCAGCGGGATACTGATGTCAAACTTGTTGACAAACCTGCTGACGGACTTCGTCTGCACGAACCTCGCGCCAATGCCGAGAACGTAAATCAAATCGTCACGACGGATATCCGAGAATTCCCAGGCTGTCTCCCCTGCGCTAGCATAGCCAACGAATACAGGGACATACGTGAGCAGTTCGAAATCCGGGAACCAACGCTGTTCAATACTCCCGTAAACCCTCGCCTGCCCCGCATAGTAACCCGTCGGGAACCCGACAAAGCAATCCGCCCCACCGAGAGAAACCTGGTAACCCAGGCGTGCATTGTCGTAAAAGTCCAAGAGGCCGGTCAGCACTGTCGAGAACTGGTCGTTCGGGTGAAAGATGTACTCCCCTTGCAAACGCCCATAAAAATCATGCCGCTCGCCATGGTCCAAGTAGAAATGCGAGTTGGACGAAAGCGTCAGGTGGTTCACGCCAAAACCCAGGTAGAGGTTCAGCCAGAAATCCAGGCGGATGTCATTATCGGCAGCGCCGAGCTGTTCGTAGTTCTTGGAAATCTGGGCCTTCAAGGTCCAGCCGCGGTCCACATCTTCGGTCCATTTCGCGTTGTGGTAATTACGGATCTTTTCGTACCGTAGGTTGGAATACATGATATAGGCGCCGAGGCGGGAATCCTTGCGCTCCGGAAGCCACTCGTTCCAGGCTGACGCAGAATCGATGGCGTAAACATTTTCTCCGTCGTGGAACCTGTAGCGCAACAGTTCGCCCTGGGTCGCCGTGAGTCGCTTGTAGTCGTATGTCGCTGCAAGATAGACCTTGCGCTGCGTACCGCCGAATGAACGGCTAATCCTGAAGGTGAGCGAGTCGCTGACAAACTCCTTCACCTTCATGAGCTGGACAGCCTCTTCGCCGTTGTACTCCTGGATGGAGTCGAGTGGGGTATCTGTCGGCGCAAGCACTGCCCCCGCGGGCATGTCGCCACTGCCATAGACAAAATAGTCGCTCTTGTTCTTGAGGCCAGCCAGCGTATAGGCCCACTGGTTCGTGCTCCTAGAGAGGAACGGCACGTACATCTGCCAGCTGGCAAGGTAACCGTCGGTATTGTAGCTGTACAGCACGTCGAAATGGTTGTAGCGGAAAATGAAGTGCGGTGCGCTGTATTCCACCTGCCACATGTCGCGGAACTCGTTGTGCCCGAAGTAGAAACCCAACATCTGGCCGAGCCCGAGGAAGTTACTCTCCTGTATGCCGATACCCCAGACGAGGTTCTTGTAGGCCCATTCCTTGCCGCCGAACCCGAGCGAACCTATGGGCGAAAGCGTCCAGTTGTCGCTCGTATGCACTGTCACCACGTTCTTGTCGCCTTCCTGTTCCACCTTGATGGAGGCATCGCTCAAGAACTTCTGTTCACGAAGGAACCTCTCCGATTCAAGCATCAGATCGAGGCTGGCCAAACCGCCCTGGTTGAAAAGGAGCAGCTTGCGGACCGTCATCTCGCGGGTCTCGATGTGCACCCAGTTCAAAAAGTTGTAGGCCAGAGCATCGTACTTGGTATGCACTTTCGAATCGTCAAAGGCATCACCGATATCGTAGACAATGCTATCAACGCGGAAAAGTGCGGAAGAATCAGCCGCAGGCCTGGCAGACGAAGTATCGCCCGAAGGCAAAGCCTCGCCGGGAGCGGCAATGGCAAGCGTTACACAAAAGGCAAGAGAAAGAAGACAAAGAAACTTATGCACTGTGGTATCCCCAAAAGCAGGTCTAATATAGAAAGAATACAAAATAGCCGGGTTCGAAAAGGCAAAAACATGCGCAAAATTTCGAAAATGGCGTTTTACGGCAGTATTTACGGACTAAATGCGCACCCCCGCCGAAATAGTCCGCTAAAATTTACTTTATACGCAACAATTTCCGCACTTTTCAGGCGTTTTTTGCTTTGAAAGTGACATAATTTGACATTTTGCGATAAAAAAGCGAATTTTTCAGCCGCTTTTTGACGTTAGTTTATTCAAAATTTACAGACTAAACCACCATACCCCCGCATTTAGTCCGTAATTTTCCGCAAAAACACCCTCCGCGAGCATCAATTAGCCAGCATTCCACGCAACTTCGCACAAAAGCCACCCCGCGAGCATCAATTTGCCCGCATTCCGCACACATCTCGCGCCACTCCGCACAAAGACATCACAAAAAAGCTCCCCGCGTGAGCCAATCCGCCCGCACTTGCCGGCCGCGGCGAATGTTTCTAAATTTGCTTGCGGGTAGCGGATGGCCGCCGGCAGCAATGCTGGAGGAAAGTCCGGGCACCACAGGGCAGGATGCTGGATAACGTCCAGGCGCGGAAACGCGACAGACAGTGCAACAGAAAGCA
>JBGUQN010000054.1:0-85724 GCA_045131085.1 Fibrobacter sp.
TTCGCCATCATGAACCCGAAATACACGGTGGGCCTGCCGGCATACCAGACTTTCGTGGGCATCGCGGATGTGCTTTCGCATTTGCTGGAACGTTATTTCTCGGACGAGAAATATTCCGACACGACGGACTACTTGATTGAAGGTGCCATCAGGGCGCTGCTCGTCAATGCCGACAAGCTTATCGCCAACCAGAAAGACGTCAACGCCCGCGGAGAAATCCAGTGGCTTGCCAGTGTCGCTCACGGCGGATTCCTGGACGCAGGGCGCCGCGCCGACTGGGGCTCGCATCGCATCGAACATGAACTTTCTGCCCAGTACAACATCACCCATGGTGAAGGCATGGCGGTTGTGACCGTCGCCTGGACAAAGTACATGGCCGAGAAGAAGCCCTGGAGGCTTGCACTCCTCGCAAGCCGCGTGTTCGGAGTGGATTCGTTCAACTACAGCGAAACGGAACGCGCGCTGATCCTTTCGGAAAAGCTTGCGGCGTTCTTCAAGAAGCTGGGGCTCGCGACGACGCTTGCGGAACTTAAAATTGGCGACAAGGATTTTGATGCGATGGCCGCACGTGCTACGCGTAACGGCAAGGTCGGGCACTACGTGCCGCTAGATGCCGCAGCGATCAAGGACATCTTGAAGATTGCGTTGTAATTAAAAAACTTAAACAAAAACAAAACGGTGCTAACGCACCAAAAGGAGAGTACAAACAATGGCAAGAGTAAAATTTATTGAATCGGTTGACGAAGCTCAGGGCAAGGCGAAAGAGGCCTACGAAAAGCTCGTTTCTACAGGCAAGATTACCAACATGAAGCGTGCGCTGCTGCAGGACTACGCGACGTTCGACGCCTTCATGGGCTGGTACACCAGCTGGGCACGCCTCGTGGAAATTATCGGACAGCGCGCCGCTACCGTCTACGCCCACGCTATCTCTACTACCAACAGCTGCCAGCTCTGCTCGTTGTTCTTTATCAGCGACTTGAAGGCTCTCGGTATCGACCCGAACGGCTTTGAATACGAGAAGAACGAAGAGATCCTCGTGAAGCTTGCAAGGCAGATCGTGAAGGACCCCACCGCCGTTCCGGATTCCTATTTCGAAGAACTGCGCAAGTACTACAACGATTCCGAAATCGTGGCCATCGTGGGCTTTGCCGCCCAGATGATCGCGACGAATAACTTCAACTCCGTCTTGAAAATCGACGTGGACCAGCGCCTGCTTCCCATCGTCGGTGAATTCAAGCCTGCCACCTGGAGAGCGAACATCAAGTAATTTTTGTACTCTCCGTACAATAGAGGCGTTTCTGGATTAATTTCAGAAACGTCTTTTTGTATTTACGGTTCGCCCGAGAAGGTCAAATGAACGGCTCTTCGGAAGAACAGAAGTGCGGATTCCCTTTTTGCGGATAGCCGTTGTCCCTTGTTTTGTATAGGTAAAGTAGTAGTTCGCCGTGAGTTCGTCGGATTGAACCTGCAGGGAATAGATGTTCTCGCTGGAGGTGTAATTGATGGTCGAAACCGTATCACCCTCGGAAGAGGTTTCGTAGCATTTGGTATTGCTTGAATCGCTTGCGTACACAGTTGTTGAATGAATGCCCGATTCCTTGTCGGCCCCATTATAGATTGTATACACAATGGAATCGCCGGTAAGGATTACTTCGGAATATTCAGACGTGTTGAAGTCTAGGCTTTTTGTCAAGATTTGCGCAGCGTTGGCAGTAAGCTTGATGGATTGCTGTTCCCCCAATGTCCCGAAGCCGTAAAAATCTCCGAAAATATACGCGGTGTCTGCAGATGAAGAATCTTTCATCAAATATTCAAAGCCCGTTTTTGTAAGCGCGCTAGAATCTTTGTTCCAGTAATATTTGGATTCCGAGGTAGAGTTATCTAGATAGGAGTATGCCTTGCTGTTTTCGAGCCTGCCATCGGAATAGGAGTATTTTGTGAGCATTGCTTTGGGTATGGATGCGGAATCCAGTTTGAATTCAGCATTTGGCTTCAAGAACGAATTGGATAGAAATTGGAAAAGAAGGTCGGTGCAGGAATTTGCCGACGCATATTGCATTGCAGCCAAAAGGCAGAATAAGAATTTTTTCATGTTCCCCCCATTTTTTTTTACTAACCGGACTAAATTTAGTTTTTACAGAAAGGAGAATGAATGCCGAACTTTTTTACGTGATGGGAGTCATTAAAAAATGTTGTCAGGAATCCTCTTTTTTTCTTTGACGTGGCAGTGCCGCATTAGGGCGGCGATATAAGCTTGGGCGTAGCGGGATGGCGTTACGCCTTTTCGCGTGACATAGCCGATGGTCATCTTGTCGATTACGGAAAGCGGCTTCGCGATAATTTCCTTGCCGTTCAGTTTGTGGCTGATGACGCCCGAACAGATGGTGTAACCGTCAAGGCCGATCAGCAAATTGAAAAGCGTGGCGCGGTCGCGGACCTTGATGTTTCGCGGGCAATCGAAGTCGATGGCGGTAAGCGGCTCTTCGGCAAAGTAGAAGGAGTTGAAGTTTCCCTGTTCGTAGGTCAGGTACGGGAAGGGCTTCAGGTCCGCCAAGGTAATGCGTTCTTTTTTGGCAAGCGGGTTCTTGGACGACATGAATACGTGAAGCGGCGTGGTGAATAGCGGTTCGAATTCCAGATTGTTTTTCCGGATCATGTTGCGGATGACCTTTTCATTTTTGCCGCTCAGGTAAAGTACGCCGATTTCGCTTTTCATCTTGGTGACGTCTTCGATAATCTCGTTTGTCTGCGTTTCGCGGAGCGTAAAGTCGTAACTTGGCCCGCCGAATTTGCGGATGACATCAACGAAAGCGTTCACGGCGAAAGAGTAATGCTGACAACTGACAGAGAAAATCGTATTTCCGCTTTCGCCGCCCTTGTAGTGGTCTTCGAGAAGCGCGGCCTGTTCCAGCACTTGACGCGCATAGGAGAGGAATTCGTCGCCTTCGTTCGTGATGGTAACGCCCTTGTTGCTGCGATTGAAAATCGTTACGCCCATTTCTTCTTCGAGCTCGTGAATTGCCGCAGTCAGGCTGGGTTGTGAAATGAAGACGCGCTTGGACGCTTCGGTGATATTTAGCGTATCGGCTACCGCTACAGCGTATTTAAGTTGTTGTAAAGTCATAGTGTTTTTTTATTGCTGGTTATTTACCATAGGCTAAACCTATGGTGATGTAGTAAAAAATAGTATTTTACCTATTTCAAAAAAGATGGTATATTTGCCAACGAACAAAATAACATACAAAAAAGGTAGGTAGAGACAATATGACGACGAAAAAAACATCTGTAATAGGTTTTCCGCGTATCGGCAAGGCTCGTGAACTCAAGTTTGCAAGTGAAAAGTTCTTTAAGGGTGAAATTTCTGAGGCTGAACTGCAGAAGACGGCGGCTGAAATTCGCCTGTACGGTTGGCAGAAGCAAAAGGCGGCTGGCATTGACTTCATTCCGTCCAATGATTTTTCGTTCTACGACAACGTTCTCGATACCGCGTTCCTGCTCGGGGCTGTCCCTGCGCGCTACAAGGAACTCGGCCTTTCTGAACTCGAGACATATTTTGCCGCTGCACACGGCTATCAGGGCGAAAAGGGCGACGTCAAGGCCCTCCCGATGAAGAAATGGTTCAATACGAACTACCACTATATTGTTCCCGAACTGGACGATTCTACTGAACTTGCTGTCGCAGGTGATGTGAAGCCCGTTCGGGAATACAACGAGGCGAAGGCCGCCGGGGTACATACTGTGCCTAGCCTCGTTGGACCTTATACCTTCCTGAAGCTTGCCCGTTACAACGGCAAGAGGAACGCTTCTGCTTTCGCCGTGCCTGCGGTGAAAGCTTACCTGAAGCTGGCGGAACAGCTGGCGGCTGCCGGAGCCGAGTGGATTGCATTTGCTGAACCTGCGCTAGTCTTCGACCTGAATGATGAAGACAAACAGTTCTTCAAGGCCATCTATGGCTCCCTTCTGGAACAGCTGCGTGCGAAGACCTCGGTTAAGGTGCTCCTGCAGACTTACTTCGGTGATATTCGCGATGTTTATCAAGATGTCATCTCGCTCGGTTTCGATGGTATCGGCATTGACTTTGTCGAAGGCATCAAGTCTCTTGAACTGCTCAAGACGGGCTTCCCGAAAAATGCAGTCCTCTTTGCGGGCGTGGTGAACGGCAAGAACATCTGGCGCGCCGATTACGAAAAGAAGAACCTCCTTCTGATTGAAATCGAGAAGGTTGTTGATGCCTCCCGCGTAGTCGTAGGCACTTCGTGCTCGCTGTTGCATGTGCCCTACACGGTCGCCGCCGAACAGAAGCTCTCTCCGGAAATCTTGAAGCATTTTGCCTTTGCCGAAGAAAAGCTCGTAGAACTTTCGGATATCGCATCGGAAAATCCGGATGCCATCGAAAAGAACAGGACACTCTTCGGGATTGACCGCGTGAAGGCCACCTCTTCGGTGCAGTCTGCCTTGGCTGCCCTCAAGGACTCTGACTTTGTGCGTAGCCCTGCCCGTGCTGAGCGCCGCAATATCCAGGTTGCAGAATTTAACCTTCCGGCTTTCCCCACGACGACCATCGGGTCGTTCCCGCAGACGGCCGAAGTCCGTGCGAACCGCGCCGCCTTCAGGAAGGGTGAAATTTCCCAGGAACAGTACGTGACGTTCAATCAGAAGAAGATTGCGGAGTGCATTGCGCTGCAAGAAAACATCGGCCTCGACGTGATTGTGCATGGCGAATTCGAACGCAATGACATGGTGGAATATTTCGGTACGCAGATCGATGGCTTTATCTTTACGCAGAACGCCTGGGTGCAGAGCTATGGTACGCGTTGCGTCAAGCCGCCTGTAGTGTGGGGCGATATCCACCGCAGCAAGCCCATCACTGTCGAATGGTCCGTGTTCGCGCAGAAGCAGACGAACAAGCCTGTGAAGGGAATGCTCACCGGCCCGGTGACGATTCTCAACTGGTCTTTCCCGCGCGAAGATATTTCGCTCAAGACGCAGGCCCAGCAGATTGGCCTTGCCATCCGTGACGAAGTTTTGGACCTCGAAAAGAACGGCATCAAGATTATCCAGATTGACGAGGCTGCCCTCCGTGAAAAGCTGCCGCTGCGCAAGAGTGACTGGCACAAGGAATACCTCGACTGGGCCATCCCGGCGTTCCGCCTGGTGCATGCGAAGGTCAGGCCCGAAACGCAGATCCACACGCACATGTGCTACAGCGAATTTAACGATATCGTGAAGGACATTGATGCAATGGATGCTGACGTGATTACTTTCGAAGCAAGCCGTTCCGACCTCAAGCTGCTCGATGCGCTTAACGATGCTCATTTCGAGACGCAGGTGGGCCCGGGCGTGTACGATATCCATTCGCCGCGCGTGCCTTCCGTGGATGAAATCGTGAAGACGATCCACAAGATTATAGACAAGGTTCCGCAGGCCAATGTGTGGGTGAACCCCGATTGCGGCCTCAAGACTCGTGGCGAGACGGAAACGACCGCCAGCCTCAAGAATCTGGTCGCGGCGGCAAAGCAGTTGCGCGCCGAAATCTAAGATTTTTCCATTTTACACCTCATCTAGTCCCGTAGGCGCCCCCGCTTGCGGGACTTTTACGTATTTATGGCATTTTTGGCCTTTTTGGTCGATTTAATAGGCTTTTCCTATACACCAGTTATAGATAAAAACTATCGGTAAGAAAAATGTAAGCAAAATTCCTGGGTTTTTCTGTTATTCCCTATTGAAAAGGTAGGAAAAGGATTCTACTTTACACCCTGTCGGACGGAACGTCCAGAAGAGTTAAACAACGATTTCCAATGGATCCTATCGGCCTTCGGCCTCCAGGATGACAGCGGGGATGACAAGCAAAAAAGGAATTTCACAAATGACAACTCAGAACAAACTCCACTTCGAAACGCTTCAGCTTCACGTTGGCCAGGAACAGGCTGACCCCGCAACCGATTCCCGCGCGGTTCCTATTTACCAGACCACCTCTTATGTTTTCCACAGCGCTCAGCACGCTTCTGACCGTTTCCACCTGAAAGACGCTGGCAATATTTATGGCCGCCTCACCAACACGACGCAGGATGTCTTTGAAAAACGCATTGCCGCCCTTGAAGGTGGTATCGCGGCCCTCGCAGTCGCATCCGGTGCAGCCGCCATCACTTATGCTATCACGGCGCTCGCCCGCAAGGGTGACCACGTGATTGCCCAGCGTTCTATCTACGGTGGCACTTACAACCTGCTGGAACACACTCTTAGCAAGTTCGGTATCGAGACGACTTTCGTTGACATTCATAACTTGAAGGAAGTGGAAGGCGCCATCAAGGACAACACGAAGCTCGTCTTCATTGAAACTCTCGGCAACCCGAATTCCGATATCCCGGACATCGATGCCGTTTCTGAACTCGCTCACAAGCACAAGATTCCGGTCGTTATCGACAACACCTTCGGTACCCCGTACCTGATTCGCCCGCTGGAACACGGCGCCGACATCGTGGTGCATTCCGCTACCAAGTTCATCGGCGGTCACGGTACGACCCTCGGCGGCATCATCGTGGACGGCGGCAAGTTTGACTGGGCTGCAAGCGGCAAGTTCCCGCAGTTCACCGAAACGAACCCGAGCTACGGCGTGCCCTTCACAGCCGCTGCTGGTGCCGCTGCCTATATCGTCTATATCCGCGCCATTCTTCTCCGTGATGAAGGTGCTGCGATTTCCCCGTTCAACGCTTTCCTCCTGCTGCAGGGCACCGAAACGCTTTCGCTCCGCCTCGATCGCCATGTGGAAAACACTAAGAAGGTTTTGGAATTCCTTTCCAAGCACCCGAAGGTCGCGAAGGTCAACCACCCGAGTTTTGCGGACCATCCGCAGCATGCGCTTTACCAGAAGTACTTCCCGAACGGTGCCGGTTCCATCTTCACGTTCGACGTGAAGGGCGGCCAGGAAGAAGCCTTCAAGTTCATCGACAGCCTCAAGATTTTCAGCCTGCTCGCTAACGTGGCCGACGTGAAGAGCCTGGTGGTTCATCCGTACACGACGACCCACTCGGAACTCACTCCGGAAGAACTCGCTGCTGCTGGCATTAGCCCGGCGACGATCCGCCTCTCCATCGGCACGGAGCATTACGAAGATATCATCAACGACCTCGATCAGGCTCTCAACGCTATTTAAAAAACTGAACTTTAACAAACAAAACGGTGATTCCGGCACAAGGCCGGAATGACAATCAAAAAAAGGAATTTCACAATGTCCAAGATTTACACTTCTGCCGACCAGCTCATTGGTCACACCCCGCTCCTCGAGCTCACCCACATCGAAGCTTCCAACAACCTCGAAGCCAAGATTCTCGCGAAGCTCGAATACTTCAACCCCGCAGGCTCCGTGAAGGACCGTATCGCAAAGGCGATGCTCGACGACGCCGAAAAGAGCGGCAAGCTCAAGAAGGGCGCTGTTATCATCGAACCGACCTCGGGTAACACTGGTATCGGTCTCGCTTCTGTCGCTGCCGCCCGCGGTTACCGCATCATCATCGTGATGCCGGAAACCATGAGTGTGGAACGCCGCCAGCTCATGAAGGCCTACGGTGCCGAACTCGTGCTGACCGAAGGTGCGAAGGGCATGAAGGGCGCAATTGCCAAGGCAGATGAACTTGCTAAGGAAATTCCGAACAGCTTCATTCCGGGTCAGTTCGTGAATCCGGCCAACCCGGCTGCCCATAAGGCTACTACGGGTCCCGAAATCTGGGAAGATACCGATGGCAAGGTCGACATTTTCGTGGCCGGTGTCGGTACGGGTGGTACGGTTTCTGGCGTGGGCGAATACCTCAAGAGCCAAAACCCGAACGTGAAGGTTGTCGCCGTTGAACCGGCCAGCTCTCCGGTGCTCAGCAAGGGCGTTGCCGGTTCTCACAAGATCCAGGGTATCGGTGCAGGCTTTGTGCCCGACACGCTGAACACCAAGGTCTACGATGAAATCATCGCTGTCGAAAACGAAGCTGCTTTTGAAGCCGGCCGCGAAATCGGCAAAAAAGAAGGCGTGCTCGTGGGTATTTCTTCCGGTGCCGCCCTCTGGGCCGCCAAGGAACTCGCCAAGCGCCCCGAAAACAAGGGCAAGACCATCGTCGCGCTCCTCCCGGATACCGGCGACCGTTACCTCTCTACCGCCTTGTTTGCAGAATAATGCGGTTTGCGAAATAAACGGCTCGCAGAATAATGCGGGTCGCGGAAATCGCGAACAAGAAATTTCACATCTCCGGCTCTCTGGGCTTAATGCCCGGAGGGCCTTTTGCTATTTTTCAGTTGTGAAACTTTCGGCATGGCGCGCGGTTGAAACCAAGAAAAGTAAAAGCGCCTGTTGAACAAAATGAGGTGTTTATGAGCGTTACGATGCAAGAAGTGATGAAACAGTCCGGCGTGGCTTTCGGCACGAGCGGAGCCCGCGGCCTGGTGACCGCGATGACGGACCGCGTGTGCTATGTTTATGCACGCTCGTTCATCAAGTACTGCGAACAAAGTTACAAGTGCGAACACACGATTGCGATTGCGGGTGACTTGCGCCCGAGTACGGAACGCATCCTCAAGGCGCTCGTGAAGGCGGGCGAGGACAGCGCGTGGAAGGTCGTGTACTGCGGCCGCATCCCGAGCCCGGCGATTGCGCTGTACGGCATCGACAAGGCGCTCCCGACCATCATGGTGACGGGCAGCCACATTCCGGCAGACCGCAACGGCATCAAGTTCAACCACCCGCAGGGCGAAATTTCCAAGAAGGATGAACAGGGAATCGTTTCGCAGGCGGTGGACTTTGACGAAAATATTTTTGATGCGAACGGCATGCTAAAAAATGCGCCCGCTCTCCCGGCAGTCGAGATGGAAGCTGAAGAAAACTACCTGAAGCGCTACCCGGAATTTTTCGGTACCAAAGCCTTGCAGGGCCTTACCATTGGCGTGTACCAGCATTCCGCCGTGGGCCGCGATATCGTGGTGAAGGTCTTGGAAAGCTTGGGCGCTACGGTGAAGCCTTTTGCCCGCAGCGAGACGTTTATCCCGGTGGATACGGAAGCGATTCGCAAAGAAGATGAAGAACTTGCCCGCGAATTTGCGCACAAGGATTTTGTGGATGCGATTTTCAGTACCGACGGCGATAGCGACCGCCCGCTCTTGGCAGACGATGTGGGCATGTGGCTGCGTGGCGACGTGCTGGGCATCCTCGCTGCCCAGGCGCTTGGTATCAAGCGCATTGCAACTCCGGTGAGTTGCAATACGTCGCTCGAAAAATGCGGCTCCTTCGAAAAAATTTGCCGCACGCGTATCGGCAGCCCGTATGTAATCGCCGGCATGGAAAGCCTGGTAGATGCAAACGACCCGAGCGTTTCTGTCGCAGGCTACGAGGCCAATGGCGGCTTTTTGCTGCAGACGAATTTAACGCGCGAATTTATTGATAGCGATGGTCGCGGCGGCGAGATGCGCGCGACCCGCACGCTGCCGGCACTGCCGACCCGCGATGCATTGCTCCCGATGATTGCCGTGATGGTCCGCGTGCGCGAAGAACGCATGTGCGTTGTCGACCTGCTCAAGAAACTCCCGAAGCGCTTTACCGTGAGCGACCGCCTCAAGGAATTCCCGACGGATGTTTCGAAGGCAAAACTCGCCGAAATCCGTGAGCAGAAACTCGGCGCCAAGTTGTTCGGCGCGCTCACTGCGAAACCTTCCAAGTTCAAGCCCAAGGACGGTTCGGCTCCCAAGCCGTTCCATGGTGAAGTTGTCGCCATCGACGAGACGGATGGCTACCGCATGGAATTTGATTCCGGCGATATTGTGCACCTGCGCCCGAGCGGCAATGCTCCGGAATTCCGCTGCTACGTGGAAACCGAGGCGAAGGACCGTTCCGACGAACTGCTTGCGGGCTGCATGAAGATTATGGAAGGCTGGCGCAAGTAAATACGATTTAAGCGCGAAAAAGTCCACATTTGACAATCGACTCCGGTTAGGGTATATTTAGATATATGCCCTTTTCGGCATGTGGAATGGAGTTGGTCTATGAAGTTTCTTTCGCACAGTCATGTTGTTCCGTGCGTTGCTGCGGCTGTATTCGCGACGGCTTTTTCGTCGTTGGCCTTTGCACAAACTAAGGTCGTTGTCGACCCCGGCAAAAAATACCAGGTTTTCGAGGGCTGGGGCACGAGCCTCTGCTGGTGGGCCGTGAAGGCGGGCGCCTGGAGCGAGGCGAACCGCAGCAAGCTCATCGGTGCGATTGCCGACCCCGATACGGGACTGGGCTACACGATTTTCCGCTACAACATCGGCGGTGGCGACCAGCCGGGCCATGACCACCTCACGAAGGGTGACGGCGGCGGCAAGGTTCCGGGTTACAAGCCGACAGAAAAAGGCGATTACGACTGGACGGCCGACCCGTACCAGCGCGCGATTGCATTGGAACTCGCCAAGCGCGTGAAGGACCCGATTTTCGAGGCGTTCAGCAATTCGCCCCCGTGGTGGATGACCAAGAGCGGCTGCGTTTCGGGGAGTAACGACGGAAGCGACAACCTCAAGGAAGACTATTTTGACGACTTTGCGGATTACCTCTCCGAAGTGGCGCTGCACTTCAAGACGGAATGGGGGCTCACGTTCCGCACGGTGGAACCTTTCAACGAGCCGAGTGCCGGCTGGTGGAAGTCGAACGGCGGGCAGGAAGGTTGCGGTTTCAAGAACAACCAGTCCAAGATGATTGTGGAACTCGGCAAGGCGCTCCAGAAGAAGGGACTCTTCCCGGAAACGTCGGTGAGCGCTGCCGACGAGACGTCCATCAAGCAGGCGCACGACCAGCTGGGCAACTACACCGCAGAGGCGCTCTCTTACCTGGGTCAGGTGAACACGCACAGCTATTCCGACGGCAGCTACCGCAAGCAGCTTTTCAACCGCGCCTTCGGCCTGAACAAGCGCCTTTGGCAGTCCGAAACGGGCCCGCTCAGCAAGAGCGGCGACGAGCATATTGCTCTCTGGATGGCGAACGTGATTATCCAGGACCTGCGCGACATGCATGCGGAAGCGTGGATAGACTGGCAGATTGGCGACCCGGCCGAAAACTGGCGCAGCCTCGCGCTCAACCACAGCAAGCAGACTTTCACGCCGAACGCGCGCTACTACATGCACGCCGCATTTAGCCGCTACATCCGTCCGGGGTCCCGCATTATCGATAGCGACAACGGCAATACGCTCGCGGCACTCACGCCCGATGGCGCCCTGGTGCTTATCGTGCGCAACAGCGGCTCTAGCGACGTGAAGTACAATTTTGACCTGAGCGAGTTTGTAAAGATTGGCACGAGCGCGAAGGTGGTGCGGTTTGAACTGCCGGGCAGCTTGACCAAACAATCTGATATCGCGGTTTCGGGCAAGGCACTCTCGATGACGGCGAAGGCCAACACGATTACCACGATGGTGATTGACGGTGCCGAAGGTGGCGCCTGCAAGCCGGATTCCATCATCCCGTACGTGAAAATCCACAACAATACCGGCTGGGACGAGACGACTGACGTGAAGCTGAACAAGGGAGACTCGCTGGTGATTGGCCCGCACCCGTGGGAAGGCGGGCGCTGGGTATGGAGCGGCCCGAACGGCTTTACTTCTACCAGCCGCGAAATCCGTTTCAAGAACATGGACGGCACCAAGAGCGGCTACTACAAGGCGGTGCATACGAACGCTTCGGGCTGCGAAGGCTCCGTGACCTTCAAGGTGGTGGTGGACGATCCGGTGCACCCGTTCGTGGAACCCGATACGAGCGAACAGGATTCTACAGGCGATACGTCGGCGGTGGCATTGCGCGATTTTGGCATGTGTCCGCTGGGGGCGTTCCAGGCCAACGAACCGGTGCAGGTTTTTGACGTGCAGGGGCATTACCTCGGAACTATGCGCGAAGAAAAGGTACGTTCGCTGAATGCAGGCGTGTACTTGCTCCGTGCAGGGAAGAGCGTGCGCAAGGTTCGCGTGGAATAGCGATTTACTATACTTTTGCACATGCTCTTACAGACAACTGCTCAGAAAGTTATACTTGGTTTTATTGCCGCCTTGCTGCTTGTTACTACAGGCAAGGACTGGTTTGATTTTTACAGGTGCGGCGCTGTGGACCAGTGCCTCATGGATGCAGGAGTCTTGCAACTTTATACAAAGTTTGCGATATCGTTTTTGCTTACGGTGCTAGCGTTCCTTGTTTCGCGCGATTCGTT
This sequence comes from Fibrobacter sp., assembly GCA_045131085.1. Lineage (GTDB taxonomy): Bacteria > Fibrobacterota > Fibrobacteria > Fibrobacterales > Fibrobacteraceae > Fibrobacter. The sequence continues at coordinate 12,201 of JBGUQN010000054.1, forward strand.
TTCCAAACTTGATGCAAAGATTCTCCGCATAGCGTTCATCTTCTCGCTTCTTGCTGATTCCTGTTTCAATATCATCAAGATAGCTGCTCCGGATGAACGCGCGCTTAGCAATACTCTCGGCATCGCGTTCTTCATTATGTTCCAGGTAGGGCTCATCCACAGGCATACGCGCAAGTCAGAAACCGACGATAAGCCAGGGAAGGTGCACAAGTTCCTGCTGATACCGGTGGCGGGTTTTGCGGCATCGCTTTTGGGCGGTAAAGTCATCGAGCCTACGCTCGGCAACGTCATGCTTGTGACTGTCGCCGTATATGCAGTTTTCCTCATCACGTCGCTGGTAGTTGCGCTCTTCGTTTCGCACAACAGCTACTTCCCTGCGGCAAGCGCGCGGCTTATCCGCTGGGGCTTGGTGCTGTTCTTTATTGGCGATGCGCTTGTCGGCCTCGCGCTGCTGTCGGGCGAAGACCACAGCACCCTGCAGGCGGTTGCAGAAACTGCAAACAACTTTGTCTGGTGGGCGTACGTGCCTGCGCAGTTGATGCTTATCGCATCTTGCCATAAGGCGCTTTGCCAAAAAGATAAGGCATAAAAAAGATAAAGCAAAAAAAAGAAATGGCGGGTAGAACCCGCCATCACTTTTTTGTAGATACAAAAAAAGGCATCCGTCCACGGTGGAACACTCGAAACTACTATTTAAAAAAGATAGCAGTGCCTTGGTGCTTCGTTTTTCACGTCAAAGCGCGCCTAAACTAGACCACAAGAGCCACGAGCTGTTATTATCTTGTTAGATCGGGCGTTAATCCGTGCGATGCCTGTATTACAAATATACCTTTATTTCTGGGCAGAATCAATAGGGTTTATGCCCTATTTTGCACTTTGTTTGTCATGGAAATGTAAAAAGCCCAGCAATGCCGGGCTGAATGTAAAAACTGAATTACGTAGAGCGTGCCTTAGACCCAGTCGCTATCCCGCGATTCCGGGTGTTCCAGACCTTCGTCTAGCAGTGCCGCCAATTCCTTAATGCTGTTATTCAGTTCATCCCGTTCCACCTTGACCTGGTGCAGAATCTTTTTGAGTTCTGTAATCTGCTGGCCAAATTCAAGAGCGAGCAATGCGAATTTTTTGCCCGCTTCTAGATTATAACGGTCGTAACTGGTGTAGCGCTCATCGATGTAATCGATGATATCCTTCAATTCCCCGTCGGGAAGGTCGGTCCTGATCTGTAGCCGTTCGCCGGCTACAGTCACGCTTACAGACCTATGTTGATTCAGTTCAGCCATTATTTCATTCCTACGCCGAATGGATCGTCATCCATCAGCATCCTTAGCCGAAAAAACCGGTAGGCGAGCCTCCATTGCTCGCGAAAAGGTCCGGTTCCTTTTCATTGGCGGGGTGAATCTCGATGGGCTCGTCCTCTTCTTCGGCTGCCTGGTTGAAGTCGAGTTCGGGCTCGCTAAGTTCTTCGGCGGGTTCAACGACGGGCTCGCTGGCCTGCGCTTCGGCGACTTCAGGTTCGCCCTGTTCGGCGGGGGCTTCGGCTTGCACGGGTTCCTCTACTGCGGGTTCTGCGGCCGGAGCTTCGCTTGCTGCCTCGGGTTCATCGGAGAATGACACGTTCACGGGGATTTCGGTGCCGAGTTCGCTTTCGATGGTGGATACCATCTGCTTGAACTGTTCCTGCGCCTGCAGGATTTCTTCGTTCTGTTCCTTGATGGTCTCGTTGAGGCTTGCCTTTTCGGCGTTGAGCGCTTCGATGGCGGCATCCTTGTCGGCGATGGTCTTGCCGAGTTCTTCGACCTTCTCGTTGAGGATAGATTCGTTTGCCTTGGCGATGGCGCAGTCGTTGCGCAGCTGGTTCAACTGTTCCTGCAGCTGGCCGGACTGTTCATCGCGTTCTCTGATAGTGTCGTTGAGCGATGCAACTTCGCCCTTAGTGGCTTCCAGGTTTTCGTTGGCCTGGTTCAGCAAGGATTCTTTTTCGTTGAGCAGATTTTCGAGTTCTGCGATGCGGGAGTTCGCATTTGCGAGCGTGCCCTGAAGTTCGTCAATCGTTCCCTGTTTTTGGTTGATGGCTTCGTCTTGAGCGGCGGCCTGGTTTGCGCGGGCGGTCAGTGCCGCCTTGCAGTCGTTGATTTCGGCGTTGAGGCTTTCCAGAACCAGGTTCCTGTCCTGCATCTCGGCCTCTTTGGTGGCCAGAGACTGTTTAAGGTTGGCGACCTCTTGCCGTAGGTTGCGGACGGTCGCCAGTACTCCATCCACCCGTTGCGAGAGAAGATTGATGTTCTCTGAATTCATTTATCGCTCCGTAAAAATCAGGGGATACATATCACCAATTAAAAAGATATATAAAAAAACCGAATGCGGTAGTATTTTTTTCAAAAATATGCAGGGATGTTTTTTACCTTTGAAAGCGTATGCTCCCCGTGAACGAACATATCGAGCGCCGCCTGGCAGAACTCCCCGCTTTGCCGGGGGTGTACATTATGCGCAATTCGCAGGGGAAGATTATTTACATCGGCAAGGCCAAGGTGCTCAAGAACCGCGTGCGGAGCTACTTTGACGGCAGCGACCATGCGGGCCACCGGGCCGCGACGCTCATGCTGCCGTTTATCCGCGACATTGAGTGGATTATCACCGAGAGCGAGTCCGAGGCGCTTATTTTGGAAGCGAACCTCATCCGCAAGCACACGCCCAAGTATAACGTACTGCTGAAGGACGACAAGCATTTCCCGTACCTGGCGTTCTCGGTGCACGAAGACTTCCCGAGGCTGTTCCTTTCGCGTGCGGTGCGCAAGGACGGCTGCCAGTACTTTGGCCCGTACCTGAATTCCCGCATGATTGCCCAGTTGCAGGACATTGCCGCAAGGCTCTTCAAGATACGCGAATGCAAGCTGAAATTGCCGCTCAAGAGCCCGCAAAGGCCCTGCCTCAATTACCACATAGGGCGTTGTAGCGCTCCTTGCGCAGGCCTTATAACCAAGGAAGAGTACCACAAGGCGGTGCTCCAGACGCAGATGCTCCTGAACGGCAAACGGGACGACCTGATTGGGCAATGGGAAAGCGAGATGCAGGAGGCAAGCGACCGGCTGGACTTTGAGACGGCGATGAAAAAGCGCGATGCCATCGAGGCTTTGCGGGCCACGGGAATCCACCAGAAGACGGACGTGACCGACCCGAACCTCTCGCTGGACGTGCTCAGCCTGCGCCGTAACGGGACGATGGCGGCCGCTGTCATTTTCGAGTACAGGAACGGCGTGCTCAGCGGCCGCCGCCACTACCGCCTGGAATGCAAGCTCGAAGAAGACGAGGCGGGCATTTTGCAGCAGATGCTGGTGCAGTGGTACCTGGACGTAGAACACATTCCGGGCGAGATTGCGACCGACGTGGTGCTGGATGCGGAGCGCGAGCCCCTGGAACAGGCACTTGCCAAGAACGCAGGCCACAAGGTGAACATTACAAACCCGCAACGCGGCGAGAAGGTCGGCTTTTTGAAGCTGGCTGGCGCGAACGCCGACATGATTCTCGTGGAGATGCGGGCCGAAGTGCAGAAGTACAGCGAAATCGACCAGAGTGTCTTTGAACTGCAGAAGGTGCTGGGCCTCAAGAAGACGCCCTTCCGCATTGAGTGTGTGGACATTTCGCACCTCTCGGGCACGAACACTGTGGCAAGTCTCGTCGCCTTCAAGAACGGCAAGCCCGACAAGAGCAATTACCGCAAGTTCATCATCAAGACGGTGGAGGGCGTAGATGACTTCGCTAGCATGCGCGAGGTGATGACCCGCCGTATCCGCAGGCTGGAAGAAGAGGGCGCGCCCATGCCCGACCTCTGGGTATGCGACGGCGGCAAGGGCCAGGTGGATGCCACCATGGAAATTTTGAAGGAACTCGGGCACGACAAGGACTTGCCGCTCATCGGGCTTGCGAAGCGCCTTGAAGAAATCGTGTTCCCCGACGACCGCGAGAGCATCGTGTTGCACCGCACGAGCCCCGCTTTGAAACTTTTGCAGAACGCCCGCGACGAGGCGCACCGCTTCGCCATCACGTACCAGCGCAGCAAGCGCAAGAAAGACCTGGAAGTGGAATGGCTCAAGATGCCCGGCGTGGGTCACGAGACCCGCGTGAAGATCCTCTCCAAGTACAGGAGCGCCGAGGCCTTTATGGCGGCCCCGCTCGAAGATATCGTGGACCTGCTGGGGAAGGTGCGCGGGAACAGCGTGCGCGAACAGGTGGCACAGTACTGTGCCAAGTTTATAGAACTGTCTTCTAGTTCAGGCGAAGAACCGCCTACAGGTATATAAAACGCCCCCCCCGACTAGTGTCATCGGGGTAGTTTTTTAAGTTCCTGTTGAGTTAGTAAAGTAAAATCGCCCCTATACGGAATTTTCTCCAGCCATCGTTATACATCAATTTTTCTGGACTATATTCAGCATAAAAGCCAAGAGGATTCTTCATCTTAATAAGGGCGTTAAGACCTAAGGTCATCACATCGACTCGTCTAGCATAAGCGGGTAAATTTTCTTTTCCGTGTGTTTCAGACATAATATCCATATAAAAACCGTATTCTTTTACATTTGATCCTCCGCTATTCAAAGCAATTCTTTCATAGTTTGCATAAGCTCCTAAAGAAAATTTTTCTCCGATATCAAACATAATCCCGCTTCCAAAATTATATAGAATAAAGCCATCAAAATATCCAATGGAATTGTCAGCTTTTGGCTCATAGTCATCGTCTTGTTCATTGGGATAAAAGCCTCCAGCAAACGAAATCCCTGCACCTAAATAAGCTGGCCCAATCCACTGAATAAAACTAGGACGGACTCCGATATCCAGAGGAATTGAAATTGGCACAGATAAAAATACTCCACCTTTTTGTCCCCAAAGAGAGTAGTTAAATGAATACAGACTTGCCTTCAAATTTAGCGAGCCTCCCTCATAGTAGACCTCATGATGAGGAGTCGATATGTAATCTTCGCTTGATGAAGCGTACATTATTCCGACTTCTGCTATATGATATTTTTTATCACTCGTTGAATATTTTACTGCAGCGGCTTCTCCCACCATATTTCCGGAGGAAGTTACGGCGCATCCAGTAAAAGCGCAAACAATTACAAAGAAACCAAATAGAAATATCTTATTCTTGTGCATTTGCATACTCCTGATTTATTATGGTTCCAGAGCCATTCCATGGAGTTCCCCATAAAATTTCTCCGCTTTCGTCAACAACAATCAGACCAAGCAGGTTTTTATCAAAGTTGTTCCAATTCTCCAAATGAATTCCGATATTTCCAGAAAAAACATCCTGTCCAGGATATAAAATATGTTCGTTGAAAGATATTTCCAACATCCATATATTTTCAGTAATTTTTGTTAAAGATGGAGTTGACTCAGGAGTGTACCAATCATCAATTGGTATATTGAAGGAACTTCCATTTGGAGCAGAAATATAACCACGAATTTTGTAATTTTTCAATATAGTGGAGCCAGTATTTACAATTGTAAATTCAGGCTTAAATACGTTTTTTTCATATTTTCCTGCATCAACAAATATTAAGTTGACATTTTTTTTCTCCACTGTTGTGACTTCCTTGGAAAGTGTAGGCGGGATACCCCACAATATATTATCATCTAAATCATAAACAACAATTTTGTCATTAACGTTTGGATATCCAACATTGTAATCTGCAGAATAATCGTATCGATGATTCCAATTTTCGTCGTATCTGTAGTAGTGAAGGCGAATTTGGTAGCCATCTTTATTAGGATGAACTGATTGCGGCAATAAAACTGCATTTGAAAGATCTATTACAAAGCGCCAATTATCTCCGCCTAAATGCTCTACTTTAATAGGATAACTTGGATAATCTAGATCAACCACGGGAACTCTTGCTGGGTCTCCTGTAAAATAATAGGCTACCTTAAATCCGGTTATAGGTTTGGTCCCAATATTGGCAACAATAATTCTGGGTCGAGAAGTGTTTTTTTCTGCTATGCCGGCTTCATGGTGGATGACGGCTATGTCTCCTAAATTGCCTATGCGCTTTGTGGCTACTTCTGGCTTTACTTGCGTTTTAGGATCAGTTGCTTTCCCTGAACCTGCAAATACAGAAGCGACCATAGATGACGATTCGTCGCCATAAACTTGAACGATTGTATTATTCGGTGTCTTTACTGGAACCTCTAGTGTTTTGACTCGTCCGTCGTATGTATTGGCGAAGACCTCAACAATCTCGCCAGTTTTTCTTACACCAACTTGCCATCTTACTCTGCTGTTGGACAATGTTTCAAAATGTTCTTGGCCATTTTTATCTTTGTACCATACATATGTTCCATAATTAGGATCGAATGCTGCAACAAGAACAGATGCATCTCCGTCCGTCAAACCTATACCCTGAAAATTAGGCGATAAATATAAAGGTTTAATGTTGAAATTTCCTGAAATACTAAGTTCTTGAATTGCGACGGTCTTCGTTGTTCCTCTTGGCCCAACAACGGTTCCATGACTTACAATTTGAGGAATTTTTAAGAAGTCGTTATCACTCATATTGTCTTGACAGAGATAGGTGTCGAGCGCGCATAAAAGATCCAACCCCATTCGAGATGCTCCAGGAATATGGGTTGATTTAATAGATGCGTTCAAAAAGTCGATTTCACCAAAATCTTTTTGTCTAACAAATTCTCCATGGGCAACAATATTTACAGGTAACACATCTGGGGTTTGAGCGTAGTAAATATTATAGGTTCTTGGCTTGTGAAACTCAGGGATAGTATCCCATGGTCCTGCCATGTTCTCTGAATTGTCATCGACATTATAGCCAAAGGTTTGGCTTTCTACTGGTACCAACAAATCTGACTTTGAAAGCCATTGATCCATCAAAGAATTAAGGAATTTTGTCAATTCATAAATGCCATCAACATTTTCAAGTTCTACATTCTCGGTGCTTTTTACATATTCGCTTAATATTTTTAAGGCGTCTATACAATAGTTCTTTGAATCTTCGTCGCCAGAGCAAAAACTTGTTGCATTTTCCTGAATTTGGCCCAAAAAATAGGATTTTAGACCACTCATGTTATATGAATACATCGGTTGCAATATAAGTTTTTTCCCATTGGGAAGAGTAGGATATGAGTATAAATTCATAATAAAGGATGACTGTGTGCCGAGATGCTGACCTTTGGCGTGCATGTTCCAGGCCTTGTCTCGAATATCCTTTAGACTGAAATCACCAAATTTAAGAACTTTATAATTATGAGATGTCGTTATGTTCTCTTGTCTAGTATCTGTCTCGTAATCGCCTAAATAGTTGCCCCTTAGTTTCATTGAAACATCTGTACTTAATCCGAGAAATGTTCCTGCTGCTGTTAAATCTAAAGCTGCTGCCCAACCTCCAAAAGCAATAATTAATAGATTTTTGTACCAATCTCGGTCCCAAGCCCCCTTTGTGCCCTCACTTGCTAATCTTCCCCAATCAACATTTACACCTGCAGAAATTAGTGTTTTGTCACGATTGACAACAGGCTCATAAATTTCTTTTTCGGATAACCCGTCTTTTTTACGGGCTTCATATGTACTTTCCTCAAGATTGTGTTGGTTTTCTAAATCAGCTAATAAATCTAGTATTGCCGAATATTTTGGCATTGATTGCAGAACGCTTCTCGTATCTGCAACAGGGGTTCCCAAATGGGGCGTATTTACTGTAACTAGTTTGCGAATGTGGTTCGCGGCATTAGCATTCCCAACGTGGCAGTCTTTGCAGTCATTTTGTAGCCCTCTTAGCATTTCTCGAACAACAAGTCCACCTTGACTATGACCAACAATGTCAATTTTTAAAGAACTGTCGGTTTCCCATGCCTCTCCAAAATGTTGATATAAAACGTTCTCTAATTTTTTATAAAAGGAGTACGATATGGAATTTGCAGTGTCACCATCAATCCATTTAGGAGAAGGCTGTTCGCCTTGCGCATCAATAGGGGCGTTAAAAAAATATATCCCATTAGAATTTATCCCTTCTTCACTAACGTCAAGCCCTTGATAACGAGCCAAAATATCTGGAAGCCCTCCATTTACATAGCTTGAGACGAGTCCTTTTCGAAATTCGTCGCTGTTTTTATCTTCGTTAAGTATTTTGACACCCCATGTATTCTTATAATCGGCATCAAAGCCTGGAACAAGAATTACGGGAACTTTCAATTTATTTGAACCGCCTTTGTATTTTGGGAAAGAGACTTCGCGACCGTTCCATGCCGCAATCAAATTGTTTATAGGGACAAAATTCTTGCCGTCATCTTTCGCTCGTAGACGATGTGGTTCAAATGTATTTGTTGAATAATTAAACTTATTAACATCTAATGAATAAGTTTTTGTGTCTTGATCAGCGTCACAACCGATTTTACATGACCATAATTGAGTTCGCCAAACAAAACTTCCTTTGTATGTAATATGATTGCCGCAAGATATTGTATAATCCATTGAGTATTTTAACATCCAATGCCATCGATCAATACCGTCATAATCAACAGCTTTGTTGAGAGCTTCAGATAATGAGGTGACGGAAAAAACGCCTTCTTTAAAGTTGTTTCCTGTCTCATCGATGATGTCATTACAATGGTCATTAAAAATATAATTGTCCTCATCAATTCTATAAATCAAGTCTTCACCAGCTTTTGCTCCGGGATGTGTAATCTTTTCTACATAGATAAGTTCGGAGTCGCCCGAAAAACTTGGTAAAATTTCAGCCACGGCAAAATCCCAGTCGTCCAAAGCGAACGCATCTGCTGCAATGATGCATAATATTTTTATAATGCTTTTCATTTCCATTCCATGATTTTGAAACTTATAATAAAATTACAAACAAATACATAATAATCCAATCCCCCCCACCAAAAAACAAAAAAAATCCCGCGAATTTCTCGCGGGATTTTAAAATCTGGTCTGGATGACGCGCGGGTTATTCCTGCACGCAGCGGACGCTGAAGTACTTGTCCTTCTCGTCTACCTGGAAGAACTTTTGCGTGTCACTTCCGGCGTATTCTGGTTCTTTTTCCACGATGATGACCGCAATTTCGCCGGTCTTTTCGCCGTAGTTCTTGTCGCCGCTCTGCGGTTCAGTGTCAACCCAGTGGAACCCCATCTTTTCCGTAAAGTCGCAGTCGCCTTCCTTGCAGCGGCCACTGTAGCTCCACGGGAAGCTTTCGTTGTTAATGACAGCCTGGGCTTCGTTGCGGTTCGGCAGTTTCCATCCGGCGGGGCATGCGGTTTGGGCTGCATTGAAGGTGTAGAGTCTTCCGTACTTGTTGCAGTTTGAGTTTTCGTTGTTGAAGCACATGCTGCCCGATTTCTCGTAGTTCAGGTCCTGTGCCATCCACAGCTTGCCGCCCACGCTCTTGAGTTGGTAAGTCTGGTGGTCGCGGTTGTCGACCAACGTGTTGCCGTTGACGGTCGGCGGTTCGGTGGATTCCGAAGAAAGCGCAATAATGATGGATTCGGAAGAGCTCGGAGCTGCAGACGAAGAAGAGCCGAACTCGGACTCGCAACCTGCGTTCCAGCAGAAAATGCCGCTGCTGGGGTAGGTGAGGGGGCCCGTGTCGCTGGAGTCAATCACCTGCTGGTGAATGGTCGTTGTGTCCTTGGAACTAGAACTTTGCTTGCTGCTAGAACCGGACTTCGCACTGCTGCTAGATTTTTCGTTATCGCCGGAAGAAGCCTTCCCGGAACTGGAGGATTCTTCAGCCACTCCACCATCATCGATCGGGTCCAGACCCGTATCTGTGTCAGTACACCCCGCAAAAAGCGAGAAAACACCCAAAACACCCACAAACAGAACGTATTTTTTCATACCCCCAAATATACTTTACATTTGGCAGGGTTAACAGAAAAAACTTTTTTACTATCTTTGATGTCACTATGAGCAACGTTGAAATTTTCGACACCACTTTTGCCATGACCATTCTTGTCATCTTGGCGCTCTGCATCCCGACCGTCCTCCTCCTTGCCAACTGGTTTTTGCACCCGGGCAAGATCAAGAACGTGCTTATCAAGGGGTCTGCCTACGAGTGCGGCCTTGCCCACGTTTCTGGCACGGCTAACGAGCGCTACCCCGTGAAATACTACCTGGTTGCCATGCTTTTCCTCGTTTTTGACCTGGAAGTGGCGTTCCTCTACCCCTGGACGGTCCAGTTCCTTGCCGGCGGCTGGGAACTTTTGCTGGTGCTCCTCGGGTTCTTGTTCATCCTCGAAGCGGGCTACCTCTACCTCTACAAGAAGGGCGTGCTCGACTGGACGAGCATCAAGGACTAGAGTTTTTTCGGTTATTCTATCTCAAAATAAAAAGCGCGGATTCCACCGGGAGTCCGCGTTTTTCTGTATACAAAAGGGCTCAAAATGCCGTTTTTTGGGCGGTTTGCCTCGTGATTTAAATCACCCTAAAATGCCCGGCGGAAGGTCGTGAAACCCTAGGCGGGAGTTGTTAGAATGCCTCGCGGAAGTAGAAAGTCATGCCGAGGCTCTTGAAATCCACCCACATTTTGATTTATATTCAATAATGGAGGAGTGATAAAAGAATGTATAAGGCTGTATTCTTTATCGTATCGTTGGCATCCTTGGCGTTGTCTGCGCAGAGGACTCTGTTTGTACAGGTTCCTCCAATGCGGTATTGGACTGTCGGAAATCCGGTGCTTGTCGAAAACGGCGATGGCGTTGTTCACCAGATGCAGGATGCTGGCGGAAATGGCTGGTTCAGCTATACATGGGAAAATGCTGAGCCTTCGGACAATGTCTATGTCTATTCTTCTAGGGATAGTTTGTTAAAAAGACCTCTCGGGCTCAATTATTATAAGGGCGCGAAGGAACAAACTCCTATTCCTGTGAATTTGGTCATGGAGACGTATGGTGTAGACAGCATCTATTACATGCCCGATGGCCAATGTTGGTTCGATGATGGTATGGATCTGGGTTTTTATCCTTCGGATATCCGTAACGAGTCCTTGTGCAACGGAGATTACGACCACATTGACTCCGAAGGTGTTTCGACGGACATATACGTTATTCTCCCCGCCTACGATGAATGGGATGGTGAAACTCCCGTTATCGTGGATGCCGAAGATTTTGGATATACAAGAGAAATGAAGCCGGTTGATTCAAAGAAATTTTTCTTCAGCTGGAAGGATGACGAGTGGCATCCGGAAAATGTCCTAATTTTTATGAAGGGCGATACCCTTTTTGAACATCCGATAGGCTTCAAAAGTTATCCGAAAGGCCTTTATTCGGGCTTGCTGGGCGATTATGTTGGCGCAGTTGAAAATGAGTCTTCTTTTTCGCTAAGGGATTGCTTGCTGAACGATTTGGCTGCTTCTAGCCCGACCTTGAATTCGGATTATAAGGCCAGTTGCTACATATACATTGCGCCAATTGCGCTTGTTTATTCCATTTATACCGAAAAAGACTCTCTTGTCGTGCCGATGCGTCGCTCTATGGATTCTACGGAGATTGCGTATTTTGATGGGCGTACTCTCTTGATTAATACGGAGGTTCCTTTAGAGGACGGGAATTATGTTTTGAGGTATGTCGCTTACGATTACGATAAAAAGCCGGTGGATGGCCATATTGAGTTTGCCGTAAAGGACGGAAAAAGCCCAGGCTTTTCAGCTGTTCCGGCAAGGAAGGCTGTGCCAAAATATCAGGTTCACGTATCGGGTAGGGACATGCTTATTTCCGGTGCAAAAAATGCGCAGTATGCGGTTTTCAACTTGATGGGGCAGGTTATTGCCCATGGTCGTCTCGTCGGGTCAGCGTCTGTTGCGCTGCCGGCTCCGGGTGTGTACCTGGTTAAGGTTGGCGGTGACTTGCGCCGTGTAAAAGCGCAATAAAGTCTTAGAACGCTTCTCTAAAGTAGAACGTCAGGCCGATGTTCTTGAAATCCACCCACGAGAGTTCGGCGCGGGCGTACAGGCGCTCGCTCTTGTTGAGCGCGAACTTGCCCCCGAACCCGACGGCGCGGTGCCATTTGTTGCGCATGAGCTGGCTGAAATACGGCCCGACCTTGCCGCCTTCGAAGAATATGTCGCCGGCGAGCCTCCAGAAGAGTTCCTTGCGGAGTTCCACCTGCAGCACGGTCGCCTGGTTGTCGCGGAAATACTTTGTCTCTACTCCGCGGAAACGCTTGATGCCGTCGGGGCCTGCCATGTACTCGAAGGGCACATCGCCATCGGTGCGCTGCCACAGGAGGGCAACCGCCATCGAAGTGTTCCAGATGGTCTCGCCGTAGGCGCGCAGGTCGAGTTCCTGGTACGTAAACCCGAAGTCACCGAACGCATCGCTGTAAAAACGGTGTTCCCACTGGAATAGCACGCCGTGGCGCGCCCAGTTGGGGTTGTCGCGCGTGTCGAAAGTGAGGTGGTACCCGAGGGCGTTACGCCAGCCGTCCGTGTTTGTAGGGAGAGCGATTTCACCATCGTATTCCTTGAAGTCCATTTCACTGCGGTTGAAGTCGAGCACCATGCCGTAGCGGAAGTTCTGGAGTGCCTGCGGGAGCCCGAGGTTCGATTCTACGAGCGCCATGAAGAAGAACGTTTCGCGGTCGAAACTGATGTAGTCGTCCATCGAGACTTCGTTGCCAATGCCAAAGAAGTGCCCGACCCAGTTCTGGTAACGGAAATCGAGCCAGCCCGAAATGCGGTCATGTGCAAGGTAAAAATAGGGCGTGGCCGCAAACTGGAACTGCTTGCGCGTGGAACCGTAGGCGGCGATGTCTATCTCTTGCGAGTTGCCGCCCTTGAACGACGACGGGATAAAGAAGTTCACCATCGCGCCGTACTGGAGCTCCGTCTCTTCGGTATAGCCGAGTACGGGCACCGCGCTCCACCACTGGAAATGCTTCGCGGTGTCGGCGGAGGTTGTACTTGCAGCAGTCGCGGAGTCGGCCGGTGCGTTTTGGGCCTGTGCGGCAGCGGCTACCGGGAGCATGGCCCCGATGAGCATAGCGGCGATGAATTTTGTTGCGCGTGTCATTATCAGTGCTTAATTTAGAAATAATTGCGCGAAATTAGTGAAATTTAAGGAAATTTGGGAAAATTTGCCTTTTTACATTTTGTAAATGGTTCATTTTTTTGCCCGTGGATTAATGCTTTTGCCGTAATTTATATTAATAATGGGTGTTTTGTACGGGATGGTTGGTAAAGGAGTCAGAATGAAAAGAGTCATTTTTGCGGCCCTTACCTTTGGGCTGTGCACTGCGGTTGCTGCACAGGCGCCGCTCAATTACGATGTCGAGAACCGGGGCAAGGACCTGGGAGCTACGGCAGGCCAGTTAAAATCCAACAAGAAACTTCCCAACCCGTTCGAATTCCACGACGGTTCGAAGGTCACCAAGTTCGATGACTGGAGCAAGCGTCGTAACGAGATCAAGGCCGATATCGAAAAGTACGAGATTGGCGACAAGCCGATTCCTTCCGACGTGAGCGCTACCTACAGCGGCGGCACCCTCACGGTGACCGTGAAGGAAGGCGGCAAGACGATGACGATTACGTCTAAGTTCAGCATGCCTTCGGGCAACGGCCCGCACCCGATTATCATCGGCATGAACAGCGGAACGGGCTCGCTTTCGTCGAGCATGTTCAGCGGCTTTGCGCAGGTGCCGTTTAGCCATGACCAGGTGGCAAAATATTCCATGAACGGGCAGAAGGACACGGGCGTGGGATTCTACAAGTTCTATGGCGACAAGAACCAGAACGGTGACTATTCCGCATGGTCGTGGGGCGTGAGCCGCCTTATCGATGGTCTTGCCTTGATTGCCGACGAATACCACCTCGACATGAGCAAGATTGCGGTCACGGGCTGCTCCTATGCAGGCAAGATGGCCCTCTTTGCGGGCGCCTTTGACGAACGCGTGACGCTCACCATTGCCCAGGAATCGGGTGGCGGCGGCATCAACTCGTGGCGTACTTCGGCGGACTTTGCAAGCCGTGGCACGAACATCGAAAAGATTGACAACACGAACTACAGCTGGTTCATGCAGAGCCTCAAGAGCCAGGACCCGTACAAGCTCCCGCACGACCACCATGAACTCATCGCCATGATTGCCCCGCGTGCGGTGATCGCGCTCGGCAACCCCGGTTACGAATGGCTGGGCGACGAATCGGGCTACAAGTCCATGATGGCGGCGACCGAGGTGTGGAAGGCCATGGGTATCGAGGACCGTATCGGCTTCGACTTTACCGGCGGTCACGAGCATTGCCAGGCGGCCAGCAGCCAGACCAAGTCCGTGACGGCGTTCGTGGACAAGTTCCTCCGCAACAAGGATGCCAATACCGATATCCACGTGAAGCCCACGAACGGCAAGGGATTCAAGATTGATAACTATGCCGACTGGATTGACTGGGAAACGCCGAACCTCCCGTACGAAGCTTCTATCCCTCCTGATACTTCCAAGATTGATACGTCCAAGACGGATACCTCCAAGACGGATACGTCTACCATATCCTGCGCTGACGTGCGCCTTGCAGTGCCGACACTTGCTATGCATGTTGCCAACGGCCGCCTGGACATTTCCGGTGCACCGGAAACCGCCCGCGTGAAGGTTTACGATGTCCGTGGAAACCTCGTGCAGGAACTGGGCCCGAACGGTGGCGTGCTTTCTGGAAAGCATGTGGGCAAGCTGACTGCTGTCGTGGTGAACGGCGGAAAGGTGCTCGGTCACAAGTCATTCGTTTACACAGGATTCTAGAAGTTTCGTTATGCGTCTTAAGTTAACTGTTTTTGCACTTTGGGCTCTTGTTGCGGCTTGCTTCGCGCAGGACCCTAATCTGCACATCTATCTGGCCTACGGGCAGTCCAACATGTCGGGGCAGGCAACTGTTACCGACAAGGACCGCGCGCAGGACCCGCGCTTCTTAGTACTCCGCGCGGCTAACCATTCCAATCAAACGGTAGGCGAGTTCTACCCGGCGGCCCCCCCGATGGGCCATAGTGCATCCAAGGTCGGCATTGCCGACATTTTTGGGCGTACCATGGTCGCAAACCTCCCCGATTCCATCAAGGTTGCCGTAGCGAACATCGCCATAGGTGGGCAGAGCATAGATTTGTTCGATAAGGACCGCAACAAGGCCTACGTGCAAAACGCGAAGAACAAGGGTGATACCTGGTGGATCCAGTACCTGGACGAATACGGTGGCGATGTGTACAAACGCATTGTCGAGATGGGCAAAGTTGCCAAGCAGAAGGGCGTCATCAAGGGGTTCCTTTTCCATCAGGGAGAAGCGGACTACCAGATGAACGACTGGCCTAAGCGCGTGAAGAAGGTCTACGACGACCTGATTGCCGAACTGGAACTCGACCCGGAAAAGACCCCGATACTGATTGGTGAACTCGCGCCTACGGGCGACCTGGGCTGGCGTAACGACGCCGTGAAGCAGGCTGCCGACCTTATCCCGAACGGCCACCTGATTTCGGCGCAGGGCTGCCCCGCGCTCAAAGAAACGAGCTACACGTTGCACTTTACGCGCGAAGGCTACGAGACTTTCGGCAAGCGCTATGCCGAAAAGATGCTCGAACTCTTGAAGACGATGGAGCCGGAAGTTCCCGTAGATACTGTGTCTAAGGATACGACCGCAAAGGATACTGCCGTTGGCGATACGACTAAGCATGATTCCATTCCGGACTTTGTGCGCGGCGTGTGTGCCCTTCCTGGCATCGCAATGCATGTGTCCGGCAACCGCCTTGTGGTTGCCGGTGCGCCTGCCGGTGCGCGTATCCGGATTCTCGATGTGCAGGGCAACCAGCTCGGAGTGTTGGGAATGCAGGGTGGCGCCTTGCCGCAAGTCCGTGCGGGCCGTGTGCTGGCTATTGTCGAAAGTGCTTCGGGCAAGCGCCTCCTGACCAAGGCGTTCAGCGTTACTGAATTCTAGGCGCTGCGCCGGATTACAGCTAGACATATTCCTTGATAGGTGTCGCGCAGGAATGCGCGGCACTTTTTGTAATGGCGGGCCCCTAAATTTTTTAATTTTGTATCGATGCCTATTTTGTCTGCACAGAACATCTCCCTGCGGTTTAGCGGTCCTCCGCTTCTGGACAACGCCTCGTTCGATATCGAGGCGGGTGACCGCATTTGCCTTGTGGGCCGTAACGGCGAAGGCAAGAGCACGCTGCTCAAGATAATCCAGGGCGAGATGGGCATGGACAGCGGAGACATTGTTAAACGCACCGGCCTGAAGGTTTCCCGCATGGTGCAGGAAATCCCTGCCCACATGGAAGGCACCGTGCGCGACGTGGTGATGGCAGGCATTGCGCAGGACGGCCACCACGATGCCCACGCCGAGGCCATCCTCGGCAAGACGGGCATCGCGGCCGACGCTTTGTTCGACGGACTTTCCGGCGGGCAGAAGCGTCGCGTGCTGTTCGCACGGGCCGTCGCCGAGAACCCGGACTTGCTCCTGCTCGATGAGCCTACGAACCACCTGGACATTCCTGCAATACAATGGCTGGAAGGCATCGTTTCGCGCCTGGAATGTGCGGTGCTTTTTGTGAGCCACGACCGCGCTTTTGTGCGCCGTGTGGCAACCCGCATCTTTGAACTTGACCGCGGGCGTGTGCGCACATGGAACTACCCGTACGACAAGTTCGTGCAGTTCCGTGACCAGGCCCTCGCCGAAGAAGATAAAGCCAACAAGCTTTTTGACAAGCGCCTCGCCGAAGAAGAAGTCTGGATACGCAAGGGAATCCAGGCGCGCCGTACCCGCAACGAGGGGCGCGTGCGTGCGCTCATCAAGATGCGGCAAGAACGTGCAGAAAGGCGCACGCGGACCGGATCGGTGAACATGCAGATTACCGAAGCCGAGCGATCCGGTCGCCTCGTAGCCCGCCTCACTGACGTGAGCTTTGCCTACGAGGGCGCCCCGCTGATATCGCATTTCAGTACCGAGGTCTCCCGCGGGGACCGCATCGGCATTGTTGGCCCGAACGGTTCCGGCAAGACGACGCTGCTCAAGCTTATCCTCGGCGAAATCCAGCCCGACGAAGGCGAAATCCGGCTGGGTACGAACCTGCAGATAGCCTACTTCGACCAGATGCGCACCCGGCTTCGCGAAGACAAAAGCCTTGTAGAAAACGTGGGCGACGGCCAGGCCTACATCACGCTCAACGGCGTGCGTCGCCACGTGCTGAGCTACCTGCAAGACTTTCTCTTTTCGGCGGAACGCGCCCGCGGGCCCATTAGCGCCTTGAGCGGCGGAGAACGCAACCGCCTGCTGCTCGCCTGCCTGTTCAGCCATCCGAGTAACGTGCTCGTGCTCGACGAACCCACGAACGACTTGGACATGGAAACGCTCGACCTCCTGGCCGAACTTCTGGCCGATTACAACGGCACAGTTATCGTTGTAAGCCACGATAGGGCCTTCCTCGATTCCGTCGTTACAGGCATTTTCGCCATAGAAGACGGCGGAAACGTGTTCGAAGCCGTCGGCGGGTACACAGATTACGAGAATAACCGCAAAATTCGAGAAAAAGAAGCGGCTAATGCTGCAAGAATTGCCGAAGAACGGGTGAATTCTCAAAGGTCTGGCGCCTCCGCGAACCAGCAAACCGCGCAAAATGCTCAAAATTCGCAAAATCCGATAAAAAAGAAGAAGCGCAGCTACAACGAAGAGCGTGAATACGCCGCACTTCCCGATAAAATCGAGAAACTTGAGGCCGAAATTGCCGGTTTCCAGGCAGAACTTGCCAAGCCGGACGTCTATACCGACGCAAAACGCATAGTAGAACTCCAGAAAGAGATTGCCGACCGCGAGTCCGAACTGGAAAAGGCCTACGAACGCTACGAAGAGCTCGATTTACTGGGCGGCTAGCAAATTATGGACTAAATGTCTATAAAATCCGCGGGTAAAGCGGGTTTTCGCTGTTGCATTTATCGCGGCAATTGTTTATTTTTTTGATACATAAACAAGTTCAGAATAAATTATGGTTGGAGGCTATATGAAGGCAAGACTTTCAATTTTGGCCCTTGCTCTTTTGGGGGGGATGGCTACAGCCGGTGTTGTTACCGTTTGGGACCATCAGACCGGTAATGGTAAGGATATTCATCCGTATGGCAAATGGTATACATATGCCACTGCAAAAACAAGTGCCAGCGCAGATACGTCTACGACGTCGACTGGCAAACTCATGCTTTTGACAATCGACCCGAACGATGATGTATCGAATGCCGGTGTCGGGTTCGGATGGGGCGCAAAGGCCGATAGCATCAAGAACCTTAGCGACTATTCGGGCGTTTGCCTTACGTACACGGCCAAGGCAGAGTTCCGCATGGACTTCAAGCAGTCTACAATCACGGACTACAACTACAACGGCGTCGTAGTGCCGGCGCAGACTTCCATGGGTACGGTGTACTTCCCGTTCGAGGATTTTGCTCAGGAAAGCTGGGGCAAGGTCAAGAAGGCATTGGACCTCACCAAACAGACCGGTGTGCAGTTTACTTACAAGTATGCCTACTACGATGAAAACGGTGTTAAAGCCAACACCATCAAGATTGCTAACATCTCGTTTGGTACGGGAACATCTTGCGTGAACCATGCCCCGAGCCTCAAGACTGGCGTTTCTGCTACCGATGCAGATGACTTGCTGGAAGGCGAAGTGTACGAAGTCGCCCTCAAGAATATCTTCCAGGACGAAGATGGCGACCCCTTGAACATTACCGTTGCCATTGCCGACGAAAATTCTGTTGACGTGACGGGCAAAAAGAGCTACTCGCTTTCTGATGTCGTCAAGCTGAAGAGCATGTCAAACCCTCCGGCAGGCACGACTTCGACAATCACGTTTACGGCCAAGGATGATGGCGGACTTACTGCCACCTACAAGCTGGTCTTGACCCTTATTGACCGCCAGAATGCTCCGGTCGCTGTCGACGATGCCTACGAAGTTAATGAAGACGCCGTGCTGACGGTTGCTTCTTCTAAGGGTATCAAGCACAATGACTACGACGATGATGGCGACAAGGCCTTTGATGTTACTATAAAGTCGGAGCCGGAACATGGCGAGTTCACGTTCAACGGGAACGGCTTTGTTTACACGCCGGTTGCAAACTTCTACGGTACAGACAGCTTCACCTATACGATTACCGATGCTAGCGGCCTCGAAAGCAACGTCGCGACTGTTACCATTACGGTGAAGAACGTGGATGACCCGGCAACGCTTACTATTACGGATTCTACCTTCCGCATCGGTTCTGCTAGCGCAGACCCTGTCAACTTTGAAGATGGAATCTCGGTTAAAGAAGACTTCGACGATTTCGACATCTTTATCTCGATGGACGCCTTTGACATTAGCGACCCGGATGTGCTGACTTCCAACTTCCCGATTTATGCGGCTAGCAAGAATGGAAAAGTCGACGTGGTGCTCGACATGACTACTACGAACTACGTCATCTCTGTGATTGCAGTGCCCAATGCGAACGGTTCCGACGTAATCAAGCTGTTCGCGATTGATGGCAAGGATTCCGTTGGCATTGATATCCCCATCACGATTGCCGCCGTGCCCGATAAGCCGGTTGCCGTCCCGGATACCTTCAGGGTTGGCCAGGATATGGTGACCAAGATTGCTGCCAAGGATGGCGTGCTCAAGAACGACTTCAACCCCGATGGCAAGTCTGCATTGAAGGCATCTCTTGCCGAAGATGCCGTAAAGGGCAAGGTCGAACTTGCCGAAGACGGTTCCTTCACTTATGAAATCGGTGACTACGAAGGCAAGGACACGTTCTCTTACTTTGTGACTAACGAAAGCGACGAGACCTCTGAAATTGTCACTGTGGTGCTCATCGTGGAATACAGGAACCGCCCGCCGCAGGTTCTCGCCGGCGTGCAGGATACCGTGGGCAAGCGCACCTCTGACCTGAGAGAAGATTTCACTAACGGAATCGTGTTCAAGGCCGACGAAGTGAGCGGCTGGTTCGAAGACCCCGAAGGCGACGCCATTACCTTCAAGGCCACCACCCCCGATAGCATTGTGACCGTTACGAGCAATACCATTGGTGCCATCACGGTTAGGGGCATCAAGAATGCCTGTGGCGAAACGACCGTTGACGTGGTTGCGACCGATGCCGAGAAGAACTCGACGACGCTCAGCATTCCTGTGTCGGTGAAGTGCGTGAACGACCCTCCGGGACGCATTGGCAAGGCTGTCGATACTATCATTGTGGCGCCCAATGGCTGGCGTGAAGCCTTCTATGTGTTCGACCTCTTCGAAGACGTAGATGACACCGTGCTCACGATGAAGGTGACTGCGGCCAACAAGGAAAAGGTCATCGATGCACAGGTTGAAGGCGATAGCCTTATCGTGAAGCTCTTCGACGAAAAGGTCTATTTGCAGTACAAGGTGGTGTACACCATCAAGGTCACTGTGACGGATGGTGCCGGTGCTACCGCGACTGCGAAGACGCTCGGGTTCTTGGCTGACTCTACGAAGGTTGCTGCTGTGCCTGTGGTTGCTACTGCTACCAAGATGGGCTGGCAGGGCGCAATTACCGCCAACAATGGCATGGCTACCATGATGGATGTACAGGGCCGCGTGATGTGGCAGCGCAAGCTCCCGGTGAGCGAAGCCGACGTGCGTAACGCTGCCGCGAAGGTGCAGGGCCGCAAGGTCCTCCGCGTCAACAACCAGACCTGGACCATCAAGTAGTATCGTCATCCCCGCCCTCACCTCCGTGAGGACAGGCTCCGGCGAGGATCTCCTATAAACAATTAAAGGCCCCGCTTCCGCGGGGCTTTCTTCATATTGTCACCCTGGAGAGGCGTTAGCCTCGATAGGGTCCATGGCGTTTATTTAACCAGCGCTTCGGTATCCAACGCAATCAGCAGTTCTTCGTTCGTCGCGACGACCATAGCAGTCGGCGTGCCGTCCTTGCTGATGATGTGGCCGGAGTTCTTGCCGTTGTCTTCGTTGCGGGCGTCGTCAATCTGGTAGCCGAGCAGGGCGAGGTTTTCCATCACCGTCTTGCGGACAACGCGGCTGTTCTCGCCGATACCGCCGGTGAACACAAGCGCGTCGATGCGCGGGAGAGCCATGGCGATGCCGCCGATTTCGCGGGTCAGCTTGTAGCAGAACGTTTCAAGAGCAATCTGTGCGCCGAGGTGGCCTTCGCTTGCAGCCTGCGTCAAGGTGCGCATGTCGTTGCTTAAGCCGGAGAGGCCGAGCAGGCCCGATTCCTTGTTCACGAGCTTGTCGAGGCGGTCGATGTCGTAGCCGTACTTTTTGCTGATGAAGAAGAGGATGGCCGGGTCGAGGCTACCGGAGCGGGTACCCATGATAAGGCCGTCGAGCGGGGTGAAGCCCATCGTAGTGTCGGCGCACTTGCCGTTGAGAATTGCAGAGCAGCTGGAACCGTTACCGAGGTGGGCCGTGATGAAGCAGCAGTCTTCCGGCTTCTTGCCCAGAATCTTGGCAGCTTCTGCAGTCACAAAGCGGTGGCTCGTGCCATGGAAACCGTAACGGCGGATGGCGTCGTTCTCGTAGAACTTGTACGGAATGCCGTAGAGGAATGCCTTGCGCGGCATCGTCTGGTGGAAGGCCGTGTCGAACACAGCCACCTGCGGGAGCTTCGGGAAGAACTTGGTGGCGCATTCCATGCCAGTTGCGTGTGCGGGCTCGTGCAGCGGGGCGAACAGCGTGATGCTGCGGATGTAGTCGATGACCTCCTGCGAGACCTTTTCGCTCTTGATGTACTTACCGCCATGCACCACGCGGTGGCCGATGGCTTCGATAGTGTCGATGAGCTTCTGTTCGTCGAGGAACTTCTGCACCTGGGCAACAGCTTCGGCGTGCGTGGGGCAGTCGAAGTTGAAGTCGATTTTGCCTTCGGGGCCCTTGGCCTTAACGTGGCCGTTCACGCCGATGTTTTCGACGAGGCCGCTGGAGATGGATTCTTTGGTCTGGGTGTCGATGACGGCGAACTTGACCGAGGAACTGCCGCAATTAAGAACGAGTACGCGCATTGTCTTATCCTTTATTATTTAATTTACGAATAAAAAATAAGAATTTTGAAGAAGTGTCGCAGATTGAAAAATCTACATTTACCTTAATGTTTAAGAAAATCGCAGATTTTGACAACCGCGTTTCAGTTTACTGGACAAACCGCCATTTTTCGGAAAAGACGGAAAAGTTCCTCAAGTTCTATGTGCGCCTGGGCGATGGCTATATCTGGGCCGTATTTGCGCTGGCCGTGTTTTTGAAAATTGGGTTCGACAACTTTTTGCCCATCTTGTGGCAGGCCCTGATGGCGCTCGCCGTGAGCCTCGTGATTTACGAAGTGGTCAAGCTCAACACCAAGCGCCCGCGCCCGTTTGCCGCCAACCCCGAAATCAAGGCAGAAGTCCCGCCGCTCGACAAGTACAGCTTCCCTTCGGGCCATACCATGAACAACCTCGCGGTGGCATCGGCCGTGACGTTTAGCGTACCGCAGTACGGCTGGGTGATGATGCTCTTCCCGCTAACGTGGGGCCTTTTGCGCGTGTACTTTGGAGTGCACTGGCTTACCGATATCATTTGCGGCTTTTTGCTGGGTATATTGAGCTTTGTCATTGGGCACGTGATTTGGATATCGATTTTTTAAAGGCTGCAGACTTTTTTGCATCGTTGGCGAGTGACGAGCGCGTGTACCTGCTCGTGCGGCATGGCGAACGCAGGCACATCACTCCCCAGGATCCCGATTTCGGGGCGCATGTAGGCCTTACCGACAAGGGCCGCGAGCAGGCTTTGAACCTTGGCAAGTGCATTCCGCCCGAAGGCGACATCTGCTTTTATTCCAGCCCCGTGGGGCGCTGCGTAGAGACTGCTCAGTTTATAGGCAAGGGCCGCGCATCTGTCCAAGGCATATTGCAGGCAGGGGACGCCGCGCAGGAATCAAGTGCGCCGCACGTGGAACCGCTCACTTGCCTGGCAGAATACTTTGTTCAAAACTACGACGAATACATGAAGGTGCTGCGCGCCGGTTTTTACGAAGGCATTTGCGCCTGGCTCTTTGCCGAAGAGGCCCGCATATCTAGCGGGACAGGCACATACAGCGGTAACGAACCGTTCGCACCTCTGGCAAAACGCTCCGAAGAAATGCTCTCGATGATGCTTGAGAAGGGCAGTTGCCGCTTCAATATTTTCGCGACGCACGACGCCTGGGTTGTCCCGTGCCTCGTGTACTTTTGCAAGATGCATTTTACGCCCCAGCGCTGGATGAACTACCTCACCGGAATGGCCGTCGTTACCGGCCCCGACGGCAAAACTCCCCGCCGAATCGCCCCCGTGACTGGCCTCGAAACCGGCTGGCTCGAGTTCTAGGGCATGCTTGCCACTTTCCGCTTCTGATTTTAGTTGCTAAATTAAACTTAATAAGTTAAAATAAGTTAAAGAGGCGGATATGAGCATCGGCGGCATTACATACAAGAAGATTAGCCGCTTGTGCGAGATTTCGTACAGCAAAAAGAACGACCATATTGAATGCGTGCGTTACAAGGATTGGCGCAAGTCGTACCCGCCGCACACGCATACCGGGCACATGACCGTGGGCTATATCGAAGAGGGCCGCGTTTGCATTATGCTGAACGGCAAGGCGAAAATTTATGGCGCCGGGGAACAGTTCCAGATTCCGCCGAATACGTTGCACGAAATCAAGACCGTAGATGATGAATGCTATTCGATGGTGGTGCTGTGTATCGCCTTGGAGTCCGACGAGATTGTTGCCGAGGGCTGCGCGCGAGATTATGAAAGTACCGTCGCGCGGTTAGATGAACTACAAAAAAGCATTCTCGAAAATCCCGAGAACATTTATTTGATAGAGCAGATGGCGCATGACGCGTGCATCAGCCCGTTCCACATGATACGCGAATTCAAGAAGGCCTTCGGACTCACGCCGCACCAGTTCCAGATGCAGTGCAAAGTCCGCAAGGCGCAAAAATTGCTCGAAGAAAGGCCTGCGGCCGAGGTGACCTTTGACGCAGGATTTTACGACCAAAGCCACATGGACCGCTGCTTTAAAAAAGTTGTCGGCCTTTCTCCGAAAGAATATAAACGTGCCGTGAAATGATTTTTAGCACAGGGCCGGCATGAACTTCGCGAACAGATAAAGCCCCTGATCGCCAGCGTCTACCTGGTGCGGGACCTTCGCCGGCATAATCGAGATGACTCCCGGAGTGTATTCGAGCTTGGCGCCGTCATTGATGCAAGTGCCACTGCCTGCGATAACCTCGTGCGTTTCGAGCTGGGTTTCGTGAATGTGCGTTTTGATGCTCTTGTTCGGCGCAATTCTCACCAAGTGATAGCTGAACGTGCCGCCGGTTTCTTTCGCGGTGATGATATGCTTGAGTTCTACGCCCTCGAAAGTCGGGTGCTTGGACCAGGCGATGTCCTTAAAAGCGATTGTTTTGCCCGGGAGCCTGAGCTCGCCCTCGTTGAATTTTTCGAAAATATCGTTACCGAGAATAGCCTTTTCCATGATTTTACTCCTGTGTTAGTGTTTCGTTCGCGACTTTTGCCAACAGTGTCGCGGTTACGCCCGAAATCTATACGAAGGGGTATATGGAAAAATTGGACAAAATTGCGGAAAAGTATTTATATTTGCCTTGTACTTTTAACGGAGACTGGATGCTATACCGCGACCCCGAACCGTACTTTGTCGCCATGCGCAACCCTAACTTGTCATCCCCGATCTCCTAAAAGCAAGCGTCAGGAGGAATTCTTCTGGCTCGTTTTCTTGTTTTTGGTATATATCCGCGATCCATAATACCACCTTTTCTGGTGCTGGGAGTTAAACTTTGTACATGGCCTTTTTCTCGGCGACTGCACAGGGGGTTATGCAGAGTTTTAAACCCATGGCGTTCAGCACACGCATGATGGTGTCGAATCTCGGATGCGCGTCTTCTCTTAGTGCCTTGTACAAGCTTTCTGACTCGCAGGTGCCCTTGCTGAACAATCCCGTCGGCTACGCGAAGTAGTCGAAGATGAACAGAAAGGCAAGAGCCGAGCGGCATATGGGAAACAAGTGCTCATCCACCTATCAGCCAGGCTGATTGAAAAACATGGGGAGGGTTGGTCTGTTGAAAACTTTTATTTTTGTTATTTCTTATTTTGTTTGTACGCAAAATAGGGAATGAATTTTATCTTTGCGCCTGTTTTAAACGAATTCCAGGAAAGACAAGTGAAAAGAATTATTCATGGCATCTGTTCTCCAACGGTACTATTGTTAATATCGGTGGTGATTATTGGATTTTCTATCTGGGCACCGATGCTTTTTATGGGGACTTGGCCAACTTTTTTCCCTTTTACAGAGTTCGGCCCTGTTGTATTTAGTGAAAAGACCGGGTGGATCGGAGATACCTTTGGAATAATGAATCCGATTATTGCAATAGCGGCGGCGATTATAACATTTGCTGCTTTTTATATGCAATGGTTGGCAAATGAAAAAGTGAATACCCAAGAGAATCATCGGCAAATAAATGAGCTAACAACTTATCATTTGACGCTGGTAGAATCCATCAAGTTGTATGAAACGAACCGTACGGGTAGTGTTTTAAGGACTGGTAGTGAATCCTTGTATACCTTGTATAGCAAGATGTATTTCTATTGGGTTATGCAGGATATATTTGGAAAAATAAAGGGAAAGGATGGCTCCGTTAGGATAAAACTATTTGGACAAGACGTATCAATTTCAGAAGATGCAATTGATAAAGTTATTAACGATTGGGCGGAAGAACGTCGCAATGCTATAGGGCTCGAAAAAGATGTATGCCAATATATATCAAAAGAAGAAAAAATTGCGTTTTCTAGGGCGGCGTTGGAAAGGCTGATTGATTATTATGGGAATTTGTTTATGCATGTATTTAGCCATCTTTTTTATGTATTTGAGGAAATTGAATCAAATCCTGTTTTGAGCGAAGAAGAGAAGGCGAGAAAAGGAATTGGTTTTGCAAAAATGATTCCGGCTTTTGAAGTTGTCCTTGTCTTTTTGATGATTGAATTTGACGTTGAATGTTTTGTAAAAGAGAATCGGGTTAAAGAAGTTTTCCCGATTCTAAAGAAATATGGCTTCTTTAGAATACTTATGCATGTCGATTTCTTTATGAAGAATGAATTCCTGACGAATAAAGCAAAGTATGTGTAAATTGGGAATGATGTGATATTTTGAGCGCTTTGTAAAATTTTCTTGCTCCCCTAGCCAGGTTCCCGGATATTAGGTACATTAATGCCCGACGCGTTTCTCCGTCGAATGGAGAAATGCGTCTTTTTTATATCCTGATTTTCGGAATAAAGGGGACGCCTCTAACATCAACCGGCCGCGAAGTGCGGCCAAATGGAGGCAAAATGGCAAAGAAGTCCATCAATATCTTGGACAAGGATTACACCCGCTGGGTAAAGGAACTCTCTACCCGTTACCGCAAGAGCCAAATTAAGGCTGCGGTGAAGGTTAATAGCGAAATGTTGCGCTACTACTGGGAACTGGGGCGCGATATTGTAACCAAGCAGGCCGAAAATAAATGGGGCAGCGGCTTCATGAAGAATCTGAGCCGCGATTTAAAGGCTCAGATTCCCAGTGCCACCTGTTTTTCGCCCACGAACATTCTGTACATGAAGAACTTTTATCTTATGTATCGCCCCTATTTGGAAAATGCTCCCAAGATCGGGGAACAAAAGGAGGATTTTCCAATTACTCCACAAGTTGTGGAGCAAATTGCTCATGACATCTTTTCTATTCCATGGGGACATCACCGTTTTTTAATCGATCGATTTCAAAATTATCCACAAAAGGCCCTGTTTTTTGCTCGCCAGACGGTAGAAAATGGCTGGAGCCGCTCTACGCTCTTGAATGCGCTCTCTACCGACCTTTACGAGCGCCAGGGAAAGGCGCTGACGAATTTTGGACGGACTCTCCCCGCCGAAACAAGCGATTTGGCTCAGGAACTGACGAAAGATCCTTACAATTTCGCTTTTACGGGTATTACGGGCCGCTACAACGAAAAACTGCTGAAAGATAGCCTGCTGAACAATATTACCCGTTTTCTTGTGGAGTTGGGCACGGGATTTGCCTATGTCGGCAAAGAATATGGCATTATGGTGGGCGAAAGGGAGAAGTTCTACCCCGAAAAGGTAGAGGGAACAATGCCTACCATCGAGGAACTTGAACAGAGACTTTCTTCTTTGTGAAAGAATGTATTAAAATGAAGAGGTTAACAATAGGGCTACAATAAAGGCTACAAAAGTTCAGAAATGTATTTGTCCCGGCAAAATCGGTTATCAAAAAATCCTATAACAGCCGCCCGGTGCAAAAAGTTGTATCTTTTCCACGTACAAGGTGGCATTATGAAAAGACTTTTCGCATTTTTGCTTTGCGCAGTGGCCGTGGCAGCGTTTGCGGCCGAAGACATCAAGATTGTCAAGGTGAACGACAGCAACTTCGAGAAAGAGGTTCTGCAGTCCAAGAAGCCGGTTATTCTGGATATCACTTCTACGAGCTGCCCGCCGTGCCTCATCATGATTCCCACGCTCATCGGCATCGCGAAGAACTACCCCGATATCAAGATTGCGACGGTCGGCATAGACGAGCCGGGCATCGATAAAATCAAGGCGTCGCTGCCTATCCAGGCGTTTCCGACGTTTTTCTTATTCCGTGACGGCAAAATCGTGAACCAGCTGGTGGGTGCGGTGAAGGAATCGGAACTCCTGGCTGCGCTCAAGTACACACCGAGCCCGCTGGCGAAGGCGGCCAAGCCGAAGAAGGTCAAGAACGCGAGCAAGAGCCTTGTCTGCAAGACTCCGGGTCAGTTCAACGGGCTCAAGAACATGGTGACTATCTCGTTCGTGTTCGGCGATTACGAAATCGAGAACGTGGACATTGTGACGGATGTGTTCATTCCGCCCGAGATGGAAAACCGCCGCATGCAGATGATGGAACATGTGCGCTCGAGCGGGAAGGGCGAGGTGACGCCGACGATGACGGGATTCCAGATCCATATCGACAACAACTGCCGATTCATGAAGGCGATGGACATGAAGCGCACCTCCACCTACGGCGAGATGCGTGCGGGCCTGGAACTGCAGGGCTTTAACTGTAATTAGCTGCAATTGGGCTGCGCGGTCTGCGAAAATAAAAGTGCGCGAACCGCATAAATAATATACATTACGGGTATGGATACTACATCGGGTACATACCGCCGTATTTTTGTGCTGGGCTCCGGCTTCAGCAAGTCTTTCTGCCCGCAGATGCCTACGCTGCGCGACCTGAACGAGCGTATTCCCTTCGGGATTTCGGACGAGTTCCCGCACCTGCGCGACTACTGCCGCGAGTTTTTGAAGTTGTGCAACAACCAGCCGGATTACCTGAATATCGAGACGCTTTCGACGTCGATACTTTCGGCGCAGATTTTCCCGGGCGTGCGCGAGAGTCTGTACCATTCTAGCCTGCGTTTTGAACTGTTGCGCTTTATTGCAAACGAGATTCGGCACGACAAGGGGATGGATGCGGACAGCGCTGCTGTGTTGCGGAAGTTCCTTGCGGGCTGCGAAAACTGCCCGAGCGAGGGTGTGCGCGATACGCTGCTGCTTAGTTTCAATTACGACACGCTTATCGAAGACGTGATTACTGCCGACCCGGAACTTGCTGCCCGCGTGGCGGTGGATTACGGCGTGCGTATAGACCCTGCGGACCGGAGTGCGGTACGTGCCCCGCGGACGCTCACGGTGGACCTTATCAAACTTCACGGTTCGCTCAACTGGTACCCGGTGAAGGGGGCATCGGACCCGCTCGACCTCAAGAACGTGTGCCAGGTGGAACCCTGCGACAGGAGTTTCCCGATTTACCGCGAAGATACGCCTATCTACATCCCGATGGCGCATGCGAAGGAATCTTTTTTGCGCGGGAGCCTTTTTAACCTGCTCTGGAGCAAGGCGGACTATTACCTGAAAAATGCTCAGGAGATATACTTCTTGGGTTACGGGTTCCCGAAAACGGACATGAATAACCTGGAATTTTTGCTCCGGCATCGTGATCGCTTTAAGAAGGTGGTGGTGTTTGAGCATGCGGGCTGTGCTGTGCTCGAAAGGCTGCAAAAACTGCTCGGCGACCTGGTCGAAAGCTGCGACGCAAAGGAATTTTTGGCGAAATTCTAAAAAATCGGTAACACTTTTGCCTCCCTGGGGTGTTATACCTTAAAAAGGGAGGCTTTATGAAGGTTCTGATTTTAAACGCAAGCCCGCGCAGGCACGGCATGATTTCGCAGGCTGTGGAACGCTTTGCCGACGGTGCCAGTAATTCCCACCTGGGCGATTTTTCGGACGATACGCGGGTGGAAATCGTTAACGTGAACGACCTGAAGTTTGCCCCCTGCAGGGGCTGCATGCAATGCCGCAATTGCGGTACGTGCTGCATGCCGGCCGATGACGCTCACCGCGTGGCCGAAAAGATTATCGATTGTGACGTTTTGGTGGTGGCGGCTCCGGTTTACTGGGGCAACATGCCGGGTACCTTGAAGGCGCTTTTTGACCGTATGGTGTATGCGCTGATGGCCGAATCCAAGCTCGGAATCCCCAAACCGCTCCACAAGGGCAAGGATGCCTATATAATTACCAGCTGCACGACCCCCTTCCCGTTCAATTTTTTCTGCAGGCAGACCTCCGGCATGGTGGCCTCCCTCAAGGAAATTTTGGGCACGGCGGGGTTCAAAATCCGCGGAAAAGTGGTAATTCCGGGCACAAAGGCCAAAAATGGGCTGCCTGTGCATGCCGGAAAATGCGCTTACAGGCTCGGATTTTCGTTGGCCCTATAATTTTTTAAATTTGTGGTAACACTTTTGACCACTCCAAGTGTTACAGAGGTATGAAAGGCAAGAATACAACGGATAGGCAGGAACTTTCGAGGCTCTACGAGACGTACGCCCCGATGGTTTACCGCCGTTGCAGCGCCCTCTTGAAGGATAGCGCCGAAGCCGAGGATATGGTACAGGAGGTTTTCCTCCGCATATTCGACCGCATGGAAACGCTCGACCTTACACAGCCGAGCAGCCTCCTGTGGAATACGGCGACGCGCCTCTGCCTGAACCGAATCCGCGACAAGCACCGTAGGGGGCTCGATGTGGATTCTAGCGAGATGCTCCTGAACATCGCCTGCGTGGACGATGAACAGGATGGCTACGGTGCGCAGAGCATTCTGGCGAAGCTCTTTTCGAAGGAGCCGGAATCTAGCCGCACCATCGCGGTGCTCCACTATGTGGATGGCATGACTCTCGAAGAGACGGCGCGCGAAGTAAACTTGTCTGTAAGCGGCGTCCGCAAGCGTTTGCGCGGGCTGCAGGCGAAACTTAAGAACCTGGAGGTGAAGTGATGATTCCCGACTGGAAATTGGAAAAATACTTGACGGGCGACTTGCCTGCCGAGGAAATGCGCGAGATTCGCGACATGGAGGCGACGGACGAGATCTTCGCTGGCCGCGTGAAGATGATGCGCGAAGATAATGCGGCAATCTTGAAGAAGTTGCCGTTCGAAAAGCTTTCGGAAAAGATGGACGCCATGTCGGCACGTGCCGGTGCTAGCAGGAACGGCGCTGGCAATGTTGTGAACTTTAGGCTCGTGAAGTTCGCTGCCGCTGCGGCCCTTGTGCTTGCAGTGGTGTCGGTGGCACTCTTTAGCCAGCGTGAACTCACTGCCCCGGCTGTAGAAGGTAACGGTGCGCAGGTCATGGACGTCGCGATGGTTACCGAAGTGGAAAATTCCATGGGCGATACGCGCATCAAGGGCTTGGACGCCCGCATGGAAGTCTGGAAAAAGATTGGCGACAGTGCAGTGCAGATGTCGAACCTGGACGAAGCCCGCGAAGGCGACGAAATCCAGTTGCGCTACTCCGTGCCGGAGAAATGCTTTGGCCTGCTCTTTAGCATGGACGGCAACGGCACGCTCACGATGCACATGGCCGAAGGCAACAAGGCGATTGCCCTTGAACCGGGCAAGATGACGACGCTCCCGTTTGCGTACAAACTGGATAACGCACCGAAATTCGAGAAGTTCTTCTTCTTGACTTCGCGTGATGCGTTCGAACTGAATGCAAGTGATGTGGACGCAGTACTCAAGCGTTCTGGTATAAACAAGGTTAGCCTCTCGGTGCGCAAGGTGGAGGGAAAGTAAGATGATGAGAAGAGTTCTTGATAATTTGGACGCGTCGCTGTTGTTGCCGTTGATGACATTGGTGTTCGTGTTTATTTTCGCAGCGCAGGTGGGTGCTGCCCCGATGGCCCCCCAGGCAAACGAAAACCGTATTAACCGCTATGTGGTCGCGGTGAGCGCGAACTACGGCGGCCAGGGTCGCCCCGTGCTCCGCTATGCCGAAACAGACGCCAGGTCTTTTGCAAAGGTGCTCAGTGAAATGGGCGGTGTGCAGCCGGGTAATGTAATCCTTGTGAAGGAACCGGGCGTTGCTGCCCTCCAAAAGCAACTTGATGGCCTTGACCGCAGGGTTTCGCAGAACAAGAATGCGGGTGGCCGTAACGAAGTGCTGTTCTATTACAGCGGCCATGCCGACGAAAAGGGCCTGCGCCTTGGTGCCGAGATTTATGCATGGAAGGAACTGCGCAAGCGCATTGACGCGCTGAGTGCCGACGTGAAGATTGCGGTGATTGACGCCTGCGGATCGGGAGCGATTACGCGCCTCAAGGGCGGTGTGGCCGTGCCCGCTTTTATGGTGGACCAGAGCAGCGACATGAAGGGCTATGCCTTTATTACGAGCAGCACGCAAGATGAATCTAGCCAGGAAAGCGATAAGCTGAAGGGCTCGTTCTTCACGCATTCGCTGGTGAGCGGGCTGCGCGGTGCTGGCGACCTGAGCGGTGACGGAAAGGTCACTTTGTCTGAAGCCTACCAGTTTGCCTTTAACGAAACTTTGCAGCGCACAGAAAAGACGATGGGCGGCGCACAGCACCCGAGCCGTGACATGAACCTTGCCGGTACGGGCGACGTGGTGATGACGGACCTCCGCAGCACAAGCGCTGGCCTCGAACTCGATGAGGATGTGGATGGCCGCCTGTTCATCCGCGATGCGAACGGTGAACTCGTTGCGGAACTCTACAAGAAGTCTGGCCGTGCGATGAGCCTCGGGTTCCCTGCAGGCAAGTACATTATCCGCCTGGAACGCCCTGCAGAATACAGCGAAGCTGTGGTGACACTTCAGGATAATCGCCGTGAAAAACTTTCGCACAAGCAGTTTGCTGCCGTAAGTGCCGAAAAGACGGTGCTCCGCGGTGAAATCGGCGGTGAAAGAACTTGCGCCGCTGGTGACCCTATTGCATGCTCGCTCGATTCGCTGGACCACAATGGTAAATACCGCGTGACATTCAATGCAGCAGATATCGATAAGCAGCCGCGCAAGGGAATCCAGATTGGTTTCTTTGTCGCGAAGACTGAAGATTACATGCTTGGAACGCAATTGAGCCTTTTCGTGAACGTCGCAGAAAAAGAGATGCATGGCTTGCAGGTGACGGATTTCTACAATGGCGTGAATGCGCATTTTGAAGGTGTGCAGCTCAGCGGCTTGGCCAACTATGCAGAATCCTTTGACGGTGCGCAGATTGCATCGACGGTGAACGTCGCTACTAAAAAGTCTTCTGGTGCGCAGATTTCCGGTACGCTGAACTTTGCTGGCGATTCTGTGCAAGGCGCTCAGGTTTCTCCGGTACTCAATTATGCGGGACAGTCCGACGTGCAGGTGACCGGCGTCTTGAACTCTGCAGGAGCATCTGATGTGCAAGTTTCTGGCGTGATGAACGTCGCGAAAAAGGGCGATGTGCAGGTGACCGGCGCAATGAACATTGCGGGCGAAACCGATGTGCAAGTTTCTGGTGCGATGAACATTGCGGGCAAGGTGAACGGAGCGCAGGTTTCTGTAATGAATATCGCCGGCCGTTCCGAAGGCCCCCAGGTTGGCATTATCAACATTTGCGGCCACTGCGAATCTACTCCGATAGGCCTCTTGAACATTGTCGGTAACGGCGTGTGGAGCGTTACGGGTTCCTTCAACGAAATGGGCGCTCTCGGAATATCCCTCCACATGGGTACGGCTTACCTTTACACTGCCCTCGAAGGCGCTCGCCTGATTGAAAAGGGCACGGAGTTTGAACACTTCAGTGACGTGTACGAAAGCGGTGTCGGTCTCGGAACGCAGTTCGGCAAGTACGGTAGCCATTTTGAACTTGAATACATGTTCCTGAATTTCCACGAACGCATGTTCAACAGGCACGATTACGAAGATGGTTACCATCACCGCCTGCGCCTGGGCTATACCAGCCGACTCTTCCCGGGCTTTGGCCTCTCTGTGGGCGGCACGGTGAACGTGGCAACCCGCGGCTATGCCGACAAAATCTTGGTGAAGCCCCTGGCAGAATACCACGACGACTTCGGCAACGACAAGCACAAGGGCCGCTGGTGGCCTGGCTTCTACGCCGGCGTGACTGTGGGCAAGTTCTAGTTTTCAGTGCGAGGTCGCGAAATGCGGCCTTTTTTGTATTTATTCAAAAATAAGGTGACACTTTTACCACCGCAAGGTGTTACATGGGCAAATAGGGATTCCTATTTGCTATTTTTTTTCGGAATACGAGAAGTTTGTTGAAGAAATATACTGGCATTGTTTTTTTATTGGCGGCGGGTGCTGCCTTGGCGCAGGGGCCGGCGGCCGGTTCCGAGGGCGTTGCTGCAGATTCCGCACAGGTGCAGGGAATCACCTTCAATGGTGTGGTGCAAGATGCCTCCTTTGCCGCGGGCGAAAAATTGAACGTGGAAATCCTCGAGTCGGGCGAGGCGCTGCAGACTACGGTCGGTGCGCCTTTCAGCGTCGTTCTCCCGGAAGATACGCTCTGGAATGTTTGCGTGACCAATTCCGACACGGCGGGTGCCGAGAAGGAAAAATGTTATGAACTTGTCTACACCGGCGCCGAGCGCTCCTTCTCGCAGGTGCTGGGCGATGCCTTTGCAGAGTCGGACAGTTCTAATAAGGCAGAAGGGGAAAGTCTTCCCCTCGCTTCTGCCGCTGACTCGGCATCCGCTACCCCTTCGAGCGGGGGCACCCCGCAACGCCCCGATTCTTCGGGCGCCAATACCGCAGAGCCTAAAGACGTCGATGTCGATGCGCTCCTCGCTGGCGGTGGCAACGAGAAGGTGACCGAACTCAAGAAGGTCGTGGTGCAGTTGCGCAAGCGCCCCAAGCGCAAGCCGGGTGAATCGGTTGTCTCCGCAAAGTCCATCAAGCGCATGCCGGGCCTTGCCGAAGCCGACGTCATCAAGAGCATCCAGGCGTTGCCGGGCGTGGTGGCAAGTTCCGACTTTAGTTCCAAGATTTACGTGCGCGGCGGTGCCGCCGACCAGAACTTGTTCCTGTTCGATAACGCGGTCGTGTATTCTCCGGTGCACTTTTTCGGGCTGTTCAGCACCTTCCTTGTGGAAGGTATCGACGATGTGCAGTTCTACAAGAGCGGGTTCCCGGCGCAGTACGGCAACCGCCTGAGTTCCGTGCTCAAGATGGACGGACGCGCGGGCGGTCAGGATACCGTTGAGGAATGGTTCAGCAAGTCGAGTGTCAAGATAAGCACGTTTGCCGCCCAGCTCCACACCGAAGGCCACAAGGGCGATGCCCGCTGGGTTGTCGCCGGCCGTACTACCTACATCGGGTTCATGCTCGACCTGATGAATGCCGTCGGGCTCCTGGATCTTGCGCTCGATTACGAATTTACCGACTTGCAGGGCACGTTCATGTACAACCTGACGGAAGATACCCGCTTCAAGTTCAGTTTCTACG
The DNA here is from genome assembly GCA_045131085.1 of Fibrobacter sp. Classification (GTDB taxonomy): domain Bacteria; phylum Fibrobacterota; class Fibrobacteria; order Fibrobacterales; family Fibrobacteraceae; genus Fibrobacter. Next base: position 46,991 of record JBGUQN010000054.1, read on the forward strand.
TGGGCAAGGACCGCCTGAGTTTTGACCCGCTTTACATGGACTGGGGTAACGTCGCGATTCCCGTGAACATCACGCACCGCATCAACGGCGACTGGGATTACAATGCGACGCTTGCATACAGCAAGTTCTACCAGACGATGGAAGTCGGCGACTTGATGTCGATTGAAATGTTCCTCTACACTTTTGCGGGCAAGCAGTGGCTCAACTACCGCGGTATAGACAACCATACTTTCACTGCGGGCTACGAACTGGAATACGACTACGAACGTTACCAGGAACAGATGTCTTCTATGAAGATTGCCGATATCCAGAAGGCGTTCCACCATGTGGCCTACGTGCAAGACGCCTGGAAGGTGACTCCCGATTTGTTGCTGCAATACGGCATGCGTTTTAACTACCAGACGGCGGCAGAACACTTTGGCGTAGAACCGCGCCTGTCGTTCACGCTGAATATTGACGATACAAAGTCCGTAGAAATTTATGGTGGTTATTACCTGCAGTACCTGAACTCGATTGTGTATACCGACCAGGAAACGCTCAACGAATTCTACTACCCGGCGACTACGACCACCAAGGGTAAGCATATCAAGCCGGCTTCTTCGTGGCTCATTGCCGCAGAATATAGCCACCGTGAACTATTTGAAGGTTACGATGCAACCGTGGGTGTCTATTACAAGACGCAGAATAATCTGAACACGTTCCAGGCGGTTCTCGACAGCAACGAAGAAACGGCTTCTGATGATTTTGTCGTGGCCGATGGCTTTGGTACGGCAGAAGGCTACTCCTTTGGTTACGAACTTTCGCTGCGCAAGAATAAGGGCTGGTGGTTCGGAGGAATCAACTGGAGCCAGGGCATAAGCGTACTCAAGACGAACGATGGCACCAATGCATATTTCCCGAGCTGGCACCAGCCATACGCATTAAAGCTGGACTTGGGTATCAACTGGAAGGGCGACGAGGATGCCCTCTGGAAGCATAAAGTCAAGGGCCGCTATTTGCGTTCTTCGCTTGCGCTCAAGTATTCTGCCGGTATGCCTATCAGCGAATACAAGGGGTACTACTACCCGCAGGAACTGGGTAACCAGGAATACACGGACAAGATAACGGTCTTGCCGGGCAGCCGCAATGCGGGTAGGCAAACGGACTACTTCCGCTTAGACATAAAGGCCATTGATATCGGGCGCGAAGGCAAGTGGAACTTTAGCTGGACCATCATCAACCTGACCGACCACGAAAACATGTTCTATACCTTCTACGATACGAGCAAGAACCCGCCAGAGAAGACTTCTATTTCGCAGTTCCCCTATTTGCCGATTATGCTGAACTATGAATACTATTTCTAAACTCCTCTGTGCATTTGCGCTCGTGCTTGTTGCCTGTGATTTCCATGGCCCGTGGGAATACTACCCCGAGGAACGTGATGTCTATACGGGCATCTACACTTACGGCTATGTCCTTGCCGACGGTGAGACCAGAATCTGTTTTTCGAAGGTCTACGAACTTGACGAGACTGCTGCAGAAGGCTTCGCGTTCTACGACAGCGCCTACGTGACGGTGACGGGAACGTTCAGTAGTTCTGCCGAAAGTACGACGGTCGAGCTTGAGCCGATTGCAGACAACCCGAACTGCTTTGCGAAAAATGACGAGGCCTATTACGGGCTCATTGGTGAAACTTACACGATGGAAGCCTTCTTTAAGTGGGATAGTGCGGGCCAGACGGCGAAATCAAGGTTCCGTGCGCAGGCGACCGTTCCCGTTCCCGTGAAGGTCAAGGGGCTCAGCGTGCCTCAGCAGGATGGAAGTTTCGAGTGGATTGAAAGCGACGGAAGCGACACTGTGCACATCAAGTTCCTGGAATTCCCGCTGGACATGGAGACCGTGAAATGCGCGCTGGATTATGACAAGTCCATCAAGGGCGTGATATCTATTCTGCAATACGGTATGGAAAACGAGGAATCGATGAACACGACCATCAATAAGATGATAAGTGGCCTCGTGGAGCCGGATTCAGAGGGCTATATGGGTATGGCCATGCACGACCCGCTAGAATACCAGCAGAATCTCGGTTACACGACAAAGCAGAGTATTGGCGGTATCCAGGCGCTCGATACATTGTTCTTGCCGAACATGATGATGCCGCTTGGCCCCGTGTCGGTTGTATTCTACACGACGGACGAACACTACATAGATTACGAGACCAAAGTAAAGGGCTCTGTTTCCGATTCGCGTGTTGTTCCGGAATCGAATATCGAAAACGGTATGGGCGTGTTCAGCGGGATGGCGAAATCGACGTTCCCGTTCTATGTCGAAGGCGAGAACGGCGTGTCGCTGGAACACATCGCCTCTGCCAACTGCGACGTGACTTCTGAAGGCAAAAACAAGAGCTGGGCCTCGCGCGGCTGCAGGCTTTACCAGGATGTATACTGCTCGGACATGCCGGTAGAAGATGTCGAAAAGTACGGCCTGATTGAAGCCAATGCGCATGCCTACGAATACTATGCGAATGATGGTGAATACAATCAGCTGATTCGATCTTCCAAGACCTGCTATGCCTCGGGCGTGAAGGCGGCGATGATGCTGGATACTACCAAGTGGTCTTTGTTCTTGCCCGATACCATCAGTGACAAAGACAAGTCCGATGCCTATGGCGACGGGCTCAAGCGCTACTGCGTGGCAAGCGGTTTTGAAAGCAACCATATTGCCGACTGTTCCGAACTTAAAAAGGAATGCCTTGAAGATGCCGAAAAGAACGGCTGCAAGGAATACCTTTGGAACTGGTGCGCCGACCGTGGCTGGGATATGACTTTACCGAAGTGCCGCAGCGCTATGGTGAGCCGTTACTACCTCGAAAAGATGAATTCGAGTATCCTGGAACGCGAAGTCAATGGAATATGCAACCCGAAGGACCCGGAACGGCCTGTAATCTGCGAAAAGTTGCCCCAAAATGAAAAGAATAAATAAAATGGGGTGACATTTTTGGCGGGTTCGGGTGTTTTAATAATGTAATTTTTGAACTAAACCTATTGCGGAAAGTTATGAAAAGAATTAATTTGTTGCCTTTTGTGCTTTTAGTGCTTATGATGTCGGGGTGGGCATTTGCCGACCATGAATCCGAGATTCGCGACCTCAAGCTCGAAAAGGAAAAGCTGAATTCCGAAATCCAGAAGCTGAATCGTCAGATAACGTCGACGGATTCGATGCTCAAGGCGGATGATTCCCGCTACAAGAAACTCCAGCAGCGCTACAAGGCCGATACGGAACGCCGTCGCGCCGAAATCGATAGCCTGAATGGAAAGATCCGCGGAGTGGCTGCACAGCTGCAAGAAGAACGCAGCAAGCAGGCGCGCGCGAAGAACCGCACCGACAACGTGGCCGCCAAGCGCAAGGCCCTGAGGAATGCGCTTGCGACTATCGGGCACCAGCTCGAAACGCAAATCGCGCAGACTGTGCCGTGGGAACGCGAAACGAGGCTTGACCGCGCAAAATCGCTTACTCGCGATATCGAAAGCGGGAACGCAAGCGAAGAAGAAGCCTTTTCTCGACTCAAGTCGCTTATTGCCGAAGAGACCAAGTTTGGCGACGAAGTGGCCGTTATCAACACCCCTCTTACACGCAAGAACGGTGAACTTATCAATGCGACCATCTTGCGCATTGGAAACCAGTGGATGGTTTATAGCGACGAGAACGGTTCTGTTTTCGGAAGCCTGGTGAGGCGTGTCGAAAACGGCCAGGTGGTGTACGAATGGAACGAAGATTTGAACCTGGAAGAACGCAGCGCGGTGAAACTCGCGATTGACGTGAAGCAGGCAAGGAAACCCCCGCAGATTGTAACCCTGCCGGTTAGCGTTTCCGTGGTGAGGGGGGAATAATGATGTTTAAAAATTTGTCTGTCGCAATTCTCCTTTCGCTTGCAACATCTGCATTTGCATGGCCGTGGTCTTCGGGCGAAAAGAAGGCCTCTGCCGAAGACGAGGCCCGCATCAAGGATTCCCTGCAGATGGTGGAAGTGCGCAATTTGCAGCGCGAAGTAGAGGCTTTGACCCGCATCCGTTTGCAGAAGGCTGATTCGCTCGAAAAACTCGAGGCGGAACACTGGCGCAAGCGTTATGCCGAATCGCAGTTGACCGAAGAACACCAGGCTGAAACACGCGAACTCGACGGCCGTTACTCCAAACTTTCGACCGATTTGGGCCGCGTGAGCGAAGAGGTGATGGCAAGCAAGAACGTCACGACCGAAGCCGAAGAAAACGCGAAATCCGAAGAGAGCTCTTACGATGCGCTCAATACGCAGGTAAAGCTTTCGATCGACAAGACGCTTGGCGACGTGACGGGCGATTACCCTGTCGGAATGGACGGCCGCCTGCTGCGCTTGCACGAAGCTTCTGATGAAGCCGAAAAGAAGGTGCCGAATATGGTTGGTGCCGTGCAGGCCTACATGAAGGATTTGCTCCTGCGCCAAGAACTGACCTACACGCAGGATTACGCGAAGATGCGTTCCCAGGTCGGAACGCGCCCCGATGTAGACGTGAACCGTTTGCGCCTCGGGACGGTGTTCCTGGGGGAGGTCGCACTTGACAACGGCGATGTGCAGGCATTGCTCCGTTCGGGGGCGCTCCAGGGGAAGATTTTTGAATGGAATGCCTCGCTCCCGCAAGAGATGGCTGCGGGCATCCGCAAGGCCGTATCGCTGGCTGGTGCCGTAGGTGCCGCTTCTGCAGGTGCTGCTACTGATAGCGCCGCTGCGGAGGTGCCGCAGGCATCTACTACCGTTATCGCTGTCCCCATGGACGTGCTGCAGAACAAGGCTGTCAAGAATTCCATCACCGATACGAAGGAACTCACCTGGACCGAAGAACTGCAGGCGTTCTTCAAGAAGGGCGGCATCGTGATGTACCCGCTGTTGCTGGTCGCAATCCTTGCGCTGTTGCTCAGCCTGGAACGCTTCATCATGCTCAACTACCGCGGGCATATCGGCAAGCACTTCAAAAAGAAACTTGCCACGATGGTGAAGGAAGCCCGCTACGAAGAAGCTGCAAATTATTGCCTCAAGAAGGGCACGAGCCTTGCGATGGTGCTTTTTGCCGTGCTCAACAAGGCTGGTGAATCCCGCGAGGCTGCCGAACGCTCCTTGCAAGAGGCCATGCTCAGGGAACAGCCCAAACTGGAACGCCGCATGGGCCTTTTGGCGGCCATGGGTAGCGTTGCTCCGTTGCTCGGCTTGCTCGGTACGGTGACTGGTATTATCACGTTGTTCACGGTCATTACCGAAGTGGGCACGAACGATGCGCGTGTGCTTGCGGGCGGTATTTCCGAAGCGCTCGTGACGACGGAAACCGGCTTGATCATCGCTATCCCCGTGATGATTTTGCATGGCCTGTTGAGCGAAAAGATTGAAAAAGTCACCAGCGAACTCTACGTGCAGAGCACTTCGCTTTTGAATAGGATTTTCGGGAAGGATGAATAACTCCTTCTACATATTTATCGAATCGCTGGAGAATACGTACCAGGCCGGTGGCGTGGTGATGCTCCCGATTCTCCTCGCCGGAGTTGTCGGATTCTATTTCTTGTTTTCCAGTTGGTTCCGCATCGGGTCGGATTTCTTCCGCAAAGATATCCACAGGGTCATCAAGCGCATGCGCGTAGACCTGAACGGTGGAATCGAAGAGGACGAAAAGAATGCAGAACCGCCCAGCGTCAAGAAGGCGGTGCGTCGCCTGCGCAAGCGTGGCGGGCTCTTGTCTCGCGAACTCTGCTATGCGATAGACGTGGCGTCGAACAACCCGGAAGGCTTTCGCGACTACATGCAGGTCCGCATGATAAAGACCGTGCGCTACATGGAACAGGGCAACCACGTGATTTCCGTGATGGCGGCCGCGGCCCCGCTCCTTGGGCTTCTCGGTACGGTGACGGGAATGGTTTCTACGTTCAATGTGATTACCTTGTACGGGAACCAGAACCCGGTGCTCATGGCCGATGGCATTTCTGAAGCGCTTATTTCGACCCAGAGCGGGCTTTTGGTGGCCTTCCCGCTTACGCTTTTGAAACAGCGCCTGGATGAACGCGTCGAAGTCCTGAAGCAGAAAATGGAACTGGGCGCGACTGTAATCGAAAACTATTTTGTGGAAAGAAAAGGCTCGTAAGGGTTTGACTATGGAATTCAATTTGCCGAGAAAAAAGCAGAAGGATATGGGCATCGAGATGGGCCCGCTGATGGATATCGTGTTCATCTTGCTCATCTTTTTCGTGGTGACGTCTTCCTTTACGCGTGAAACGGGCGTGGATGTAACCAAACCCCAGGCGCAATCCGCAAGCCAGCTCGAAAAGGAAAACCTGCTTATCGCCATTACGCGTGAAGGCACAATCCACATGAACGAACGCCAGGTGGACTTGGCGAGCCTTCAAGATATCTTGAAGCAGTCTCTTGCAAAAACGCCGGATCGTGAAGCTGTGGTGATTGCAGACAAGGGCGCGCAAACGGGCGTGCTGGTGCAGGTAATCGACATGTGCAATCTCGCCGGAGTGAAAAAAGTTTCCATCGCGGCGCAGGCTGAATAAGAGTGTGTAGTGAGTGACGCGGAATGTTTAACTTTCTAAAGAAAATTTTTAAGCGTTTTACTATCCTGCTCGCGGCTGTGCTTGCAAGTGCCTTGCTGGTGTTTTCGGTGACGCTTGCGAACATGTTCCTGACAGGGAAGGTGTTCCACGAAAAGAAGTACAATAAGACTGAAATCGCCGTAAAGAAGGTTGAAGAAACCGAAAAGAAAGTAGAGAAGAAAAAGCCCGCCCGCAAGCCGAACCGCCAGAAATCCAATTCGCGTTCGCCGAAGGCTGGCCCGCGCCTTGCAATGAACCTGGGGGTTGCCTCGGGGAGTGCGGGTGCCGCCATCAATGAAGAACTTGTGGCTGATTTTCGCGGGGGTGCGCTTTCTACCGAAAAGGGCGATGTAGATAAAAAGCCCGAAAGCCATGCTTACCCCAATTTCCAGGTGCCGGCCAAAATCCGTGACAACGAAATTGACGCCATGCTCAGGCTTTCGTTCTGTGTCGATGCGGGCGGCCGCGTTTACGATATCAAGGTTATCGAAGAATCCCCGGCGGGTTCGGGCTTGGCGCAGGCCGGCCGCGAGGCCCTCGGGCGAATGAAGTTTGCGCCTGCAGAAAAGGGCGGGAAGGCGGTACCTTTCTGCGGAATGGAACAGCCGTTCGAAGTGAAGTTTAGGGACTGATGCGATGAAGACTTTAGTTGGCACAATACTCGTTTTTGCTGCATGCTCATTTGCGGCACAGACCGCATACGACTTGATGGAACGTGCGAACACCCTTTATCGCGACGGCAAATTCAAGCAGGCCATAACGCTTTACCGCAAGGCGGAATCCCGCGGGGCGGACCCCGTCGCCACCAGTTTCAATATCGCCAACAGTTATTACCAGAGCGAAATGTATGCTGAAGCTGCCGCCACGTACCGCAAGGCAGTGGATTACTCGAGCGGTAAGTTTTCCCCGGCGCTTTTCAACATGGCGAGCGTTTATTTCCGCTTGCGCCAGTACCCGGAATGCGTGGCGGCGTATCATCGCGCATTGAAACTGGAACCGGAAAATGTTTCCGGTTGGCTTTACTTAGGCGAAGCCTACAGTAAAACCGGTGACGGGGTCGGCGCCCTCCGCGCCATCGAGAAGGCCTACCAGCTCGACAAGGACGACATAAGCATTGTCTACCAGCTTTCGGAGGCAAACATTGCGCTTAACGATTTCGAACGCGCCGTTGCCGTTATCCGCGAAGGCTATGCCGCGCACCCGGACGAAGTCGATTTTTTGGTGTATCTCGGCGATGTGTACCGCCTGAATAAACAGTTCGAAGAAAGTGCAGGCGCTTACCGCGAAGCACTCGGAATTCGCCCTGACGATACTGCTACCATGTACAAACTGGCCGACGTACTTGCCGAAGACAACAAGCAGTTTGTCGCGATGGATGTGCTCAACAACCTGGTGCAAATCAAGCCCGACTTCAGCGATGCTGCCATTTTCCTCGGGAACCTTGCCTACGATGCAAAGTTCTATGATCGCGCGGAATCTGCCTACGAACTTGCCGCCAAGCAGGGCAACGCCGAATCTACTTTCGGCTTCAAGAACATGGCTTACGACGCCCATGCCCAAAAGCGCGACGACGAAGCGCTCCGCCTGCTCCGCTTAGCGCAGAAATATTTCCCCGACGATATGACCCTCCAGGCCGACATCCTGGAATTCGAGAAAAATTAAAAAGTCCGGCGTTATACACGCCGGACCCATACTCTTAACTGATGTAAATTAGTCCATCACGCAGCGTACGCTGATGTGCATTTGTGTGCTGGTATACTGAAAGACCGCTGCATGGTTGTCGGAGCTTCGGATTAATAAATAAGTCTGGCCGCCTTCGTTATAAACCCACACGAAAGCATCTTCGCCGAGGTGCTCAAAATGCTTACTAGAGTCGAAGTCTCCGGCCCCGATCAGGGATAGCCCAAGACTGTTGCTTTCTTCTTCAATAGACCCTTTCCAGCTCTTTGCCGATATCAGCGGCAGGGCTTTATTGCCCGCAAGGCTTAACAGGCTTAACATTTCGGATTCTGACGGAATGTGCCAGCCGTCGGGGCATATGCCCTGTATGGGAGCATCGCCTAGGTCGCAACTAGTTTTGTTGCACCCGCCGTCGTTCATTGCCGCATCGCGGCTGTACAGGCGGCCGTAAACATCGCAGAAACGGTCTTCGTCGTTGAAGCAGAAGGATAGCCCTATTGCGTTACCGGCGTAGTTGAGGTTTTCTGCCATCCATGTCTTGTTTCCGATTTTTACGGTCTTGTATGTCTTGCTGTCACGTGAGTCTGTCATGGTGCCGTAAGTGATGTTCGTGTTGAACTGCGTGCCGGCCTCCAGGAGGGGTTCGGGTTTCGAGGAACTGCTCGACATTGAACTTGAGGAACTGGAGCTTGACGAGACTGGAGCCGCTTTGCCCTTTATGCAGCGGACGGTGGCGTAGTATTCGTTCGAATTATAGTCCCAGATGTCTGCAGTAGAGGATATCAGGAGGAAATACTGGTAGGTACTCGCTGCATAAAGCCACATGACTTCATAGTAGTGCATATCCTCGAAGCCGTCAGTGTTGTCCCAGTTCCCGGCTCCCACGAAGGAGAGACCGTAGTTGTCGGTACCCGGAGTGCTCCAAGTCGATGCCGCCGATTTCAATGATGCTGTAGAAGTAACGTAACTCAACAGGCTTTGCGCTTCTGCTTTTGTCGCGATGTGCCAGTCGTCTGGGCATACGCCCTGTATGGGGCCATCGCCCAAATCGCAGCTGCTTTTGTATTTGCACCTGCTGTCGTTCATGGCCGCATCGCGGCTGTATAGGCGGCCGTACAGTTCGCAATTTTCGGCTTCATCGTCGTAGCAGTTGGATTTCCCTATGGTGTGGTCTTCGTAGTTCAGGTTTTCGGCCATCCAGGTGACTCCATCGACAACAACGGTCCTGTAGGTCTTGTTGTCGCGGGGGTCCTTCATTGTCCCGTAAGTGATGTTCGGGTTGAAGTGCGATTCCTTGGTGTCTTCGGAACTGCTGCTCGAGGAACTGCTGCTGGAGGAGCTACTGCTCGAAGAGCTGCTTGAGGAACTACTGGAGGAACTGCTCGATGATGAGCTGCTGCTTGAAGAACTGTAACTCGAGGATGACTGCGAACTGCTGGAACTGTCATCGTCTTCTTCAGAGCTGCTGGATGCCCGAGAACTGCTAGAGTCGTCGTCTTCTTCAGAACTGCTGGATTCGTCCTCGCGCACGAACTTCTTGCCGGTTGCCGTGAGCGTGTCGTTTTCGCCGACCCAGAGGTAGAGGGAATCCTGTTTGTCAAAAATGCACTCATAGAGGTCTTTATCGCGGCCGATAACGGCTTCGCGGCCTTTGCGCATCGAGTCGCACGGCGTTTTCGACAAGTCCTTTGCCGACGTGTAGGCGTACTCGTACCCGCGGTCCCTTGAGACCGGAGAGAAACTATCGTCATCACCGCAGGCGGTGAAAAGCAGCGAGCCTAGGGTAAGGCCTGCGAGGTAGGGGATGATTTTGAATGCGGAGTGTTTCATTCTTTATCCTTGATAATAAAAACAACATAATAATGTAATAAAATTTATAGACATTGTTTTACAGACTAAATAAAAAAAGCGCCCGCACATTGGCAGGCGCTTGTTAAATAGTTTGTTCCTACTTCAAGAAGAGCGTGCGTTTCCCGCTAATCTGCAAGATAACGGGCAGCGTCGGGGCGGCGAAGATGTCGCCCTTTAAGGTGCCCTGTTCCAAGAGCTGCCCATTGGCGCTGAAGGCCTTGTAAGGGGTTCCCGGCACGACATTGTCGATGCGGTAAAGCCCCGGCTTTATCTTGGAAAATGCAGCCTTCGCCTTGACTGTGCCCAGGATGGCATCAGGGGTGGTTGAAGTATCGGGAGGAACTGTAGTATCAGGAGGGACTGTTGCCGTATCTGGAGCCGGGTACCTGTAATCCGGGCAGTAATTCAGCGTATCAAGGGCTATGCTGTGTACGCCTGCCACTGCGCTCAGGGCAAGCGGCATGTCGACTGCGTCAATGTCATGCCCGTCGTTGCGCCTTCTGCGGTCAGGAGGGTTGAATTCACAACCGGTGTAGCCAAATTCTCTGCTGTAGAACCGGCGGCAAAGTTCCATGGCGTGATTTGCAAGGGAATCGGCCTGTTCAGCTGTACCCTTGTAAACGCCGGCCTTTTGCAGTCGCGGGAACTCGTCTTTGAATACAGCGTCATGGTGTACGGAGTAAAGCGAGTCTACGGCATCATTGGGGTCGTTGGAGTAAGCAACTCGTGCCACCTTCACCACTTTTTCAGAAACGATGACGATAAGGGTAGAGTCCAGTTCGGACCTGTACATCCATACGGTATCGCTTCCGGAAACATTAGCTACCGCAGGCTCACGCTTATCCATGTTCGAAAGGTCGAGGTAGTCGGCTTCGAACAGGTAGAGCGCTGTTGCCGGGTATAACGCATCAATCATGCTGGCACTACTGCTTCCATTTGCAGGCTTAGTAAAGCTGCACTCTGCCGCATAAAGGCTAGCGGCAAGGGCGCAGGTGCATAGTGGAACGAGTTTCATTTTCGCCTCCTGTTAGGATTAGTAATTAAATCCGTATTGTACGTTCTTTATAATAGCAAAATCAAAGACATTTATCTTGGAGGCAATCACACTTCCATAGAAAACAACTTGATTTTGTCCTAAATTGACCGTAGAATACGGGGCGACAAGCCTTGCGGCGAGCGGACTATCAACAAAGTAATCCCTGTCGTAGGTGTGGATGAGTACTTCGAAGCCGCTAGCAATGGTCTTGAGCTGGGCATCGCTGTAGTTCATGTTTCCACGCCAGAAGAACTCTCCATTGATGTGCAATGCAGAACGGTTGCCCGGTTCTACAAACTCGATGTTTGCACCCGGCTTGATGTTGAGGTCGTTCACGCGGAATTCGCCTGCGGGGATGCGGATTGTTGCACCCGGTTCGACGATGAGCCTTCCGTATTCATCGCCATCTTCAAACGTGAAGGTTTCCCCGGCCGGAACAGTGGAATCCTTGCTGTTCTGGAAGGGCGGCAGGTCGATGACCGTCGGGAAGGTGTTATTCCATTCGGCCAGCGTATGGTTGTTCACGGTTCCCATGATGTAGTAGGAGTAGGCGGAAAGCGGCGAGATGCTAGCGTTGTCGTAGAGTTCGACGTTCCCGTGGATGGTAACCCTGCTACGGAACATGATGGAGGCGAGCGAGTAGACGGTGCCTACGTGGTTGTCGTCGCCGATAGACAGCGGGTTGTACACGTTGGACTGGATGCCCGCGCTGGCAAGGTCGCAGTAATCACCGTTAACCTTGGTGCAGTTGATGTTGTTCTTGTAGCGCAGGGTGGAGATTGCGTACAGGGCGGGGAATTCGCCAACAGGCTGCGGGGTGATGACTTCGTCATCAGAGGCATCGTACGGGTTGGTTTCGCCTTCGTCCAGGATGCCGTTGTGGTTCAGGTCTTCGTCGCCGTCGCTGGCGCCGCCATTATCGGAGTCGAAGTCCTTTTCGGCGCGGAGGCCGTCGCCATCAACATCGGCGTAGGTTTCGAACTTGACAACGGGGTACGCGTAACTCTGGGCATAATTCCAGTCGGAACCGAAAGTGGTCTGGAGGAGCGTGTAAGAGACGATTTCTTCGAGGTCGTTGACCTTGTCTCCGTCGGTGTCCTTCTTGTGTTCGTTGGTCTCGAAACGGTGGATTTCGTCGAAGTCGTAGAGGCCGTCTTCATCCGAGTCCGTCACAATGGACGGGTCGCCGTTTCTGGGGCTGGTGACATTGGACGGAACCCATGCGCCATAGATGCGGTCTTCTTTTTCGAAAACACGCCATTCGTATTTACCGTTGTTATCGGTGTTGATGAAGCGGTATTCGGTCAAGCCTATTGCGGGGTTCAGGCGCATGGCGTCGATGATCATGATGTGAGATCTCTGCCAAATGTAGATGGGCCTTCCCTGGCTCAGGGCTTCGTTCAGTTCGGATTCGTCGGGGCGGACGGATTCGAAGTTGAGGCTGGTCTCATTGACGTTCAATGCGTACGTGAGGGCTTCAAAGATGTCAGATACGCTACCGCTTCCACCGTAGTCGTGCGGGAAGGCGTGGAGGATAAGGTTGCTCGGGTCGCCCTTGACGTGCATCTTGATTTCGTCCTGAGTGATGTCGCCACCGTAGTAGTGGTTCAGCATCGTAGCGCCGACAATCCAGCATCTCCAGCTTTCTTCGTCATTGAAATTTTCTTCGAATTCATCAGCGAACTTAATCTGGTGGTATTCATTGTAGTAAGCAGAGAGGTTGTGCGGCGTACCACCCTTCTTATCGTTGAACTCGTAGCCCCACTGGAGGTCGAGAAGGTAGCTGTCCTTACGGGCGGCGAGCGGGTCGACATGGAGGTCATAGACGATATGATCGTCGGAGTAAACGCTGGTCAAGATGGTGAGCTTTGTGAGGTCATCCTTGTGCTCGAGCAACCCTTCGAGAGTGGTGTGGAAGTCGCCTGTCTGGGAGGCTTCTACGGTCCACCTGTAAGTGCCCGACGGGAGGAACACGGAAACGCTTGTCTTTGCGGTTTCGACCTGAGCGGCGATTTCGTTCGTTGCGTCATTGATGACGGTGAGGATGTACTTCTTTGCGTTCTTGACGGCAACCCATGAGAACACCATGTATTCGCCTTCAAAAAGCGTGATGATAGAACCATCGGAAAGAGAAAGCGGCTGCGGATCCGGGAGCCAGGTGACGTCCTTTTCGATTTCCGAGGCGGAGAACAACTTCCATTCCTTCACGGTGTTGTGGCTCTCCGAAACGATGGCGCGGTAGAAGTCGCCGATTTCGTAGACGCGGTCACCGAAGGAGAAGTCGGAATAGTAGGTGCGCAGGTATTCGTTGGTGTTCAGGTCGCTATTCGCTGCGGCAACTGCCTCGGCGTGCGGGCCTTTTTTACCCCATGCGATGTAATCGACAGGATTGTTGTTTGCATCGTAGAGGGTGAGTTCGCCTTCGAGGCCAAAGGTGACGTCGCCATCAATGATGGTCACGTCGGCCGTGGGGCAGTTCTTGGCGGAGGTGTTGCAGATAATCAGCTTCTGGCCCTTGGGGAGGCTGCCAGTGAGCTGCGTAGCATGCCCGTTTGCGTCAACCACAGTGAAGCCCTGCAGTGCAGAGTTTTCTGCATCGAAGTTGGATATTTCAACCCATGCGGAGCGGAACTGCGAAACCTGGGGCTGCACGCCTACGAAGCGCGGTGCCGCCGGGTCTGTGGGGAGGGGGCCTACGAAATGGTAGGGCTCACCGTTGATGTAGATGGCAATGTTTTCGTCGGTGACAAACGTGCTAGAGTTGGGGTAGCTCTGGCTTGCCGTTTTGTCGAAACTCTGCCAATCGGAGTAGTTGATACCGAAAGTCAAGCCGGATTCGCTCGGGAACACGCCCGGGGCAAGCGTGGGAATATCGATAGATATTTCAATCTGGTCGCCGACCGTGTTATGCGATAACGTTGCATTCGGAACATAATAGGGGTTTACCTGCAATGTACGGCTAGCATCGTAGGGCATATAGTATTTTAGCGAAACATTGTTGTAAGTCTCGTTCGTACTATTTACGACTCTTAGCCTTATTGCGGCCTGGTTGCTGTTGTAAAGCTGCTCGTCGAACGCTTCGACATGGATTCCTGTCTGGGCGAATGCTAGCGAACAGATTGATGCTAAAGCGAAGAGGATTCTTTTCATCTCTCTGTATCTCCTGTTTGTTATTCAGTAGTTGTAGAACACGTTTGCCCCCTTAAATCCGGGGGATGGATTTGGGGAGGTAAACATGTTTGGCGCGAAATATAACAAACAAAGTTGTTCTAACAATACTCCATATGAATTAATATTTTAAGAACAACGTAATAAAATTTGGAGATTGGGGCGAATTTAGTATGGCGTTTACAATACGCGCACAATACAGCGTATTGCGTCAAGGCACTTAAAGTAGGTCGTGTCTATTACCGCATTTTTTTTCAAAAAAAGTTTGAAAAAATGGCCCTTTTGGACGGGTGTACGAAAAAAAAAGTCTTTTTTTATGATTGCAAAATGGCCTTGGGGACGGTTTTCTAAAAAAATGCTATATTCCGGAGCGACATAAATGGAGTTTTTTATGGAAATCAAATGGCTTAATCCCGATGCGAAGTTTGACCGCTTAGTTCTTGCAGGCGATATTGGTGGAACCAACACAAACCTTGGCCTTGTCGGCTACAAGGATGGCAAGTTTACCTTGATTCTCGAAACGGTGTGCCCCAGCAAGGATATCGATGGCCTCGATGCCCCTATCCGCGAAACGCTCAAGCTCGCTGCGGAATCCCGTGCCGACCTCAAGCCCAGCCACGTGTGCATCAGTGCCGCGGGCCCGGTGGCAAACAACAAGTGCGTGATGACGAACCTGCCCTGGAGTGTGGACGGTGAAGCCCTTTCCGCTGCGACCGGCATCCCGACGCTCGTGATTAACGACTTCATGGCCATCAGCTACGGCATCCCGACGCTTGACGTAGATGACCCCAAGCAGATTTTCAAACTGGTCCATACCGACGGCAGCACGCCTGCCCCGCAGAAGGCAACCAAGGCCGTGATTGGCCCGGGTACCGGCATGGGCGTTGGCTTCCTCGCCTTTGACGGCGAAAAGTACATCCCGGCTTGCTCCGAAGGCGGACATTCTACTTTCGCTCCGTTCGACAAGGATTCCCAGGAATTCCACGACTACATGGAAAAGAAGATTGGCACCGTGCCTGGCGTAGAACCGCTCGTATCTGGCATGGGCCTGCGCAACATGTATGAATGGTGGAAAGAAACCCGCGGCGTTCCCGATAACGAGGCCTTCAAGAAGATTGAAGAAACCGAACCGAACGATCGCCCCAAGTACATCAGCCGTGCCAGCGACACCGACCCGGTGGCTGCCGAAATGATGCGCCTGTTCGTGAAGATGCTCGCCCGCTTTGCAAGCGACGCCTCCACGCTGTTCTTGCCGCTGGGTGGCCTTTACCTGGCCGGCGGTACGGTGCAGAAGGACCTGCGCTGGCTCGAACGCGACAGCCTGTTCATGAAGTATTTCGAAAAGAACTACAATCCGAACATCCGCCCGCTCTTGAACAAGATTCCGGTGTACATCATCAAGGATTACAGCATCAGCCTGTACGGTGCTGCTAATGCCAGCTTGAACCTGCAGAAGTGACACGCAAGTGTCATCCTGAGTTATTATCGTTTGTCCGAATCTTTTTGATTATGAGAACTCGTTGCTAGAACAACGAGTTCTTTATTTTTTTCATCTGGTCGTTAATCTTGTCCCACTCGACGTTCCAAAGTTTGTGGTAGTATTCACAGTTTGAAACGATGGGCTTGATTTGCTTTTGCTGCCCGGCGATCATTGCGAACGTGGTGCAGCGCATGGCGCAGTCTTTGAAGAGGCCCATGAGGCGGATGATTTTTTGGATGCTGCTGCCCAGATTGGCGTCGAGCAGGAATCCGTTTTGTTGCCAGAGGTATTCGATTTTATCGACGAGCGTGCCGAAGCCGTTGATTTCTTTTTGCATGTTCGGCAATGTCATTTGCATCGAGACAACGACGGCGTTTTTGTCGGCTTCCAGGATTCTGTCGGCAAATTTGGAAAGGACAAGCAACAAGTCCTTGGCGTTCTGGCGCCGTTCACGGAATTCCTCGAGTTTTTGCTGTTGTTCCGCCCGATTCTTTTCCAGTTCAAGGATGAGCTGGGTGCGTTTTTCTTCGTTGGCGATGAAAAGCTTTTCGTTGCGTTTCGCTAAATAATAGGTGACGAGTGCAGAAGCCAAACCGCCGCCAAAGGCGCCGAGGAGTGCGACTGCGCATAGGGTAAATAGCGAACTGCCCATAAGTCAAAGGGAAATTTAGAACAAATTATGATACATGATTGATATTTAACTGCCAATATTTGTTTATTTTATTGTTGCGGCACCCCCTATTTTTCTACATTTGCCCCCCAGTTATGCTTTTTTCGGAACTTTCCCTCGCAAATCCCCTGCAACGTGCCATTCGCGCTGTCGGTTATGAACAGCCCACCCCGATCCAGGAGAAGTCCATTCCGAGCCTCCTGGAGGGGAAGGACCTGCTGGGAATTGCCCAGACGGGGACGGGTAAGACGGCGGCATTCGCCCTCCCGATTTTGCAGAAGCTCCTCGATTCAGGGAAGTTCCGTGCACCGAAAACCTGCCGTGCACTTATACTGCTGCCTACGCGCGAACTGGCTATCCAGGTAGAAGACTGCTTTAAGCAGTATGCGCAGTTCACCGCAATTTCGACCGCCTGCATATTTGGCGGCGTGAACGATACTCCGCAGAAAAGGAACCTTGTGCGCGGCGTAGACGTGCTGGTGGCGACTCCGGGCCGCTTGCTCGACCTTATCGGCCAGAAGGCGGTTTCCCTGAAGGCGCTTGAATTCTTTGTGCTCGATGAAGCCGACCGCATGCTCGACATGGGGTTCATTCACGATATCCGCAAGGTGGTGTCGCTCCTCCCGCAGAACCGCCAGAACTTGTTTTTTAGCGCGACGATGCCCGATGATATCACGAAGCTCGCTGCGAGCATCCTCCGCCCGAACCCGGTGCGCGTAGAGGTTGCGCCGCAGAGCACGCCGATTGAACGCATCCACCAGGAACTGTACCGCATAGACAAGCGCCGCAAGGGTGCGCTGTTGAAGGAACTTTTGCTTGCGCACCCCGAGATGAAGAAGGTGCTCGTGTTCAGCCGCACCAAGCATGGTGCAGATAAAATAACGCGCGTGCTGGAAAAGGCCGGAATTACGTGCGCCGCCATTCACGGCAACAAGAGCCAGAACCGCAGGCAAGAAGCCCTCGGGAACTTTAAGTGCGAACAAATTCGCGTGCTCGTGGCGACAGACATTGCCGCCCGCGGGATAGACGTGGACGACGTATCGCACGTGTTCAACTACGACCTGCCCGATGTGGCAGAAACGTTCGTGCACCGCATTGGCCGTACTGCTCGCGCCGGTAAGGACGGCGTGGCGATTTCGTTCTGCGCGCCTGATGAAGAAGTGGATCTGCGCTCCATTGAGAAGCTGACCCGCATTCACATCCCGGAAGGCGACAAGGCAATTTACGAGAAGTTGCCGCCCCCGCAAAAAGAAACTGCGGAAAGCGAAATGCGCAATGCCCGCGGGCGCATGAACCGCGGTGATGCGCAGGCCCGTGCGGACAAATCCCGCGAAAAACCTGCCCGCGAAAAGCGATTCGACAAGCGGCAGGGTGGAAAACCGCAGGGAGAAACCGCCCCGCAAAAATCCGGCAAAAAACATCAGAATCCGGCTGCCGGGAAACCGCAGGCAGTGCAACCCGCCGGGAAGCCTCAGGGCAATGTTTTGCCACATGGCGAACAGCCCGGAGCCATGCGCCCTGAAAACGGAGTGCCTCGCCATAAGCACCGCCGCAATAGGCCGGGTAGCCGTGCCCGTAAGCGCATGCGCGAGAACGGTGGCGCCGTTTAATTATTCTACGACGCTGTAGCGCGTGCTCCTGCCGCCTTTGCTGTTTGCGTGCACGAGCCCCTTGGCAATAAGTGATTGAATTTCCCTGAGGGCAGTGTCGTGGCTCGTCCCGAAAATGGCGGCCGCATCTTTTGCCGTAAATTCCTTAGGGATTTCCCCGTTCAGCACAGCCATCAGCAGCTTTTGCCCGCGATCGCCCGCGGAAACTTCCGAATGCCTGCTTGCAAAACGCGCACGTCCGATTTCGCTTTCGATGCGTGCGATGCTTGCGTTTGCCGCGTTTTCAATCTGCTGCAGGAACCATACAATCCATTCCGTAAGGTCGCCGCTCCCGCATTGCGCCTTGTTCAAGATGCGCATGTATTCTTCGCGCTGTTCTAGTATCTGGCTGCACAGTGCGTAATCGAGGTGCGCGGAATTGCGCCCGCGGCACAGGAGCATCGTGGTGAGTATGCGGGCGAGCCTTCCGTTCTTGTCGTTAAAAGGCCTAAGCGTGAGGAACCAGAAATGCGCGATGGCCGCCTTGACGGCTGAATCCATGGGGTCGTTCTCGAACCAGTTGAAAAAGTTCGCCATTTCGTTTTGCAGGCGTTCGCACCCGGGTCCGGTAAATTGCGTCTTTCCATCTTCGGCGGTGATGATGCTCGATGTGTCGCGGAACTTGTTCGTCTTGGTGTTCCCCATCGCGGAGTGCCAGCCCGACAGGCGTTCCGGGGTCAGCGGGTTTGCCGCATTTGCAATGGCGCCCAGGTAGTTCTTTATGTATGGGGTTGCCCCTTGCGAGCGCTTGGATACTTCTGCCTTTACCGTTTCCATGTCGAGCTTATGCGCATCTATGGCGAAGTTTGCCACGATGTCTTCGGCGATAATGGCATCCTCGAAATCGGGATTGCGGCAGATTTCCAGTAAACCGGCGAGCTTGCCTTCTGTGTGGCAGGCCTTGCCGAGGGTGTCAAGGACGCGTTTGGCGTCGAACCTGAAATTTGTCCAGTCCGGGAATTGGTAAATGTAGAGCATGTGAATAATATAGTCTATTTTACGCAAAATGTGCGTTAAAAACGGCCGCGGCAGGCAAATTCCTTGCGGAATGTATTTTATTGAAAACATGGGCGCCTTTTTTTATATTTCTCGACAAATGGCCCTATGCCGTGAAAAGCTGCAGGTGGCGCGAAAGCGAAACCTGTAAGAGAATCCCGTGCTGCAAAACCGGCGGATGCCGGCGGCGCAAATCCGGGAACGGTCCCGCCGCTGTAAGGGTGGACGAAACCAGCAAGAACCAATGCGTGGAAACCGTGAAAGGGAGTACGCGTGTGAAGGAGCTGGAAGTAGAGTGATCCCCGAGTCAGAAGAACTGTAGGGCCCTATCGGCGCTTTGCGCCACTGGTTTGACCGATGCGAGTGACATCGTCCGAATTGCCCGCGCTGCTGTGCGGTGTTGTTTTTGCATGTGCTTTTGCACATGGTGTGCATGCCCAGGAAGGGCCTGTGCAGGATTTGGGCGTTTCCCAGGTCGAATCTTACGCTATAGCCGAGACGGAAAATCCGGGAACGGATTACATGGAAATTTCGCCTTCCGCTTGGGAGGGCCTCGGACTTTCGGCTTCCGAAGTCATTTCGTCGCTTTCGGGCATTCAGGGTTACAAGCAGGGCGGCATGGGCAGCTTCCAGACGGTGTCCATCCGCGGTATTGCCGCGCGTAACGTGCTTATCTGCATCGACGGCATTCCCCTGAACGATGCCGGTGGCGGCGCTGCCGACCTGGGGTCGATCGACCTCAACAACATCGAGAGGATCGAGGTTTACAAGGACAGGGTCCCGGCGAAGTTCGGCGGTGCGGGCATTGGCGGCGCAATAAATTTCGTGACCAAGGATGCATTGCATAGCGGTTCTACCCCGAAGGGGCGCGTCATCGCGAGTTATGGCTCGCATAACACGTTCGAAGGTTCCGTGCAGGTTTCCGCTGGCATCAAGGATAGCGTGCAGTTCTCTGCGACGGCTTCCATGCGCCATAGCGATAACGACTACGAGTTCGATAACCGCAACGGCACCCTCTATAACGACGAGGATGATTTCAAGGACAGGCGCAGGAACGCGGAATTCACGGAATATTCCGGCAGCTTCCAGTACCGCATGCTTCACGGGAACGGATTCTTTTCGATTTTGTCTGCAAGCGCGATGCACACGCAGGCGGGTAACCCGGGCTTAGAAGACCTGCAGACGTATGTGGCGGAATTTACGGGCGACATGGCGCAGGTTGCATACCGCCTGGAATTCCCGACTATTGCCGACGTGCTGCTCTTGACGACGGGCGTTACCGGCAAGTTCGAGAAGAATTCGTCTTCATCGTATTACCCGCTCGATAAAATCGGTTACCTCTCGAAAGATTTCAGAGAATACGGGCTTGCGGGCTACAGGGCTGTTCCCGAAATGTCGGCGAACCTTTTGCTGGACAAGTTCGAGGCTTACTTGCGCCTTGCGGGTAGTGCGGAAAGCTGGGAATCTCGCGGAACATTGCAGCGATTTGAGTTGCAACGCTTGGCGGGTTCCATTGCGGGCAATGCGGAATACTGCTTTACGGATTGGTTCTCGCTTTTTGCCGAAGGCAACATGCTGAAGACGTACGACGATATCGGTGGTGGTCAAGTGCTGATGACCACGGGTACCGCGGTGGTGGACGAGGCGACGCAACGTGACTTGAGCCTTGCGGGAATGGTGCAAGCGAAACTTGGGAAGAAAAATTCCTGGATTGGCGGCAACGTTTCGTTCGGGCGTTTTTATAGGCAGCCGCAACTGATGGAACTCTATGGCGTGTATCCGGGAACCCTTTCTAGCCCCACGCTCAAAGATGAATCGGCCTTGCGTTTTGCTGCGGGCCTCTCGCTTGCAACCCCGAAGAACCGCTCGGTATTGCGCGCCACCTATTTCGAGAACCATGTCGAAAACGGGATATACTGGATTATAAGTACCAACCTGATGAAGGCCTTCAATATCGACAAGTCGCTTATTCGCGGAGTGGAACTCGAACTGGAAAGCCGCCCAGTGAAGTTCTTCCAGGCCGTTTTGCGCGGAACGATTCAGGACCCGCGTGACGACGGCGTGAACAAGGCCTATAACGGGAACCTGCTGCCGGGTGAACCCGTGCACAGTTATTTTGCCGAAGGCACGTTCTTTTTGCCCTTTAACTTGAGCGCCATGTTCCAGGCTACATACAGGACGCGGATTTTCAGCGACCGCATGAATTTTACGCGGCAGCCCCCCGTTGCACGTTATAACGCCTCGCTCGCTTGGCAACCGTGGCAAAAGACAAGACTCATGTTCGCCGTGGACAATATTTCGGATGAGACCTACCGCAATATCTACACGCCGTATCCGGCGCCCGGTCGGGAATACAGGTTTACACTCATACAGGGGTTCTAGCCCCCGCGCATAACATGCGTAAAGCCAGAAAAGGAAGCAACCATGAACAAAAAGATACTCACACTACTAGCTTCAATGTCGCTTGCGTTCTTCATGAGCGCTTGCGGCGACGACAACAGTTCGGGCGCCAGCGTGGATTGCCTTGACAACGAAAACTGCTTGGAAGAACCAGGCAGCAGCGACTCCGACGATGCCGAGAGTTCCAGTTCCGTGAAGGCCAAGTCCTCCAGTTCTTCCAAGGCAAAGTCCAGCAGCTCGGGCAAGGCGACGTCCAGCTCCAGCAAGAAAGATGAAAAGTCCAGCAGCTCGGAAAAGAAGGACTCCAGCAGTTCTGCCAAGTCCAGCTCCAGCGATAAGGATAACAAGTCTAGTTCTAGCGAGGCCAAGTCCAGCAGTTCCGCAAACTCCAGCTCCAGCTCCGCCAAGTCGAGCTCTAGCTCGGCAAGTGTGTCTAGTAGCAGTGAAGAACCGGAATCTAGCAGCAGCTCCGTCGAACTGAAAATTACTTACCTCTCTGAAACGCCGAACGCCGTCGACCTCGAAGTCTCTGGCGATACGCTGTTTGCCGTGTTCCAGCGTTCCTATACGGGCGAAGATTTTAAGGTGAATTTCGATGAAGTGGGCCTCCTTGCCCTTTACAAGTTGAGTGATGGCACCCTTCTTGATACCATTCCGCTTGTGACGAAGAACCCGCAGTTTGTCAAGATGGTCAAGGGCTCGCTCTATGTGGGAACAACGGGCGGAACTTACAATGCTTTTTGGGGTACGGATGCCGACGAAAACCGCGGTATCGAAAAGGTTGACCTGAAGAACAAAAAGTCTGAACTTTGGGTGAGCGGTACTCAGCTTGGCGCTGGCGTATACATGATGGGTGCGAACACTAAGACCGGCAAAATCTATGTCACCATAAACAAGGGCTATGATCAGTATGGTGATGCCGACATGCCTGTCATGGAAGTGGATGTTGCCACTAAGGCAATAAAGAAAATCGATGGTATTTACGATGGCTCGGGCACCATCTTCTTTGACAGCAAGACTGGGCTTGTCTACATCGGCGACCGTGGAAACATGGAAGAAGATGAAGGCTATGTGGCTTATAGATATGATGGAACGAAACTTACAGCCCTCTATGATGATGGACTGAGGGCTCAACCTGCCGGTGTAGCTGTTGCTGGTGGTGAAGTGTTCGTCTATATCAACGATTTTTATACTTCAGGTAAACTTCACTGGATTGAAGAAGATGAAGAAAAAGGTCCTAGCCTCAGTGCCAATGGCCTCGATTTCTCGACCGATGTCGTAATCGTAGAGGTCAATGATGGCTTGTACGTACTTGACCGCAAGGGTAAGGGCAGCATCGCGAAGGTGAATACAACCGCCAAGACCGTTGCTTGGCAGCAGGCCTTTGAAGACAGGGTCAATCCCTACGACATCGTTGCCATTGACAACAACACTGCTTGGGTCGCTTTGTATGACGTTGCCGAAATCCGCAAGATTTCCCTCACGGACGGTTCTACGATTTCTTCCATCGATACGAAGGAACTCAGCGCCAAGAAAGTCGAAATCGTGGAATAATTAGTCAAACGAAATTACACCTCTAGAAACAAGGCGCATCGTTTTAGCGATGCGCCTTTCTCGTCTTCCGCGCATCTCCTCTCCTAGGGGTGCGCCGGATTTCCGGTGCGCCTTTTTGTATGGGCGGGGGAGGGGGGGGAGTCCTCCTCGCTGTAGTGGCATCGTCATGGCGGTCAGAGCCTGTCCTGAGCGATAGTCGAAGGAAGCCGCCTTCTTCTTGCATTCGTCATGGCGGCCTTGAGCCGCCATCTCCTTGCATATTTGTAAATTTACTATATGCAGAAAATTGACACATGGTACAAGGCGGAGGGCTATTGCCCTATCGAAGATTTTGAACTTGCAAGCTACCTGCTTTTCGAGGCGGGGGTGGCGACGCTCGAGGAACTCGACCCCAAAGAAGAAGGCCGTACGGACTTTTGCTTCTATACGGGCGACAAGGCCGAACGCGACCGCATTGTGGCGGAGTTCCCGCAGTACCATTTTACGCTGAGTGACGAGCCCGCGAAGGATTGGGACAAGTGGTGGCGTGATCGCGCCCAGCCTGTCTCCGTGAGCCCGCATCTTTGGGTGCGCCCGCCTTGGGTAGAATTTACGCCCGACGACCCGCAGGCTGTGGTGCTCGAACTCGAGGCGAAGACCGCCTTCGGGACCGGCGAGCACGATACTACGAGCAGCTGTGCGACGCTCATGGAAAACATCGATTTCAAGGGCAAGACTGTACTCGATATCGGGACGGGAACCGGCATCCTCGCGATGTATGCTCGCCGCCTGGGCGCCCGCCTTGCGGTAGGTACCGAAATCGACCCGCTCACGATTCCCTGCATCGCAGAAAACTTCGAGCGCAATGGTTTCGGCGAGAGCGACTGCGTGCTCGGATTCCTGGATGCGTTCAAGGACGGCACCAAGTTTGACGTCATCCTGTGCAACATGATCCGGAGTGAACTCTGGCCCCTGCGCGATGACATCGAAGACCTCCTTGCGCCCGGCGGCGAACTCATTATCTCGGGACAGCTCCTGACGGAAAAGGATTACATCCTCAAGTGGTTCGAAGAAGCCGGCTTCAAGGTAAAGGCCGAGCGCGTAAGCACGGAGTGGTGGAGCGTGCTCGCGCAATCCACCATAAACGCCTAGCCTGCGCAGTTATCCCTTCTTCTCTTTTTTAATCTGCTTGAGCTGCGCGAGGCGTTCGGCAAGCAGCTTTTCCTTGCCGTAGTTTGTCGGGTGGTAGATTTCGGTGCCTTCGAGTGCTTTGGGCAAGTGCTCCTGCGCGGAGTATGCGCCTGGGCTGTCGTGGTCGTATTCGTACCCGTTCCCGTAACCGAGCTGCTTACCTACGCGGGTCACGGAATTCCGGAACGCGCGTGGCACGGGCAATGTCCCCGTCTGTTGTATAATGCGGTCTGCCGCCATGCCGGCAAGTTCAAGGCTGTTGCTCTTGGGCGCAAGCGAGAGGTATATCGCCAGTTCGTCGAGCGCGATGAGGCCCTCGGGTATGCCCATGAAGTCGTATGCTTCCCGCGCGCTCGTCGCAAGCAGTAACGCGTTCGGGTCGGCAAGGCCGACATCTTCCATCGCCATGCGCATGAGCCTGCGCAGTATGAACCGCGGGTCTTCGCCACCTTGCAGCATGCGGTGCAGCCAGTAGACGGCGGCGTCGGGGTCGCTTCCGCGCACCGACTTGTGCAGTGCCGAAATCAGGTTGTAGTGCTCCTCGCCGTTCTTGTCGTAGCGCAGGGGCTTCTTGTACTGGAATTCTTCCAGCAGTTTTTCGTCAATTTTTTTGCGGTCGCCGAGGCTCTTGCCAATCCATTCGAGCTGGTTCAGCAAAAAGCGTGCATCGCCTTCGGATTGCGCGATGAGCTTGTCTACGACGGCGTCTTCGATTTCGACGTCCTTGAGCTGCAGGCCACGCGGGTGGTCGCGCAGTGCGCTGAAAATGAGCGTGCGCAGGTCGTCGCTGCTGAGGGGCGCAAACAGAATGAGCTGGCAGCGGCTCAGCAATGCGCCGTTCACTTCGAATCCCGGGTTTTCGGTGGTGGCGCCGATGAGCGTCACGGTGCCGTCTTCCACGGCGCCGAGCAATGCGTCTTGCTGGCCCTTGTTAAAGCGGTGGATTTCATCGATGAAGAGGATCGTGTCCAAGAAGGCCTTCTTCATCTGGCGCGCGTCGGCGAGGACTTCCTTGACTTCCTTCACGCCGCTTGCGACTGCGGAGAGCGCGACGAAGCGCTTCTTTGTCTTCTGGCGGATTACGTGGGCGAGGCTCGTCTTGCCGCAGCCGGGCGGGCCCCAGAAAATCATGCTCGGGACGGTATCGTTTTCCAGGCTCCGGCGCAAAAGGCTCTGCTCGCCCAGAATCTTGTTCTGGCCCAGGAATTCATCCAGGTTCTGCGGGCGCAGTCTTTCGGCGAGCGGCTGTTCCATACTTCAAATATACTAAAGTGACCGTGGCTATTCGTTCGGGGTCTCTTCGCCGTCGTCCAGGAGTTCCACTTCAATAGAGTAGGCGATTTCGCGGCTATGGCCATCGACTTTCTCGTAGTGGATGTTTATCTTGAGTTCTTCGCCGTTGGAAAGAGTGGCGACTGCGTGATAGACATCGCCATCGGAGCCTGAAACCTTGACGCTTGCGCAAGAAAGGCCTTCTTCCGATACGGCACCGTCGACGATTTCCTTTGCTTCGCGTTCAATCCAGCTGTAGCGCCCGGCGATGGGGCCTAGAGCAACGATGGCTGCGATGCAGGCTGCGATGACGGCGAAAGAAATACCGAACTTGGTAGATGCCGGCAGGTAAGATCCCGTGTGCATTTTTTGGAGGCGGGTCAGTATGTAGAAACCTGCGGTGAACCCTACTATGAGTCCGATGTAGACATACCATGACTGAATCATCCGGAGGTCTACAAAGGCGTATCCGGAAACGAAGTACGCGCAGATGCCAAGCGCCACAAGGCATGCGAGCCCAATCAGGACAGGTTTTGCCGGCTTTTTCTGGAAGTTCTCACAGAACTGGCGGGCCTCGAGGAACTCATTGGTCAAGGCTTCGGAAAGGATACCCTTGCCTTTGCAGACGTTGCACTTGACGCCGTTCTCAATCTGCTTCGTGCCGTTGCAGCGGATGCAGTCGAGCATCTTGACGCTTCCCGAACCGCAACAATGCGGGCAGGGCTTCTTGCTCTTTAGGCCGGTGCCCTTGCAGCGCTTGCAGGGCTCGGAGCTCCGGACAGGGAAGGTTACGGTCTTGTCCAAAGACGCGACGTAGATTTGGACGGTTTCTTCCTGATTTTCCATGGGCTTATTTCTCCTCGCTAACGAATTCGAACTTGCTGAAACTTGCGGGCAGTTCGCGTGTGGGGCGCCCGTTCTTGAGCATGCAGTGGAGCGTGTGGCCCGTGGTGCAAAGTTTGCCGTTCACGCTCGCCTTGTACTCGAATCGGATGCGCAGCTTGTCCACGCGAATCATGGTGGTCTCGATATCCACGAATTCACCGTAGTGCGTGGGCGCCTTGAACTGCACGTTCAGTTCGAGCACCGGGCTCGAGAACCCTTCGGCCTCCATGTCGGCGTAGCTCGCGCCCGCCTCGCGGAAGTATTCGGTACGTGCCTGCTCGAACCACACAGCGTAAACGGAGTGGTGAACGATTCCCATCTGGTCGGTTTCCGCATAGCGCACTTCGACGCGGGCGGTATGCTTGAATGTGCAAGTTTCCATAAACTAAATATACAAACAAATTTTTGCGAAGTCCGGCCTATTTATCCGGGAAAAGCTTGCCCTCTACCTTCCTGAAGCATTCGGGCTTTTCCATGGTCGGGACCCCGCCTTTGGTGAAGGCGTGCAGGGTGGATGCCGTGGCGCAGAGCTTCTCGCCAACGAACAGCCTGTACTGGAATTTCCATTTCAGCGTGTTTACCTTGTAAATGGTCGTTTCGATGTCTACGGTATCGCCGAACTTGCAGGGTTGCCTGTAGCGGACTACCAACTCGAGCACCGGACTTTCGAACCCTTCTTTTTCGATGGCCGTGTAGGGGGCACCGATGGACTTGAAAAAATCGATGCGCGCCTGTTCGAACCAGATGGGGTAGGATCCGTGGTGCACGACTCCCATGGCGTCGGTTTCGGCGTAGCGGACCTCGATATGGCTCGTGTAACTCAAACCTTTTACTAGCATGGTGCAAAATATACAAATAGGTGCGGTGCGTCACAGGCCAGTACATGGAAACTTGGTATCCCCTACCGGAATAATCCGGGGGCTTTTGCAAGGGCCCATGTCGGGAATGGGAGCATTTACTATAATAGCATATCATTGCAGAGACATATCTTATGGTGAAAAAACTTGCCTTGATTCTGATTGTTTTTCTGGTTGGTTGCACGACTAATCAAATAAAAATGTTTGATCGGGTGTTGGGTGGGTATAGGGTGCTAGGTTCTTTTGAAGTCGATATAAATAATACGGAAAAACAGACTTTTGTAGTTGATAAACCGCGAAAACCATCTTTTTGGGGCTCAAGATTGGATGGCCAGATACATTGGATTGTTCATTTATGTTTTGATAATGTTGATACCTTAGAAAGACTGCCCGATCATTTAAATGCTTTAATAAAAACATCCTTGACAATAGGGGGCGAATCCTATGTTTTTGATACAGATTCGATTTTCTCTGAATCAAATGGATGTTGGTGGTATGATGAACGAGATGGAATCCGACGGCGTGGATGGGGGATAAGTGGTGTATATCTACAATCATCAGAAAAGCAATTTAATTCTCCAATGGTTGTTGAAATACAAATTATAGATGACAAGGATTCCGTTTTGAAGAATACTGCAAAAAAATATTCTAATCCATATTTGCTGATATCTACGGGAGATTGATTGTAGATAAATCGTTTCCTATGCGATTCCGCGTGCTTGTCTGTAAACTTCAATTATCGTAACGATATGTTTACGGGGGTGCCGTGCAAATCTGCTCTCGGGGAATCGCCAGACGGCGCGTATTTCCCCTTTTTTGCATAAAATCGCATTGTAATATTTGACAACGCGAATGTATGCGGATGTCTACACAAAAAAGCAATAAATAAGCAGTTTGTTACATAGGATAATTATCTAATCAGGAGTGACAAATATGCTTAAGAGCCGTACCCTCTTTTGCCTAGCGCTTGCGTCTGCGACTTTTGCCGCGGCGTCTATCACCTCAACAATGCCCGCACAAGGTGCCGACGGCTGCTACGAAATTTCCAGTGCAGACGAACTGTACGGCTTTGCCGACTACGTGAATGCTCGGAACAGCAACAATCCCTTTACGGGCTGCGCGAAACTCACGAAGGACATCGTCGTGAACGAAAACGTGTTGACGGCCGATGGCGAACTCAATGAAGAGTCCAAGTGGGATTTTATCGGGTGGAATCCGATAATGCGGTTTGCTGGCACATTCGATGGCCAGGGGCACGTTATCTCGGGCCTGTATGCGAACCGTCCGTCGGCCTACTATTCGGCTTTTATCGGCTCGATTCAGACTCCGACGACTTCTACAAAAGATACGATTTATGTCAAGAACCTGGGCATTGTAGATTCCTACTTCCTCGGAATCTACAACATTGCGGCTTTCGTCGGTGCGATTACCTATGATGCATGGCCGACCGTAATTGAAAACTGCTTCACTAATTCGCGCGTGGCGGCGACCAATGTCAATGCGGGTGGAATCGTCGGCCTTGCATACGCTTTCCAGATTAGGAACTGCTACAACCTCGGTACGATTACTGGCCCGAATAGGGTCGGCGGCATTATCGGTTATGTGAACCAGAGGGAAAGCAAAATTGTCAATGTGTATAATGCGGGCAAGGTGACCGCGACAACTACTCCTATCCATGGCAAGCCTATTGTCGGTGAAGCTTACCCGACGATTCACGAGAACGCATTCTACTTGAGCGACATTCTTGAAGAAGGTGACATCGACACCTTGGGCATCGCCATGACGGGCGAGCAGTTCGCGAAGGGTACTGTCGCCTACCTGCTCCGCAATTACAGCTACGAAGGGATGAACCGTTTACTCTGGGGCCAGAAAATCGGGACGGACAAGTATCCCACTTTCAGCGGGACCTTGACGGGAACGCCGGCGATAGACGTCCAGACGCTCACGCTGCACACTTATTCGGGTGATGCCGGCACCTATCCCAAGGATTACGCTCCCGGGTATATGCTCCGCCTCCCGAAATCTGACCGCGAGGGTTATACTTTCCACGGCTGGTTCGACAATGCCGAACTGACTGGCGATTCCATTGCGGTTATCCCGGCTACGGCTACGGGGACTCAGGAATTCTGGGCACGGTACAAGAAGGCTTGGACGATTACTTACGTACTGGATGGCGGCATTATCGATTCCAACCAGGTGGATTCCTATACGGAAACTATCGGGGCAAAGCTCCCGAAATCGGTTTCGCGCTCGGGCTACGTGTTTGCCGGCTGGTATGCCGCAAGTGACTTTAGCGGGCATGCGTCGGATTCTGTCCGCACGTCCGATACGGGCGACAAGGTTTTCTATGCCAAGTGGTTCAAGAAGGAAACCCCGAAGCAGGGCACGGACGGCTGCTACGAGATTTCAAGCGCTGCCGAACTCTACGGTTTCTCTGCGCTCGTGAAGGGTACCGACGGCATCAAGACTCCCCAGACGAGGGCTTGCGGCAGGCTCACGAAGGACATTGTGGTCAACAAGCTCGCCTTCGATGAAGATGGCGCTTTCGACGAGACGTACATAGCTGACTATATCCCGTGGAACCCGATTGACAGCTTTGCCGGAAAGTTCGACGGCCAGGGCCATACGGTTTCCGGCTTGTTCTATGACGATACCGTGCATTACACGGCCCATCCCGGCTTGTTTGGAACTATCGGTGCCATCGCTGACCGCGATACTGTTGTCATCAGGAATGTCGGGGTCGAAAAGTCGTTCCTGAGGGCGCTATCCTCGGCAGGCGGCATCGTGGCGGGTACCGGATACGCGGGCACGGACGGTCTCGTGCTGATAGAAAACTGCTACAACGCGGCGACTGTCACTGGAATATATAGCGACATCGGTGGAATTATCGGCGTATTGTCTGGCCTATCGCAGGTGCGTATCGTCAACTGCTACAATGTCGGGACCCTGCGTACCGGAAGCAATGTGGGCGGAATCGTGGGCTGGTGCGGCAAGGCGAATATCGCCACCCTCGTGAACTGCTTCGGCATGGCTCCGACATCTACCACGTACAAGGGCTACAACAAGGCGCTTGTCAGCGGCAATTCCAACTATACCATCCGCTATGTCAATAGCTACTACCTCGAGACCAGCGGGAACAGGGAATATGGCGGCTATTCCGTGACGGCCGAGCAGGTCAGGAACGGCGCGCTCGCTTATGCCCTGCGCTACGGTTCCTATGAGGGGTACAATGGGCTTGCCTGGGGCCAGAATGTGGGCACGGACGCATACCCGATCCTCTCGGGCGAACTCAAGAATTCCGAGGCGGTTCCGTACAAGGTAACGTTCAATACGTTCGAGGGCGATACGGCCAAGTACTTCGATTCCTATATGCCCGGAATCGAAAGGCCCCTCCCGGATACGGTTCTCATGAACAAGGGAACGTTCCTCGGCTGGTATGCCAGTGCCGACTTTAGCGGGGATGCCTTGAAGATGATTACTAAGAATGCTACCGGCGACCAGGAATTCTATGCCAAGATATACAAGATTTCCGACGTGACTTACGTATTGAACGGCGGAAAGATCGATGCCGACCTTGTCTCGGAATATACGGAAGGTGTCGGTGCACAGCTTCCGTGGCGTGTATCCCGTGATTCCAGTATTTTTGCCGGCTGGTACGACAACGAGGAACTTTCGGGCAAGCCTGTTACGGAGATTACGACCGGCGAGACTGGTGACAAGACATATTATGCGGCCTGGTTCAAGATGAAAATGCCGGAACTTGACGAAGCCGATGCGTGCTACGCGATTTCCGATGCTGCGGAACTCTACGGCTTTGCGGCTTTCGTTGGCGCAAAGCACAAGATGTCCAGAACCGTGAATCACAATATTTGCGGTAAGCTTACCCAGGATATCGTGATAAACGAAGGTGTGCTCAAGGACGGCGTACTTGACAGCGCGAACATGACGACGTTCCTGAAGTGGGAGCCGATTAGCTTGTTTGGTGGTGATTTCTATGGCAACGGCCACAAGATTTCTGGCCTGTACGTTTCGCAGGATTCTACGGCGCAGGGATTCATCGCGAACTTGGATTCCCGCTACGACAAGGACTACAACCAGATTCCGATTGTTGTGCGTGATGTTACGTTCGAGGATTCCTATGTCCAGGGTACGGGCGAAGTGGGCGGCGTTGTCGGCACGATAATGAGCTACAGGAGCTTTACCATGATAAACGTGCGCTTCGATGGCTTTGTCGAGTCGAAAATTATCGGAAACAACACGTCGGTAGCTGGCGGCCTAATCGGCAAGACCTTCGCGACGCTCGTCCTGGATAGTTGCGTCAATATGGCCGCTGTCTCCGCAAAGGCTGCGGGTGGCCTGGTGGGTGACAATGTGGGCCCGCTGTCTATCTCGAATAGCGCTAACCTGGGTGCTGTTTCTGGCGGTGCTAATGGCGCAGGTGGTCTTGTCGTGAGTTCCATATTGAGTCACGAAGACAACATTACGAATTCCTATAACGCGGGTAAAGTTACGAGTACGGGTGCTTCGGCGGGTTTGATTGTCTCGCCCCGTGCTACGTCGATGAGCATTTCGAATAGCTACAATACCGGTGAAATCGTGGGTTCCGGTTCTGCGGGAGGCCTTGTCGGCGGTTCCGAAACGACACTATCTATTCTCCAGTGCTACAATACGGGCTATGTCCGTGCCACGGCGAACAGTTCTACTGTTGGCGGGCTGGTTGCCTCGATTTCGACTAATTCCTCTATTATTGCGAACAGCTATAACGCGGGCAATATCTGGGTCCACACGTATTTCGGCTATGCAGGCGGAATTGTGGGCAGCGTCGCTACAACCGGTAGCGCGACGACGACGCTTCTGAATAGCCATTTCGTGGGCACGATAGAACAGGCGCACGGGATGGATTTCATTGCCTTAAAGAAGAATGCCAGTTCGAACCTCCAGACCGATAACATTTTCTACCTCGCGGTGGAGGGCAAGTCGACCGCGTTCGGGACTGCCGCCTCTGCAGAAGCGTTCGCGAACGATTCCGTCGCAAGCCTGTTGCAGGCCTACGTACAGAAGGATGGCGAAGGGAGCGAACTTGAGGGCGGTATCAAGGGTACGGCCTGGATCCAGGGCGAAAAATACCCGGAACTGTTGACCAAGACCGTTTTTGCCATCTCGTTCGTGCTCGATGGCGGAACGCTCGAAAGCGCGCCTGTCTCTTACGAATACGGCGAAGGCCTGACCTTGCCCACGCCCAAGCGCGAAGGCTACGAATTCAAGGGCTGGTTTGAAGACAGGTTCTTTAGTGGCGACGAAGTTACCGAAATTACGGCGAAGGACCGCGGCGACAAGACTTTCTACGCCAAGTGGCAGGTGAAGGTCTACCAGGTGACGGTCCAGATCAACAACAGCAAGTGGGGCATGGTGACCGGCCTCAAGAACGACGGCAAGTACAATTACGATGCGACGGTCTCGCTGAAGGCCGAGCCTAACCAGGGCTATGTCCTGAGCTACTGGGGTGACGATATCGCAAACAATAGCGCCCAGATTGGCTTCAAGGTGAAGGGCGATACCACCATCGTCGCGAACTTTGCGCCGATAAACCCGGAAAGCTCCAGTTCCAGCGTAGAAAGCAGTTCCTCTGCGAAGTCTAGCTCCAGCTCTGCCAAGTCTTCTTCGAGTTCCGCCAAGTCGAGTTCTAGCGGCAAGTCGAGCAGTTCTTCGTGCAAGGGTAAGGATTGCAAGGATGCTCTGCCGCAGGTTACGACCGCGCCCACCTTCAAGGTATATGCCCAGAATCGCAGCATCCAGGTTTCCGGCGCCCGCGAAGGGGCTGCCTACGCCTTGTTCGACATGCAGGGCCGCGTGCTCCGTTCCGGCAGGGTGGGGGAGGCTAACTTCTCCGTGCCTGTACCGACCGCCGGGATGTACCTTGTGCGCATAGATGGCGGAGCACGCCGTGTGGATGTGAGGTAATCCCGCAGGCTGAACAAAGTAATGACAATTAATTTATTATTGATATGACCATTTTATCAGGAGAACAGAGATGCACAAACTAAAAGGGCTGCTTGTTGGCGCGTTGGCCTTCTTGGCCGCGTCTGCGGGGGCGGCAACCACAATCACCCCCGAACAGCCGGAGTATAAGAACGGCTGTTACCAGATTTCAAATGCGGCCGAACTCTACGGCTTTGCCGCCATCGTGAACGGCGATATCAACTTCCCGTACGATGCTACTGCCTGCGGCAAGCTCACGAAGGACATCGTAGTCAACCAGAACGTGCTCAAGTCCGACGGAACGCTCAACGCGGCGGATACGGCGAATTTTGCAAAATGGACGCCGATAGGGCCCTTCTACGGTACGTTTGACGGCCAGAACCATACGGTCTCGGGTCTCTATTTCTCCAGCGAGACGGGGACCGATGCGGGCTTTTTCAAGAGCCTCCATACAGCTGAAAACCAGTACGTGAATACGGTTGTCAAGAATGTCGGCGTCGTGGGCTCGTTTTTCCGTGTGGGCTATTCTGCGGGTGGAATCGCGGGGGCCGCCTATTCGCGGACATCTCCTGTAGTAATCGAAAACTGCTTCAACGCTTCTTGGGTCGAGGCGGTAAGGAACAACGCCGGCGGCATCGTGGGTACGACATCCAATTACGCTACTGTTCGGATCGGGTTGTACAATGTGTATAATACGGGAACCGTTGT
The DNA here is from genome assembly GCA_045131085.1 of Fibrobacter sp. Taxonomy (GTDB): domain Bacteria; phylum Fibrobacterota; class Fibrobacteria; order Fibrobacterales; family Fibrobacteraceae; genus Fibrobacter. The sequence goes on from JBGUQN010000054.1 coordinate 80,940, forward strand.
CGGCCCGAACAATATTGGCGGGGTGATTGGCTACCAGGCTGCAAACGGAATAGCCGTAATCAACGCCTACAATGCGGGCGAGATTATCGGTACCGGCAATTCGAACTCTATCAAGTCCGTGTTTGGCGGCTTTACGAAGGATGATGCGAACATCATCGAGAACGTGTTTTACCTTGAACCGGGCCGCAACGAGCATGCGGGCAGGTCCGTTAGCGAAGGGGAACTGAAGAGCGGCATCATTACGCAGGTAATGCGCCATTACGACCTGGACGGGATTAGTGGCACCAAATGGGGGCAGAAGGTAGGGACCGACCCCCTCCCGAATTTCAGCGGTTCCTTGACGGGTGCTAGCTTTAAGACGATAAAGATGAATGTCTACCATGGCAGCACCAAGCTGAAGACGAAGGATATGGTCGTCGGTTACAGTTACAGGATTCCGAACGTAGCTGTTGAAGGTTACGACTTCTTCGGCTGGTATGCAAACAGCGGCTTGACAGGAGATACGGTGGTCCACACGCCTGCCACGCTCACAGAAGATGTCGATTACTGGGGCCGGTACGAAAAGAAGTACAAGGTGACATTCGTGACGAATAGCGGTACAATTGATTCGGGCCTGGTGGAACAATATACGCATAGCGTAGGTGTGGTGCTCCCGAAGAAGGTTTCCCGCAGGGGCTATGTCTTTGTCGGGTGGTATGCCAACGAAGACCTCAGCGGTGACAGGGTAGTTGCAATTGGTAAAGAAGATTCCGGCGACAAGACCTTCTATGCGAAGTGGTACAAACTGCAGACTCCGCCCATAAACAAGGACACCTGCTATGTCATCAGTAATGCTGCCGAACTTTACGGCTTTGCCGCCATCGTGAACGGTGCCGACGGCTTTGTAAAGGAAGAATATGCCTGTGCGGTGCTTGAAAAGGATATCGTGGTGAACCAGGGCGTGCTGGATAAAAACGGCATGCTCAACACTGACAGGGCTGGCCGCTTTGTCCCGTGGGTCCCGATAGATAGCTTCTATGGCGAATTCGACGGAATGGGCCACACCATTTCGGGCCTCTACTATGACGATTCTACCAGCCGCAACAATTTCGGCCTCTTCGGGAGCGTTGCCGGTTACCCGTTGAAGTATGCCGTGCTGAAGAATTTCGGCCTGGTGGATTCCTATTTCAAGGCCAAGGCAAACTACATGGGGGCTATCGTCGGCCAGACCGCCAATGCCCAGCTCGGGAACAGCGATGCCCAGCCGGCTTCCTATGTCAAGATTTCCGGAGTGTACAACGAATCGACGGTCGAGACATATTCTAGCGCCCAGGGCATCGCGGGCATTGTGGGCAGCGTCGGTTACAAGGGCATCCTAGATATGGAGAATGTCTACAACCTTGGTCTTGCGCTTGGGTCGAATTTCTATACAGCGGGCATCATCGCTCACTTCATGTCCAATACCAATGTCACGGTCAAGAACTGCTACAGCGTATGGAAAGACAAATCGAAGATGGGCAGTAGCAAGGCCCTTTTTGGCGGCTCGCTTTCTTCAACCAAGTATACGTTTGAAAACTGCTATTACCTGAATACGCAAAGGAATAATGAACTTGCGGGCCTCCCCGCGACTGCGGACCAGTTCAGGAACGGTTCTGTCGCCGAAGTCCTGCGCGATGGCGAAAACGGCTCCGTATGGGGCCAGAACGTGGGCATGGACGCCTACCCGAATCTCTCGGGCGAACTCAAGAATTCCCTTGCCCAGAGGTACGCAGTCTCGTTCCATACCTTCGAAGGTGATACGGCAGGCTATTTCGACAGTTATGTATCCGGCTTCAAGAAGATCCTCCCCACGGTCGTGAAAGAAAATACGACCTTCATGGGCTGGTACGACAATGCTCAATATGAGGGCAATGTTGTCACGCAGATTGATTCTGCGGCCAAGGGCGATAAGGAATTCTGGGCAAAGCTCCAGAGGACGTTTACGGTGACGCTCAACACGAATGGCGGGACAATCAGTTCGGGCGCTTTCGATACATATACCGAAGGCGTGGGCGCAAAACTCCCGCGTACCGTGTTGCGCGATACAAACGTGTTTGCGGGCTGGTACGAGAACGAAGACCTTACGGGTACGCCCGTAGTCGAGATTACTCCGGATGATTCCGGTGACAAGACGTACTATGCGGCTTGGCTCAAACTCAAGATGCCTGAACTCGATTCCGAGGATAATTGCTACGTCATTACGGATGTTGCCGAACTCTATGGCTATGTGGCATACATGAGCGGTAGGCACAGGATGTACTACAATATTGCTTACGAAAACGTGTGTGGCAAGCTCGCAAATGATATCGTGGTAAACGAGAATGTGCTCAAGGAAGACGGTACGCTCGACAGCGCTAACGTGGTGAAGTTCCTCCCCTGGGAATCCATCAGGAATTTCGGTGCGTCGTTTGACGGCCAGGGCCACAAGATTTCGGGCCTCTACATGAGCGAACCCGATAGCAACTATGTCGGCTTCATTGCGAGAATAACTACTGCATACGATGCTTCTTGGAACATTGTCCCTGCCACTATCAAGAATCTCACTATCGAGGATTCCTACATTGCTGGCCTTAGCAATGTAGGTGGCTTTGTAGCGTATAACAATAAGAACTTGTCTATAGAGAACTGCCACTTCAAGGGAATGGTCATTGCCCTGCCGCCCCCGAAGAGTTTGACCAGTTATGTAGGGGGCTTTGTCGGTATGTCGTCTGGAAATACGGCTACTACTACCATAAAGGATTCCGATGTGGGTGGATATATCGAGTCCCGCAGCAATGCAGGTGGCCTTGTGGGGTATCTGCATGGGACAAACAGCATTACCAACTGCAGTAACTCGGCGACTATCTTTGGCGGGTTCTCTACGGCGGGCGGCCTTGCCGGTTTCGCTTCGGGAACGACGGTCATCATGAATAGTTCGAACCACGGCGATGTAAGCAACCTCAATACGGGCGAAAATATCGGCTATTGCGCGGGGTTGGTCGCGCGTGGCGAGACCAACTTTACGCTCCTGCAAAGCTATAACGAAGGAACTATTGGTGGCCCGTCCTCCTATGTTGCTGGCCTCGTTGCGGATGTGTACGGTAATTCGGACGACAACGTTTTGATTGCAAACAATTACAACGTCGGTAAGGTCTATAGCGAAAGGGAGGGCAAGTTTACGTATGTTTCTGGCCTGGTAACGCGCATAAATGGCCGCGATGTCAAGGTCAAGCTTATCAATAACTACAGTATCGCGGAACTTTCCAAGGCGAGTGTAAAGGGCAACGCAGATTACGTTGTCGCGGATTCGGGCTACAACCCGTACATCACCGCCGAGAACAACTTTGTGCTGGGCACGGTCGATACCCTCGAAACGACGCCGTTTGGCACCGTGGCCGAAGCAGGCGAGTTCAAGGACGGTACGGTCGCCGATGCGCTCCACGACTACGTGCAGAAGGATGGTGAAGGTGCTGCTGTCGAAAACGGCGTTACCGGCACTGTTTGGACGCAGGGCGACGAATACCCGATTCTCGTGACGAAGGATGTGTTTGCTCTCGTGCTCAACGCCAATGGCGGCGTGCTCGAGAACGCTCCCACGACGTACACGTACGGCGAGGGCCTTGTGCTGCCCGAACCTACGCGCACGGGTTACGAATTCAAGGGCTGGTTCAAGACTTCCACCTTCCAGGGCGATGCCGTTACCGAAATCACCAAGAAGGATGCGGGCGACAAGATATTCTATGCCAAGTGGGAAGCGAAGGAATACAAGCTCACGGTCAAGGTGAACAACAAGAACTGGGGCGTAGTGACGGGCCTGAACGAAACCGGCATGTACGCGTACGGTACGGAAGTCACGCTCAGGGCGGTCCCGGATAACGGTTACAAGCTGAGCAACTGGCAAGACGACGTGCGCCTCTATGGCGAAACGCTCCGCGTCAAGATGACCCAGGATACGACGGTTGTCGCGAACTTTGCGCCGATCAATCCGGAAAGTTCTAGTTCGAGCGCCAAGAGCAGTTCTTCTGTGAAGTCCTCTTCGAGCTCTGCCAAGTCTAGCAGTTCCGCGAAGTCTTCTTCCAGCTCGGCAAAGTCCAGTAGCAGTAGTAAACCGAAGTCCAGTTCGAGCACTGGCAAGTCCTCTTCGAGCAAGGGCAAGGATGCCCTGCCAGAAGTTGCCTCTGCCCCGATGTTCCGCGTGGGAGTCGCTTCCCGCATGGTCCAGGTCTCCGGTGCCCGCGAAGGGGCTGCCTATGCCCTCCTCGACATGCAGGGCCGCGTAATCGCCTTCGGGCGCGTGCCGGGGGCATCGTTTGCCCTGCCGGTCGCAAATGCTGGGGTCTACCTCGTCCGGGTGGGTAACCGCACTCTGCGCGTCGATGTGAAGTAGCCCTTTTTCGGGAAATTTTTAATCAAGCCGTCCGTCCCCTCGGGCGGCTTTTTCGTACCAAAAATTCTTATCAACAATCTATTCACACCCTCAACCCATTTTGTGTACGTATTTTTTGGCATATAAGGTAAAAAAACGAATTTTTTTTGCCTAAATGCTTGATTTTCATTGACAAAACCGCATAAAACTTATTAAATTTGGCACACTCTTATACTTTAGCGGGTATAGGAAGCATGCCAAAGTAGCTCAGCTGGTAGAGCAGCTGATTTGTAATCAGCCGGTCGTAGGTTCGATTCCTATCTTTGGCTTGACAAAATGGGTCGTTGCCCGAGTGGTTAAAGGGGACGGACTGTAAATCCGTTGGCTTACGCCTACCGTGGTTCGAAACCACGACGGCCCAC
>JBGUQN010000055.1:0-47440 GCA_045131085.1 Fibrobacter sp.
GGCCCTGACGCAGGAACTGCGCTATGGTACGGCCTCACTCTCGCCGCCACGACTCGTCAGTACGAGTCGCTTGCGGCTCACAGCCCCATGAGGTAAACCTCGTGGGGGCTTTTTTTTATATACCGCCCGCCACAATTCCGCGGGCTTTTTTTGTGCCCGCTAGCCGCCTGCATGCGCTACTAACCTTTCTAGACGAAGGGCAAAATTGGCCGACAGGCATTCTTGCGTAAGCTGCTTGCATTATTTATTTTCTTCGTAATGACTAGCTTAAAACATATTCTTTTGCTTTTATTGTCTTTTTCTGCAATGTCCTTTGCGATTCCCGTTTCCTGGGGGACGGCGACCTCTGATACCATCTTTTCGTACGATACTGGAAATGAAAACGGAGAGTATTCATATATAGTTGTCAAGCGTGGATGCAAGATGCAGTTCATAAAGCAGGATTCCCTGATAGGAGAAAATCTTTCGCAGGATTCCCTTCTCTCGATTCTTTATGGAAGAGTTCCAAGCCCGGACAGCGTCGCCATTTATGAGGGGTGGGCGAACAGTTGCGCAGAATACGCCTCGAAGCAATCTATTGACGGGTGGCAACTTATTGGGATAAGTGCGATTTTTGCTCTTCTAGGTGCGGCCCTCACTTTCGGTGTAGATTATGACTATTTGGGAACGGCTATAGCGGGACGTTTCTTTGGAATTGATTTTTTGATTTTGAGTCCAATTGTTATTCTAGCGGGAGTGTCTGAGATTTCTGCTGCATCTAGGCAAAAAGAACTAGGCACTCGCTACAAGGAAAAGGCAAACCGGTACAGGCTAAATATTATGCCTGCCATAAATTTGCGGGAACCAGGCGGCGGATTGCTTCTGCAAGTGGGCTTCTAACCCTGCTATTCTAGTGGTTGGCAACTTGCCCGTAGGGCGTAGCTTGCAACTTTTTTCTATCCTTACCTACATGAAACCGGCAATCTCATTTGTGTTGCAGCTTTCGCCGTCGACGGCGTACGAGAATTTGGATGCTGTTGCCCGCAATCTGCTCGACGGGCTCGATGCCCTGCTTACCTCTGGGCAGTTGAAATGCTCCGTGTACATGGACGGACCTACGCTCCAGTCGTTGCGCAAGGTGGCGAAGCCTCTGATGTTCGGAAAAATCCGTGATGGTATCCGCGAAGGAATACTTGAATTCCTGGGTGGTGGTTTTTACGACCCGATGCTCCCGCTGTTCCCCGAAGAAACGCAGAAGTTGCAGCTCGACCGGCACTGTAGATTGCTCAAGAAGTATTTTGATATTGAACCGCAGGGCTACTTCAATTCGTCGCTCGTGTGGGAGATGGGCATGACGTCCGTGCTTGCCAAGGCGGGCTTTGATTATGCGCTTGTCCGCGAGGCTTCTATTCAGGAGGCTCTCGGGCGTTCGACACCAATTTCTGGCTGGTTCACGATCGAAGACAAGGGCCGCATGATGCGCATTGTCCCGGTGGCGGACTCGCTTTCGCAGGCCATCGAGAAAGATGACTTGAACTGGAAAAGTATTGCGGAACACTATAGCCGTGAAGGCAAGTCTGCTGTGGTTGTGATGGACTTGCCGCCCGAGCCTGCTGAAATTGTGGCGTTTTTCGAGAGGCTCGTTGACTTCGTGGAAACGAACGACGTGCAGACTTGGCCCGTGGGTTACATGGTGAACCAGCTTGAACCTGAGGGTTCGCTTGGCTACTTGATGTCGGCCGGACGCAAGCTGGGCCTGCCTTCGTCGGCGCTCACGTGCCGCGAAACGCTTATCCGCAGGCCCGAAATCAACTTGCTGCAGAAAACGTTCCTGAGCTTGTTCCGCCTCGGGCGCAATGTGCTTGAAGGCAAGGACTTCGAGGATTTCTGCGACAAGTTGTTGCCCGCGATGTCCCCGATATTCTTCCGCGATTTGTCGCAGGCCGAGGGCATGCGAAGCCTGAAGGTGCGCCAGTGGGGTTTCCGCTACCTTATTACGGCGGGGAGTTCGCTGGATTCCCGCGCGCCTCTTTCGGGGTCGCGGATTCAGGTTTGCGACTTTCTGCTCGTGGGCCGCAAGCAGATAGGGATTGAAAATTCCGATATCGCCTGCATGCTTGACTACCACGGTGGCGGCGTCTTGCGGTTCCTTTGCCACAAGGCTTCTGCGGTGAACCTGCTGAATGCATGGCGCGATGACGGCGAGCCTTCGCTCGGTTTTTTGGATTGCTTGTTGCCGAATACCGACCTCACTGCAGCCCAGATTGAAAAGGCGTTGTCGCTCCGCGAATACTTGCTGCGTGAGCCTTATGAATACCGCATCAAGCGCGGTGACACGGAAACTGAAATCCAGTTGCTCGAAGAACAGGGCTTCAACATCGGCGACAAGCGCGGTGTTTTCCATGTGGAAAAGACTTTCGGCTTAACCCAGTCCCTTTCTGAAATTTCCGTTGACTACAGGTTGGCGAATTCTACGTACATGGATTCGCGCTGCTTCTTCGGGAGCATTTTCGAATTCGGCCTGCTCGACAGGAACGATGGCCGGATTGTTATCGACGGTTTCGACCTGAAGTGGGACGGCAAAAGCCCGGTCGTGTACCCCGAAGCGAAAAAGCTGGAATTGATCGACTACGGTGCAGGCTGTGCCGTGACGATGAAGTTCAATGCCCCCGCGGCAGTGTTCCTCGGGCCTATCTTTAGCGCTTCGTCTTCTGCTGCGCCCAAGGAATTCCAGGGCGTGCGCATCTACCCGTTCTGGCGTACATCGCTTACGGTGATGGACGAAATGACCTTCAACATCACGTTATCCGTATCGAAGAGGTAATGCCGTGAGAGCCGACCTTATTGATATTCAGGTGCAGGACATTGGTGACGATGTCGAGATAACGTTGTCGGGTTCGCTCGGGTCTTACCAGCTTGCGGCCGTGCGCGAAAAGATTGAAATGCTTACCGACGGTCCGGGATGCTTTGTGTACCTCAACTTGCAGCGTGCGCATTTCAAGGTGGGCGACTACCTCGACTTGTTCCTGGAACTCTTGAACAAGATGCATGCGCAAAAGTCGAAACTAGTTTTGATTTTCGACAGCGATGAACAGCGTGAGTACTTTGCGCGGTACAGGAACATCTTCGAGATTTACCCGAGCCGCGAGGCGTACAAGGATTCCGGTATATCTAAGCAGTTGCAGCAGATTGGCGTTTACTACACTTCGAAGACGGGCGTGCGCTTGAGCCCCACCGTGGCGATTGCGCTTGCGCTTTTGATTCTCGGGTGGGCTGTTACTTTGTTCTTTATCATTGCGGCGCAGGGCCGCGACATTGCCGATAAGCAGGCGCAAATCATTGCGCTCCAGGCTCAGAAAGACAGGTACGTGCACGAAATCGACCGCCTGGAATCTTCCATTGGGCCTTTGCGCAGGTTGGGCGTGGTGCAAGATACGACAATGCTCAGTTCTTTTGGCGTAATCCAGGACTGGGTCTCGTATCTCGAATACCTGGAGAACGACCGCCGTGAAAAGTAGCGTGCGGATTTCGGGGCCGGTTATTGCCGTCGCCTTTGCCGTTTCGTTCCTCGCGATTCTCGTGTTCGCGAACTTGTGGCTTGTGCGTAAGAATGAACTTTCCCACCTGGCGGAACAGGAACTCGCCTTGCGCAGTGACCTGCAGCGGCTGGACACGTGGGGGCGCTGGACTATAGAATACGTCAAGATTGACAAGGCGCTTGCCTACCTTTCTAAGGGGCGCATTCCACCGGAAACGCGGTTGGAACTGACCGAACTTATTTGGAAGAACGCTCATTCGTATTCTACGGACCCGCTCTTGATATTGGCTGTGGTGGCGCAGGAAAGCCACGGGAACCCCAATGCCCGCGGGCGCATGCAGTCGGGCGCTTTTTCGGGCGCACTCGGCTTGATGCAGATTAAGCTCGAGACCGCGCAGAAGATGGGCTACAGGTTCGGTCTCAATATCCAGACTACGGAAGACCTGATGAAGCCCGAAGTGAACGTGATTGTGGGTACGGCCTACCTTATCCGCCTTATCGCAAAATACGGGAACTGGAAGGATGCGCTTATTGCCTACAATATTGGGCATTCGGCGGTGGACAGGATGCAGGAATTGAACCGTCCACTGCCTACGGGCTACTACGAAAACGTGATGAAGAAATACTGGAACCTTTCCCGTATAGACTTCCTTTCGGACAGGTAGTTCATATTCTTCCGATTAACAGTCGATATTTGCTGACTGTTGACTTGTGATTTAGGCCCTTTTTTTGCTAGATTTATAACATGTTCCGCTTTGTGGCAGTCCTTCTGTTGGCGACTTTGGCCTTTTCGGGCGAAGTCCGCTACGACTGTATGCGGTTTGTAGAAGAAGGGCTCGCCAGGGACCCGCAACTTGCGGAATCTCGCTATTCCACCGAAGAAAAGAAAAATAAGCTCGCCTCGCTCACTTCCGAGGTAATCTTGCCGACTTTCTATGTTTCGACGATGGTGGGCCCGGCTCCTGGCCTTAAGGAATCGGTGGACAACTGGGGCGATACCGTAGACGTTTACGACTTTACCAGGATGGGCCCGTTCTGGGGGGTCGAGGGCAAGTTTATCCAGCCGCTGAACTTTGGGCAGTACCGTTCGGGCAAGATGGCGCTCGAAGCCGACTTGCAGCAGAAAACGATGGCGGTGGAGCAGGAAATCCACAAGAAGGACGTGGAACTGCAGACTTACTATTACAACTACCTGCTTGCGAAGGAAATGCAGAAGCTGGCGGCAGATGCGCAGAAGCGTGTGGACGATGCCTACGAAAAACTTGAAGAGGCTCTCGACGATGACGACCCGAACGTTTCGCAGATGGACCTCTTGAACCTGAAGGCGAAAATGTACTCGGTGAAGGAAGGCGTGACGGATGCAGAACTTGGAATGAAGCGTATCCAGCTTGCAATCCGTTTTTCGCTCGGGCTTGAAGAAGGTATCACTTTTGAAGCCGAAGATACTTGCCTTACGGCGAGGCCCGAACCGCTCCCGACTCTTGACGACGTACGTGAATATACCGTCAAGTACCACCCCGAGCTCAAGCAACTTGCCGCAGGCCTCAATGCCCGCAAGCTCCAGATGGACCTGGCCGAAGCGAAACTTGCGCCCGAGTTCTTTATCATGGGTAAGTTCGAGTACGTGAAGAGCTGGGCCGGCAACCGCAAGGTGATGGTGAAGAACGCTTTTGCAGAAGACGCGGTGAACAAGCTTTCGGGGTACCTGGGTATCGGTTTGCGTTACCGCTTGAACTTCTGGAAGGACTGGGCCGCATTCAGGACCGCCCGTACGGAATATCGCGGATTGCAGATGAAGGAAGATTATGCGGCTATCGGCCTTGTGGCTAAAGCCGAAGAACAATATTACCAGACTATCGCTGCCAAGGAAAAGATGGATGCCCTCAAGGAAAGCCTCCGTGCGTCGGATGCTATTTTGAAGGGGGCTGCGATGCAGTACGATTTGGACAAGTCCAAGACCGGCGATTTGGTCTCGGCCTATACGCAGAATGTATCTTTGCAGAAGGACTACTATTTCGCAGTCTGCAAGTACAACGTGGAATTTGCGCAGCTTATTTCTAGAATGGGCTTGTCGCTCAAGGAATTCCGTCAGGAATATATGGGTAAATAACAGGAGATGTGTATGCTTAGGAAGATGTTTGTACTGCTCTCGCTCGCTTCGGTACTGGCTTTTGCCGCCGACGATCCTGTAAACGCAGTGAAGAAAAAGGATGCGGAACTCCAGACGCTCCTCAAGAAGTCTAGCCGCAATGCGAAGGAAACGGAACGCGTCAAGTCGTTGCTGAACGACTCCTTCGATTTTGCTCTGCTTGCGAAGAAGTCGCTTTCGAAGGGCGACTGGGAAAAGCAGGATGCCGCCTCGCAGGAAAAGTTCGTTGCGGAATTCCAGCGCATGGTCCGCAATTCGAGTGCAAAGCGCCTGGAACTCTACCGCGCGGATTCCACCATCTACGAACCCGCGAAGATGAAGGGTACGGACGAAGCCCGCGTGGTCGCTCACCTCTGGAACAAGGGCAAGGAATCTGTTCTTGAATACAAGATGAGTCTCGTGAACGGCAACTGGAAGGCTTGGGACCTGGTAATCGACGACCTCTCGACTGCCCGAAACTACAAGGAACAGTTCGGCCAAATCTTGAAGACCAAGAGCTTTGCCGAGCTGATCGACATTATCAGCAAGAAGGCTGACGAAGCCGAGAAGTGATGGGCGGATTTTTTTTCTGGCTCGCTGTTGTCGTTTGTGTAGTAGCGCTGGTACTGCTGTTTTTCCCGTTCCGGTTCAAGATTGAATTCGAGGCGGGGGAGCACGGATGCCGGGCGCTCTTTTTCTTTTTCAAGAAGAAGCTTTGGACAGGCGAAAAGCAGTGGGGCAAGAAGAAAAAGGATGCGGGCGAAGGAATTGACGAAGGTAAGGCTGGTGCGGATTACCTAGATGGCGACAGCTCGGACAAGGATGTGGATGATTCTGCATCGGAAAGTTCTGAACCGGAATTCGTGGCGACTGCGCCGGCGAAGCCTGTAGAGAAGAAGGCTGCGGAGGTTGAACCGCCGAAGGCAAGCGAACCGCCGGCTAATGTGGCGACGAGTTCTGCAACTGAAACTCCGAAAGCCGATAGTGCGCCAGTTCAAGACTCTACTCCGGTTCAAGATATTGCTCCGGTACAAGATGTGCCGGAAGCCGCTCCGGCCCAAGAGGAACCGGAGAAAAAGAAAAAACGCAAACTTACGGACGAGGAATTCTGGACGATTATCCTTACGCCAGAACTGGATGGACGCGCTTTCCGTTATCTGAAAAGTTTTCTCGGCATGGCGGTTAGGCTGTTTAAAATAAAGTTTGTAAACTGCTTTGTCGAGGGAATCCGCGGCGATTACGAATCGATGGGTTACGGGGCTGCGTTGAACGCCGTATTCAAGGGCTTCCCGTACCTGCGGGCCTGGGACTTCAGGATGGACTGGTGCCGTGACCATGAACTGCACGCTCAGGGCGAAATCCATGCCCGCACGAATTTGTGCCGCGTGCTCTTCTTGTCGTTAGCGATGTTTGTGTATGCGGGAATACTGTTCCTGCTGTTCTGGCGCAGGCGTTCCCATGTCCTCAAGACGGGCGAACTGCCCGAACTCGGTTTTATCCGCAAGAAGATTGTCGGCTGGATGGTGGAGGAATAATGCCCGCTTTGACTTTGGACCGCCTGTTGGCGAGTATAGGTTTTGGTAGCCGCAAGGAAGCCCGCGCCTTGGTGCGCATGGGTTTTGTGGAACTGGACGGCAAGGTTCTGGAAGACCCGTTCATGGAACTCAAGGAAAGGCCTGAGTGCATTACTGTGAACGGTGAGGAAGTCACCACGCAGGAGAAGCTTTACGTGATGCTCCACAAGCCGACCGACGTGGAGTGCAGCCACAACCCGCGTGACCATGAATCGGTGTATTCGCTTTTGCCGGACCGCTTTACTGCGATGGGAATCCAGAGCGTGGGTCGCCTGGACGCGGATTCCGAGGGCCTTTTACTCCTGAGCAATCAGGGCGATTTTATCCATAGGGTCGAGAGCCCCAAGAAGGGCATGCTCAAGTATTACCGCGTGGGCCTTGCGCGCCCGTTTACCGCCGAGCAGGAGGCCGAACTCCTGAAGGGCGTTATGCTCAAGGACGAACGCCGCCCGGTATTGGCGCGCGAAATCCGGGTCGAAGGCGATACCGTGGTGATAGCGATTGGCGAGGGACTGTACCACCAGGTCCGACGCATGTTTGCCGCCGTAGGGAACCACGTGGTGACGCTCAAACGGGAGGCAATTGGACCTGTGGCGCTGGATCCTTCTCTGGGAAAAGGGGGGTGGCGCTTTTTAAGTGACGAGGAAGTAGCCTCGCTATAAGCTTCGCATAGCTTCGGCTTGGAAATGGCTGAAAAAAGGAAGACTGCTGGAAAAATGAAAGCCGGCGCTGATGCGTCGGCGTTTATGTGTCCGGGTGGCTCTGCGGAACCTTGCCGGACTAGATTTCGGACTGGACGACTTCTTCTTCGGGGGCTTCGACGGATTCGCCGATGACACCTTCGAGGGCGTTAATCTTGTCCTTGATGTCGTTGCTGAACTTGAAGGTGGGCACCATGCGTTCTTCGATCTGCACGGTTTCGCCGGTACGCGGATTCCTTGCGGGGCGTGCCTTGCGGGGTTTGCAGGCGAAGGTACCGAAACCGCGGATTTCGATAGTGTTGCCTTCAATGAGCTTGTCGCCAACCAGGTCGAGGAACTGTTCAACGACGGTCTTGATATCGTTACGCACAAATCCTGTGGACTTGGCGATCTCCTGAATAAGGGCTTGTTTTGTTATATTGGGCACGACTTCAATCTTGGTTGATAGATTTATTGACGACTTAAATATAAGTTTAACAAAGAGTTAGCGGGTAAACTAATTGAAAATTAAATATTTTTTTCGGGCTCTCGTTGCGGACAATGTGTGGATAATTGTGGTTTAAATGTTGACAAATGTTGAAAGTTTAAAAATGGCACAAAAACCGGCAAAAATTTCGTTTCGCCTTCGGGGGCTGGAAGTGTTCCCGAATACCATCCTCAGCCCGATGGACGGGGTGACGGATGCCCCCTTCCGCAGGCTTTGCAGGGTGCTCTCCGGCAACCGCATGGGGCTCCTGGTTTCGGAGTTCGTGCCGACGGACGGCGATGCCGTATTCAACCTGGACGGCCACAAGCAGCTCCGGTTTTTCCCGGAAGAAAGGCCCTTCGGGGTGCAGATATTCGGGCGGTTCCCCGACAAGATGGCGGATGCAGCCCGGAAGATTGCCGTAGCGCTCAAGCCCGACTACATCGAGGTGAATGCGGGCTGCCCAGCGCCGAAGGTGGCGGGCAAGGGCAGCGGCTCGGGCCTATTGCGGGATTTACCGCGCCTGCAGGAGATTTTGCATGACGTGCGTGCCGCGCTGGACGGCTGCGGGGTAGATATGCCCCTTACGCTCAAGTGCCGCATCGGCTGGGATAGCGAGAGCATCAATGTGCTGGAAACGCTTTCGATTGCCGAGGGCGAGGGCGTTGAAATGCTCACGGTACACGGTCGCACTCGCCTGCAGGGCTATAATGGCCTCGCCGACTGGGACTGGATAGGGAAGGTCGCCGCTGCCGCGAAGATCCCTGTAATCGGGAACGGTGACGTGAACAGCGTGGAGGTCGCCTGCGAGCGTATTCAAAACTACGGCGTGTCCGGTGTGGCCATCGGGCGCGGCGCCATGCACAACCCGTGGATTTTCGGTCAGATTGCAGATGCCTGGGAAGGTAAGCCGAAACGCGTGATTACCGCGGGCGAGGCGCTCGACGTGTTCAAGCTCTATTACGGATTCAAGATCGAGGACGGCAGCACCGACAAGGGCGCCGAAGGCAGGCTCAAGCAACTTGCCGCTAGGCTTTGCAAAGGATTCTGTTTGGATGCGGGTGCCGCTTCGGGTTCGGCGGGGGCGACCTCAGGCATGGATGGTGCGGACGATGTCGCGATGCAGGTACGTCAGGCGCTCCTTTCGAGCAGCTGTGCAGCTGAACTTCTGGACCGTGCGCAGTCCCTCAAGGAAGGCTTGGCGAAAGACCTTGTGTTCGACCCTGGCCGCCTCGTGAACCTGAACGGCGCCAAGGAAACCGAACTCAAGTTTGGCGACCAGTTCAAGGGCCGTTAGTCCATAACCACAAAATGTACTCAAAAAAAATCTCAAATTTTTATGAAAATGTCTTGACATTGAGTCAAAATTTGAGTACATTTAGGACATGGATAAAATTATTGACATATTTCAGTTCACAAATTTCCGCAAGTACCTGGACGAGTACCAGGCGGCCCGCGTGTTGACAGACCCTGATTTTACAAGGGCTGGGGCATGTGTGCTGCTGGGGCTCCCCAAGACTCGCAGCTACTATAACGACATCGTCAAGGGTAAAAAACTTTCCAGTCGCATGATTCCCAAGTTTGTTGAAGTGCTTGGCCTGAACAAAAAAGAGGCAAGGTATTTTGAAACTCTGGTGAATCTGGACCAGGCGAAGACCGCGACGGAACGGAACGCTTTTTTCGAGGAACTGCTGAAACAGCATCCGGATTCCCACCGCATCCTGAACGAAGACGCCTACGAATATTACAACCACTGGTATAACAGCGTGCTGTTTACGGCGTTGGAAGTCGTGGATGTTTCGGACGACCTTGAACCCGTCCAGAAACTGATTTTCCCGAAGGTTTCCGTGGGTACCCTGAAACGTTCCCTGGAATTGCTGGAACGCCTTGGTTTTGTTCGGAAGAACGAAGACGGCTTCTGGAAAAGTTGCCGTGAGTCGGTAAGCAGCGGTGCCTATAACAACAGCGATCTGGTTCGCCAGTATCAGTTGCAGTGCTTCGAACTTTCCAAGCAGGCGTTACTTGCGAATAATGAGAATCCGTCGGATATGGGAACGTTTACTTTCAGCGTTTCCGATGACGCTTTCAAGGCGATAGCCAAGGAAATCCAGGGCCTGAAGGCCAGGGTGCGCAAGATTATTGCGCAGGACAGAAAAAAGGCGACTGGGGTCCACCAGTTGAACATTCATTTATTCACAAATTTGAAAAAGTAAGTTAAGGAGAAATCGATATGTTTATTAAGAAGTTGACAAAGACGGGCCTCGCGTTTGCGGTCCTTGGCATCGGAATGTTCGTCGGCTGTGGCGGCGACAATGGCAGTACTGCTTCGACATCTAGCGAAACGAATTCGGGAATTCCCATTGCGGATTTGGATACGTCGCTTGTTCGATGGAATGTTGTCGATGGCGACCCCTGCAGTGATTTCTTGGATGAAGCTCATGTATTGGCCAAGAAAACATATGCAAGCGGTCTCGGTAGGAGTATGTGCGGAGCGTATGTGGATATCTATATGTACATGAACGCGAGAGTCCGGGTGGTGGATGCTGCGGGTAATCCTGTGGTGGGAGCGGATGTCTATGAAGGCAGGTGTGCCTATGGTGATGAAGGTTGCCATTATACTACGGACAGGGATGGCTATATCTATCTGGATAGCGTAAACTACTTGACCTATTTGGAAAAATATGAAGGAGCCTTGGAGGAATTGGGACCGAATAAGGCCTATGAATCTCGCTATGAGGAATTGCAGTTGCGTGTAATTTCTGCGGATTCTAGCCTTGGCGCCAATGTGTTCTCCTATTTTGCCCGCGCCCGTGTCGTGATGATAGATGAGGAACCCGTGGCGGAATTGCAGAAGATTGTCGTGGAACCGGTGTATTCGGCAAAACTGTACCTGGATTCTATCTATTTGCCCGAAGAAGATGAATGGTACCACGATAGGCTGAATGAAACCATCGCGGAAGCTGGTTTTGGCATTTGCGTACAAGTGGAAGATGGAAGCTTGTCGCGTCACTATGAAAGGGATGGCCTCCCTTATGATTTCTATCCCTGCCAGATGGTGACTGAAGAGGACAAGAAGAACGGGTTTGTCTATGTATATGGATTGCCCGAGGGAAATTATGAATTTGCGATTGGATCGCCGAATTCGCAATTAGGTATGGGGTGTTTTTCCTTTGAGGTTACGCGCCCGGCAGAATAACGGGATGGGAATACATTTGATACACTAATTCGTTTTCGATTATAAGGACTGCGGTGCATGGCTGCGGTCTTTATTTATATATTCAAGGAGAATAGTTTACACCGTAGGTAGTTATGAATAAGAATCTCCGCCGCATTTCGAAAACGGCTGTTGCCATCCTTGGCATTTGTGCGGGCGCCACCTCTGCTGCGCAGAACGTGGTGGTGGTCGATGACCAGAAACCGGGAATTACCATCAACAAGACGGACATGATGGCTGCAGACCTTGCCATCTGGAATCCACCGAGCCGCTATTATGACATGACGCAGGCGCTTGTGGACGGCGGTTACACGGTGTTCCGCTTTCCGAACGGGAGCCTTTCGAATGATTACCACTGGAACGGCATCGGTAACTATGACTCTACCGGCCTCTGGACGCCTGATTCGACCAAGTGGGCGCGCGGATTCTTGGGCGAGACGATTTACCGCGGTACTACAAAGGACAACTACGGCTTTGTTCGCAGGAGCCACCTCGCCGACGGCAAGATGGAAACGATGTGGTGGGGCGAAATTTTGGACCCCGCCGACCCGCCTTGGGTCGTAATCGAGTTCCCCGAGAAGATGAACCTCGATTCCCTGCAGATTGACTGGGGCAATTTGCGCCCGAAGTCTTTTGAGTTTGCATACTGGGATGGCGACTACGCTGAATATCCGGGCGTGCACCAGGCGCTGGAAAACAAGCTCAAGACGGAATCCGTGGTGCGCGTGAACTCGGAGACGACCAAGTACAAGTTCAAGCAGCTCCGCACCCGCTACGTGGCAATCCGCTTCAAGACGAGCGACTTGCCGAGCAAGGGCGTGCAGATTCGCGAGATGAAGTTGTTTAGCGGCGAGAGCGACCTGCTCGAAGGCAACAACTACAAGTTCTACGCGATGTCTACCCGCAACGGCGACAAGGCCCGCACGGACTGGACCGATATCAAGTGGGATTTTGAAGCCTTCATGGATTATATAAAGACGCTTCCGAATGCGAAGGCTGTAATTTGCGTGAATGCAGGAACAGGCACGGCGCAAGAAGCTGCCGCCTGGGTGCGTTATGCAAACAAGGTAAAGGGCTACAACATCAAGCGCTGGGAAATCGGTAACGAACTCGACGGCGAATGGGAAGAATCCGGCCCGATTTCGGCAAGGCAGTATGCAGCACGATTCCTGGAATATGCCCGCGCGATGAAGGCGGTGGACTCCACGATTATCTTGCACGGACCGCTCCTGAGTACATACAACATGACGCTGAAGGGCGCCGGCATTCTCGATGGCAAGTACTGGATGGAAGAATTCCTGCGCATCGTGGGTGAGGCCGAAAAGAAGGATGGCAAGCGTTACCTCGACGTAGTAGACCTCCACAATTACCCGTACTGGACGGCGAATGCCCCGAGTGCTGCCGAAATGCTCAAGGCCATGTTGGCGGTGGGCCCGAACATGGATACGCTCGATGTTTGGATGAAGCGCCACCTCGAAGGCGAACGCCGCGTGTTCCTCTCTGAATTCAGCACGTGCGTGCAGGGATTCAGCCTGCTCATGGACTACCCGCAGGCAACCGCTGTCGCAACGATTTTTGCCCAGCATGCGGTGCGTTTTGGCAACCGCCTGGAAGTGCTCCCGTGGGATGCGTTCGGCAACCTGTTCAAGGGCCCGGACGATACCTGGGGTACCATCAGCATGACGGCGCTTTTGAAGGAAGGTTCCTGGAACTACTGGAAGTCGCTGGAACCGACGGCGGAATACTACGGGCTCTATATGACGTTCAAGCGCTTCCTTGAAGATGGCTTCTCCGTATTGCCGGTAACGAGCTCGAATCCTAGCGTGGAAGCGTATGCGATTGGCAAGGGCGATTCTGCTCGCGTGATGCTTGTGAACTTGTCCGAAATTCCGCAGGTGGTGCAGATTGACCGCGCAAGTGTTGCTGCAAATGCGACTGCCGAAGTGGGCAAGGGCGACTTGGTGCGTACCGAAGTAGACGTGTTTGGCGCCGACCAGTTCAAGTGGGTGGGCACGTGGCAGAATTCTTATCCGTACCCGAAGATGGGCCCGAGCGGGCGCCGCATTAACCCGAGCAAGAGCAAGGACGTGACTGTCCCGCCGTTCGGACTTGCCGTCGTGCGTATCAACCCGCGTGTTGTAGGCCTTGATTCCGCTACGAAGGCGCAGGCTGCACAGCCGCAGGTGATTTCCGCCGCCCTCGAAAAGAAGGTGCTCCTTGCGGGCGATACGATTGACCTGTTCGTGACGGGCATCCAGGAAAACGGCCAACTCACGAGCGGTACCGTGATGATTGGCAACTGGGGCAAGCGCGGGAGCTACTTTACCATGGTCGAACCCGATGACGGCAAGTGGAACTCCTCCATCGAGAGTTTCCATGTGAAGGTTCCTATTCCCGAAGAAATGTACAGTGCCGCGCGCACCATCAGCGTGACGCTTTATGGCCTTGGTGGCAAGTCTACCGTGTTCAACATTCCGTTCCGCGTTCGTGGCGCCTACCGTACCACGAAGGTAATGCAGAACTTTGACAACGGCCTCGATGCAGTAGACTGGTACCCGGTCGCGAACGGCGACAATGCGACAACCATTGGCGCAAAAGTGTTCAACGGGGCGCCTCCGCATGGCGGGTTCATCCGTCATGATTTCATGATTGAGCAGCCGCCTACGCAGAGCTGGCCGAACTTCGCGGGCGCCTACTACGTGATCCCCGAAGAAGTCAAGAACTCCGTGGGCATCGTGTTCGACTACGCGACGAACCACAACAATCCCGATGGCTACTTCGAAGTGCAGATTGCGAGCAGCCAGGTGGAAGACTACGACGAGTTCATGGTCCGCCTGAAAAACACTCGCGGCAGTTGGGTGCGCGATACGCTCATCTGGGAGAACATGGCGCAGGAAGGCTGGGGCAAGACAATACCGCAGCTCGACCCGACGAAAATCAAGAACTTCGCGTTCCGTGCCCGCCATAGCGGCATGGGCTACATCAGCCTCGACAACATCTACCTGCTCGGCGAAGAGGGCGAGGAAATCCCGATGCCCAGGGGACTGAGGAGATTGCGTTAAGAGCGGGTCGCGCGCCGTTTAAAGCGCGCCGTTTAAAACGCGCCGTTTAGAGCGCGCCGTTTAAAAGAAAATCGCCGGCATCTCGCCGGCGACTTTTCGTTAATTCGTTTATCGCTTATCGCGATCGATCCAGGGGCGTTCCGTCGCACCGGTGTAAATCTGGCGCGGACGGTTGATCTTGGAATTCGGATCGTCGTGCATTTCCTTCCAGTGGGCAATCCAGCCGGGGAGTCGTCCGATGGCGAACATCACGGTAAGCATGTTCGTCGGGATGCCCATGGCGCGGTAGAGGATGCCCGAGTAGAAGTCTACGTTCGGGTAGAGCTTGCGCGCGATGAAGTAGTCGTCCTTCAGGGCGGCTTCTTCGAGTTTGAGCGCGATATCCAAAAGCGGGTCGTGCACGTGTTCGCGTTCGAACACCTGGTACATGAGCTTCTTCAATACCTTGGCGCGCGGGTCGTAGCTCTTGTACACGCGGTGGCCAAAGCCCGAAAGCCTGAACGGGTCGTTCTTGTCCTTCGCCTTGTCCATCACCTGCTCGATGGTCATGCCGCTCTGCTGGATGCGGAGGAGCGTTTCGAGCACGGCCTGGTTTGCACCGCCGTGGAGAGGGCCCCACAAAGCACAGATGCCGGCGCAGATACTTGCGTAAAGGTTCGCCTGAGAGCTGCCCACCATACGCACGGTCGACGTGGAGCAGTTCTGCTCGTGGTCGGCATGCACAATGAGGAGCGTGTTGAGCGCCTTTTCCATGATCGGATCCGGGTGGTACGGGCGCGCCTTACTGCTGAACATCATGTTCAAGAAGTTGCTGCAGTAGCTGCGTTCCGCTTCCGGGTACACGAACGGTTCGCCGATGCTTGCCTTGTAGGCAAAAGCGGCGATAGTGCGGATCTTGGAGATAAGGCCCGCAGTCGTAAGTTCGAATGCGCTTGCGATATTTTCGTCGTCGTAGAAGCGCGGGGTAAAGAGGCCCACGGCGTTCACGATGGAACTCAAAATGCCCATCGGGTGCGCACTAGGCGGCATTTCGCGGAAGAAGTGCAACAGGTTCTCGTGCAAGAGCGCATTCTCGGTGAGGAGCGTGCGGAAATGCCCGAGCTGTTCCGGAGTCGGGAGGTCGCCGTAAATCAGGAGCCACGCCGTCTCGGGGAATGTCGCCTTTTCGGCGAGATCTTCGATGGAGTAGCCTCGGTAACGGAGAATGCCTTTTTCGCCATTCACGTAGGTGATGGCGCTCTTGGTGCTGCCTGTGTTCAGGTAGCCGTAATCAAGCGTGACCAGTCCCGTTTCCTTGCGGAGGGAACTGATGTCGAGACCGTGTTCGTTCTCGGTGCCTTCAACCACGGGGAGCTCGAAGCTCTTTCCGTTGTAATTCAAGGTCGCTTTGTCGGACATTTATCCTCCGGATTGGCAGTTGGTTGCCCAACCGCCGGTTTTACTTCATTTCCTTAATGCAATTATAAATATTTTCGAACAACTTGCCGAGCTTTTCGGTCGGGACTGCGCTGAACGCGACGCGGATAAGGCCCGAAAGCATGATCGTGCCGGTGCTGTAGTCCTTGATGAGCTTCTGGCGGAGTGCCTCGGCGTCCACGCCCTTCGGCTTGATGCACATGAAGTAGCCGCTGTTGAACGGCATGGCTTCGAAGGTCTCGGCGTATTCCGGGTGGGCGGCGAACACCTGCTTGATGATGTCGTAGCGCTTCTTGAGCGTTTCGTACTTGGCCTGCTTCTGCTGGATGTATTCTTCGCTCTGGTAGGCGGCGAGCAGAATCTTCTGGCTGATGCTCGGGGCGTTACTGATGTTGCCACGGACCGTACCGGCGGCCTTGTCTTCGAGGGCCTTGAGCTGGGCGGCGGTGGCGCCCTTGAAACCGAAGCTCATGAAACCGACGCGGAAACCCCACACGTAGTCTTCCTTGGTGGGGCCGTCGAGCTTGACGGCGAGCAGGTTCTCGTGGGCATCGACAATCTTCACGAACAGCGATTCCTTGGTCACGCCTTCTTCGTACACGAGGCCGAAGTAGGCGTCGTCGAGCAGGGCCACGACCTTGTTACCTGCGGCGGCGCAGTCGGTGAGGATCTTCGCGATTTCGACCGCTTCCTTTTCGGTGGCGGTGTAGCCGGTCGGGTTGTTCGGGAAGTTCAGGAGCACGACCTTCTTGTCGCTCTTGCTTTCGGCGAGGGCCTTCTTGAGGGCTTCGGTATCGAACCCGCCGTCCTTGAAGGTGTTGAACGTCTTGATCTTCGCGCCGCAGCTGTTTTCGAACACGAGTTCGTAGTTGTCCCAGTACAGGTCGGGGATGATGACTTCGTCACCCGGATTGAGGAACAGGTAGCCCGCGCAGCTGATGGCGTGCGTGAGGGCGCAGGTCACGACCGGGTTGCTGAACTCCTTGCTTGCGAGCGTCGGGTTCTTGCGCAGAATCTGGTCCTTCCATGCCTTGCGGAGGTCGGGGTTGCCGAAACTCGGGGCGTACAGGAATGACGTCTTGGGGAGGTTCAGGCTCTTGAGCACGCAGTCCAGCACGAGCGGGCTGCCGTCGTCTTCGAGGGCGGTACCGATGGTCGCGTTGATTTCGGAACCCTTGGCTTCGGCGCCCTGGCCCAGAATGCCCTTGCGCGGGAAGAAGATGGCCTTGCCCCTTTCGGAGAGCATGGAAAGAACGTTGCAGCCGTTGGCGGAGAGTTCCGCGTTGGCCTGTTCTGCGAGAGGATTGTAGTTCATCGTCGATGTCCTGTTAAAAATTTCCGCGCGCAAAGATAGTTTTTTTAGGGGGAGTTTTCAAGTTTTCCATAGGCAAAAGGGGGAGGCCTCCCCCTCGCAAAAGCCCCTAAGACCCCGTTGTACATTTTTTGTAATAAAACTGCTGGAATCGCGGTTCTGAATGTATATTTACGTGAGTCTGTTTGGAGTGTTGCTTATGACTTTGAAAAAGTTTCTGATGGTGGGGATTGTGGCGGCGGTGCTGGTTGCTTGCGGTGACGACGACAGCAGCGATTTTGCGACACGCCCGAGTGGGGATTCTTCGTCTGCTTGCGAGGACTGCGACGGTTCGAGCAGTTCGAAGGCGAAGTCGTCATCAAGTGCTACATCGAGTAGCAGTTCGTTGGTTGGAAGAATTCCGTGCGATATAAACACGGACGAAGATTGTTTTAAGGATGAACGCGATGGCCAAACATACAGGACTGTGAAAATCGGTACGCAGATCTGGATGGCAGAGAATCTGAACTATGCCTACACTGGTGTTCCCTATAAATACACTTATAAAGATAGTAGCTACACCTCCGATTCTGCTAGCTGGTGCTATCACGATTCTGTAGAATACTGCACCAAGTACGGTCGTCTTTACACCTGGGCTGCTTCGATGGATAGCGTGGGTGTGTGGTCTACGAATGGCAAGGGTTGCGGCTATAATATGACATGCACGCCGACATACCCGGTTCGCGGTGTTTGCCCAGAGGGATGGCACCTGCCAACAACAGCGGAATTTGAAACTTTGTTCACTGCAGTCGGCGGACAATTGACGGCGGGCAAGATGCTCAAGTCCACAAGCGGCTGGAACAGTAGCGGCAACGGAACGGACACCTACGCCTTCTCGGCGTTGCCTGCTGGCTACAGGGACGACTATGGGAATTTCAACTACGAGGGCATCAATGCGTACTTCTGGGGTTCTACTGAGGACGATAGCTACCGCGCGTACCTCATGTACTTGGACTACCACGACGGCATTGCGCGCCTGGGCTACAACGACGAGAAGTACGGGTTTTCTGTTCGTTGTGTCAAAGACGTGCAAGCCGAGTGAAGCGGTCGCCAAGCTTGCTTGAACGACCATTTCCGAGGCGCAGCAGTCTGCACTACGAAGTAGTGCCAAGACTTGCAAGCCGATTGAAGAAATAAAAAATCATCAAAAACACACGTAGTTGCTATTTTGTTTGAAGTTTTGGAGAATATATGAGAACAAGAAATTTCTTATTGATTGCCGTAGCAATTTTGTCCATGGTAAATGGTTCGCTTGCTAGGGACGTACCTAATGTCACGAAGTCGGTGTTGCTAAGGTCTAAAGAGATGAAACCTTACACTACAGAGGTGAAAGTTTATAAAAACGGCATGGATGAAGCCAAGTTTGATCGATTGATTGATAGTTTATTTATGGCCGATGATCATTTAGACTTAGACTCCCTCTATGAAAAGTATGTTGACCGTAAAACAGTCGAGAAACAGAGGTATGAAGAATATCTTTTAAAAATTGAACTGTATTACAACGAGGAGGCTGAGGCTTTCCTCAGTAACCAATATTTGCAGGAGGATGTGGCGAATTTCGTAGCTGGCGCTAGTAAATATGATGACTCTCTTCAAACTTTAATGTTTGGCGAAACAAAGGGTGCGAAAAACCTTGATGAAGTAGTGGCCAAATTGAGTCAAATGAAAGGCTACGATGTTTTTGTTCAAGGCTCGGACACAGCCGCGTTTAATGCTGAAATCAATCGCTATTCTAATAGTAAAAAAAAGACTTTTACTAGAGGTGTGGAAATTTCAGCAACTCATGGAATTGTAAAAGCGGAAGTACTCCGGAACTGGGGCGATGATAATCCAATGTATGAACTATACGACGTTGAATCCGGAAAACGAATACAAGTTTCGGACTTGTTGTCAAGCAATAGGGTGAAATTCGGATATAGTAGAGACTCTGTAACTTTAGTAAAAGTTAACGAAATTGACAAAGACCGTATAAGATTTTATGACGACTCGACTAAACAGCATATTGTCGATAAGGACGATAGTGTGTACTCTGTACTGACGGATTACGCAAAATCCTTGATGGCTAGAGATAAGGGCTATACCATATCGATGACGACAAACGCATATGGCGACAAGATGAAGAAATATCATTTTACGAGAGTTAACGGTTCTCCTCATGATAGGGATGTTTTCATCCCCATGGAACTGAAGGGCTGCTCCAATACCAAGAAAATTCGAAATCGTATGCTTGATATTATGTTCGGCCAAAATAATGGCGACTTGGACACATTGGTTATCGAAGGTGTCAAGAAATGGATTCCTAAACGCAGAGATGGAAAAAGTATGTTGCTGCAACCGGGTGATGGTTTGATTTCCTTTGGTTTCGAGGATCAATCAATGCGGGGTAACTCAAATAACATTTTTGTTGTTTTTGATAGGAAAACAGGAACGGAAATCTCTGCAAAAGATCTCATAAAGGACAAAGCTGGATTTATGAAGTTCATCAACTCCCACAACCTATATTTGGCAGGATTTCTTGTTGATACAACAAAAATAAAAGAGCAGTCAAAAAAGTTTGGCGAGGAATTCCGTAGCTATTTGCGCCATTCTGTTGCAATGGGCCCTTTCTCTGGAATAAAGGAATTTCCGACTTCTTGGTGGTTCTCTTTCAATAAAATGGATGAAATTGTCCCTGTTGAGTTCAATACGCCAACAGCCAGAATATTCCTGGATTATGCAGACATCAAAAAATATATAAATCCTAAATATCTCAAGGCCATGGATCGTGCAGTGAAATCGGCGGGAAAAAATAAAGGAGACTGAAGTTTATGGCTTTGAAAAAATTCTTGATGGTTGCAGTTGTGGCGGCGGTGCTGGTTGCTTGCGGCGACGACGACAGCAGCGATTTTGCGACACGCCCGAGTGGGGATTCTTCGTCTGCTTGCGAGGACTGCGACGGTTCGAGCAGTTCGGAGGCGAAGTCGAGTAGTTCCTCCAGCGTCACACCGAAGTCGAGCGATAGCGAGACAAGTGTGTCCAGTAGTAGTACTAAACCCAGCAGTAGTTCTGTGGAGTCTTCGCCCAGTAGCAGTGTCCCCGAAGGGTACGTAGACCCGTCGACTGTAGTTGCGGGAACTATGACTGATGAACGCGATGGCAAGACCTACAAGACGGTCACCATCGGTACGCAGATCTGGATGGCAGAGAATCTGAACTATGCCTACACTGGTGTTCCCTATAACTATAGCGGCAACACTTCCGATTCCACTAGCTGGTGTTATGGCGATAACCCTGCCAACCGCACCAAGTACGGACGCCTTTACACCTGGGCAGCAGCGATGGACAGCGTGGGAACATGGAGTACGAATAGCAAGGGCTGTGGCTATGGAACAAGATGCTCTCCTACTTATCCAGTACGCGGTGTTTGCCCTGAGGGCTGGCATTTGCCGGATACAACGGAATGGCATACACTATTCACGGCGGTCGGCAAATCGACCGCGGGGACGATGCTCAAGTCCACAAGCGGCTGGAACGGTAGTGGCAACGGGACGGACGCCTACGCCTTCTCGGCGTTGCCTGCTGGCCGCAGGTACAGCAGTGGGGATTTCAGCCGCGAGGGCAGCAGCGCGGACTTCTGGAGTTCTACTGAGTACGATAGCGGCGACGCGTACTACGTGTACTTGGACTACGACCTCGTCAATGCTTACCTGGGCAACTACTACAAGGGCACCGGGTTTTCTGTTCGTTGTCTCAAGGACTAGCAAGCCGAGCGATGCGGTAAAATTTTTGGTGTATATTTATACATATTTAGTAGGAGTGTAGTTTATGGCTTTGAAGCGTTTTCTGATGGCTGGGTTTGTGGCGGCGGTGCTGGTTGCATGCGGTGACGACGACAGCAGCGATTTTGCGACACGCCCGAGTGGGGATTCTTCGTCTGCTTGCGAGGACTGCGACGATTCGAGCAGTTCGAAGACTAAGTCTTCGTCCTCCGTTAAGAAAAGCAGCAGCTCAAGCGCAAAGGTAAAATCCAGCAGCTCTAAGGCGAGGTCTAGCAGTTCTTCTGCGAAATCAAGTAGTAGTGAAAAGGGCACTGAGCCTGCCGAAGTGGCCTCAAGTAGTTCGCTTCGGCAAAGCTCAGCGAGCTTGTCTTCATCGAGTGCTGCGTCGAGTAGCAGTGTCGTGCAGCCTTCATCATCCGTTGCGTATGTGGAGCCTTGTAGGACAGACAGTGTGGATACTTGCGAGTATGGAACATTGACTGACGAGCGTGACGGCCAGACTTACAAGACCGTGAAAATCGGCGACCAGGTGTGGATGGCGGAGAACTTGAATTACAGGTACATTCAGCAGACAGCGGAAGAAGACTCTTCCAGCTATTGCTATAATGATGCCCCCGCCAATTGCGCTAAATATGGTCGCTTGTACCGGTGGAGTGCGGCATTGGTTGTATGCCCTGAAGGCTGGCACCTGCCCACGCAAGTAGAATGGAAAGCTCTGTTTGATGCCGTAGGCGGACATTCAACCGCAGGAATAATGCTAAAGTCCACGGAAGGCTGGATCAACAATGGCAATGGCTCGGACGCCTATTTCTTCTCGGCGTTGCCTGCTGGCTACAGGTACTACAATGGGGTTTTCAACTACGAGGGCGACATCGCGTACTTCTGGAGTTCTACCGAGCGCAATAGCAACGACGCGTATAGCATGTACTTGGACTACGGCAACGACAATGCGGTGTTCTACAGCTACAAGAACTCCGGGTTCTCAGTTCGTTGCCTTATGGACTAGCAAGCCGAGCGAAGCGGTCGCCAAGTTTACTTGAGCGACCATTTCCGAGGCGCTGAGTCCTGCGCTACAAAGTAGCGCCAGGACGATTAAGGCTGGGGGTCTTAGGGGGTGGAAACACCTAGGCGAGGGGGTAGCGGCCCTTCGGCAGGCTCAGGGACCTTGTCGCTGAGACTGGCGATGGAAGCGAGGGGGATTCTTCCCCCCTTTTTTACAAATAAATCGTGCCAAAATCCCCGGCATAATTGTATTTTTCTGTGCGGTACCGAACGATACCTTTAAAAATGCACAAACTGCAAAAAAGGTGAATATTATGCAAGTTGATTTGAACAATGTCGATTGGAAGACTCTCCCCTTCGGTTACACTGATACCGATTACAATGTCCGCTGCTACTACCGCAATGGCAAGTGGGGTCAGATTGAAGTTTCTTCTTCGACGGATATCAGCATCCACATGGCCGCAACTTGCTTGCACTACGGCCAGGAAGGTTTCGACGGCCTCAAGGCTTACACCGGCAAGGACGGCAAGGTCCGCATTTTCCGCTGGGAAGAAAACGCGAAGCGCATGCAGAGCACCGCTAACCGCGTGCTGATGGCCGCTCCTCCTCTGGAGCTCTTCCACGAGATGGTCAAGATGGCCGTGAAGCTGAACGCCCGCTTTGTCCCGCCGTATGGCTACGGTGCGACGCTCTACATCCGCCCGCTCCTCATCGGTACGGGTCCGGAAGTCGGCGTGAAGCCCGCCGATGAATACCTGTTCATGATTTTCGTCTGCCCGGTGGGCCCCTACTTCAAGGACGGGTTCAAGCCGGTCGACATGATGGTGAGCCGTAACTACGACCGCGCCGCTCCGCAGGGTACGGGTACGGTGAAGGTTGGCGGTAACTACGCTGCTAGCTTGATGTCTCTGGCCGAAGCCAAGAAGCTCGGCTACTCCAGCACCATCTACCTGGATGCGAAGGAAAAGAAGTACATCGACGAATGCGGTCCGGCAAACTTCTTCGGCATCAAGGGCAAGAGCTACATCACCCCGAAGTCCGAATCCATTTTGCCGTCCATCACCAACAAGAGCTTGATGCAGTTGGCTGAATACCTCGGTTACACTGTGGAACGTCGCCAGGTTCCGTTCGAAGAACTCGCCGAGTTCGAAGAAACCGCCGAATGCGGTACCGCCGCCGTGATTACCCCGATCAAGAAGATCGTGGATCCGGTTGCCGGCAAGACGTTCACCTACGGTGACGGCGTGAACCCGGGTCCGGTTTGCACGGAACTCTTCACGAAGTACACGGCTATCCAGTTCGGCGAAGCGGAAGACCCGTTCGGCTGGACAGAAGTGGTCGACGTTTAAGATTCTCGCATTTGCGAGAATGACGATTGTAAAAAGTCCCGCAGAGAAATCTGCGGGATTTTTTTGCGAAAAAACACGGCTATTTTCACTTTGAACAGCTGAAGTTGATTTTCCCCACAAAATAATATATATTGATGTAAATGCACTTGCCTTAAAAGGAGAAACAAGCTATGGCTTATACAAAATGGTTTGCCCTTTGGTGCTTTGTAACCTTGCTCGTTGCTTGTGGGGACGGCGACAAGAACATGGGACCTCTTGTTGCACCATCCAGTGAACTTGAATCCGATATGGTGGTGTCGACCAAAGCTGATTTGCCGAAATGTACCGACAAAAGCGATGGAGCCATCGCTTACGTGAAAGATGAAAAGTCTGCCTACATTTGTAATGAAGGGCGCTGGACTCGTGAAACGGGAAAGCAACAGTCTAGTAGCAGCAAGGCTAAATCGTCTTCCAGCAACAAGAGTTCCTCGAGTAGTTCCAAGTTTGAGGTCCGGAACAAGACTTTCTACGGTTTTGCACAGAAGGGCCCGTTCTATGAAGAATCCGTGGTCAATATCTATGAACTGGATGAAAAGACCTTGGCCAAGACGGGGGAGGTCTTTTCTGAAAAGGTCGTGGTAGGTTCCACTGGCAAGTTCAAGGTGCCGCATGTGAACCTGTCGAGCCCGTATGCGCTTTTTGAAGTGAGCGGCAGGTTCCGTAACGAGGTTACGGCCGCGAGGTCCAAAAAGAGCATCACCCTGTATGCCCTGGTCGACATTTCTGACCGCAAAGATGTAAACATCAACGTGTTTACTCACCTGGCATACGGACGTACCCTATACTTGTTCAAGAAGGGCATGGACTTTGCCGAGGCCAAGAAACAGGCCGAGTCCGAAATCCTGAGTGCGTTCACTTTTCAAGGAGAATTTGCCGGCTCCGAAGACATGAATATTTTCAGTTATAACGAAGACGGCTTTGCGCTGCTGGCTCTCAGCATGCTTGTGCTCGGTTATGGCGAGGCGAACTTGGCCGATTTCCTGGATGACTTTGCGGCAGATTTCAACGAGGATGGCAAGTGGGACGACGAAACCGCCAAGGCAAAGATTGCAGACTGGGCGAACGGAGAGGGGCTTGTAAAAGAATATACAAGTCTTCACGACAACATTATGAACTGGTGGTTCGAAGATGACCCGAAATTTGATAAATACCTGACCAGCTTTTGGACCAGTGTTTATGGCTTGGGCGCTTGCGGTGACGAAGAAGAAGGTGAAATTGTCGAAAACAAGAACGAAAAGAGTTCCAACTACGGCAACGGGATCCGTTTTCTTTGCACGAAAGGAGCCTGGAGAGAGGCTTCTCCGCCGCCTGTGACTTATGGGAAAGAGGCGTATTGTGGAGTGTGCACCGAAAGGCGTGAAGGAGACTTTTGCAATGAAGCTTCGAAGACATGGGGATGGCTCGGATGCTCCAATGGCGAGTGGATACAAGTTTCCCGTGAGTATGTGGATACGAGGGGATGGACTGCCGGAACGGACGCAGAACTGCGGAAAGGCGACACAACGGATTGGTTCTATAAGTATGATGAAGTCATGGGTAAGTGGCTGTTAGCCGGTAAATACGATAGTACCCTTAAGATTGGTGGGTGCACGGTTAAACGCGACGGCGAAATCGCCAAGAGTCCCAAGGATGATACCCATTATATTTGTGAGTATTTCCCCGCTGACTTAGAGGGAGGGGCTCATTGTGAATGGAGAACGGCGCTGGAACTCGACTTTGTCAAACGCGATGAAAAATGCGCAAGCGAAGACGTGGGTAGAATCGTTTACAGGGGAGAGGGCGATTCTCTAAGGTTCTATTGCACTGCAAACGGTTGGGCAGATATGATGAAATGGGATTATGGCGTACCGAAGGAATACCGCTTTAACCCGGATATTGATTATGGTTCCTTGACGGACAATCGCGATGGCAAGACGTACAGGACCGTAAAGATTGGTGACCAGACCTGGATGGCGGAGAACCTGAATTATGCGGGTGACGGGATAGGGCATTGCTACGATGATGTCCCCGAAAACTGCGAAGTGGGTGGACGCTTTTATAAATGGGACGTGGCAAGGGAGGTTTGCCCTGAGGGCTGGCATCTGCCATCAAAGGAAGAATTCGACGCGTTGCTCTCTGCCGTGGAACACATGTATGATGGAGAAGGATATAGCTTGGCCGATATATTCAAGACCACCAGTGGTTGGGCGAATTATTATTGGCAAAAAAGCGGTCAAGGCCTTGACAAGGTTGGCTTTTCTGCAGTTCCTGCTGGTGGAAAGTACATCTTGTCTTATCGAGAGCCTGATTACACTCTCTCGGGCGATGGCGCGTTCTTCTTGTCTTCAACCGAATACAAAAAGGGTGTGTACGTTATGATGGTGAGGTCTGATGAAGCGTCTGTTGCATATGAGTACAGCGAGGACCTCATTCCTTACTATGGCACCAAGACTTCGGAGCTGTCTGTCCGCTGCCTTCAGGATGCTGAATAATCCGGCGGCACGGTTGCAGAAAAAATCCCTCGGCATTGAGCCGGGGGATTTTTTGATTGGGTTTTTGTGGTTACTTTGCTATGAATTTCAGGGACTTGTTGCCGCACTTTGCGATGTAGAGTCCCTGCTTGATTCCCTGCAACTGCAAGGTAGACTTGCCTGCGGTGTTACCCGAAGCGCGCACCAGGTTGCCGTTCATGTCGAAAAGCATAATCTTGCCGGTGCCGTAGAGCGTGTTGCCTTCGCGGAAGAATTCAACATGTGTGCCTGCGACCATGTTCAGTGCTGTAGTGGAAGATGAAGACCCGGGCTGTATGGTGGCGCTGCTGGAACTTGATGTGGGTTCGCTGCCGCCGCCCGTGATAAAATCTTCTACGTGGGTAACGCCCGTGTTGTTGTAGTTGCCGAGGTTATATACACTGCGCATGGCATTGATGACGTCCGTTTCGAGAAGCTTGCCCACCGGTGAAGACTGACGACGGATATAGGCCATGTTGTCGTAGTTGGTGTTGCTTTCGTTACCCATGTCCCAGAGGATAGGCGTGAGGCCGTATTGCTTGGCGGCAGATACTACATCCTTGTGCCACTGCACGCGACCCTGCTTGTGAAGGTTCAGGTCATTGCCGCTCAGTTCCGGGGAACGGACATTCGCGCCGAACTCGCCGACAATCACCGGATAGCCCTTGTCCACGTAGTTCGTCTTCATTTTGGCGAACTGTTCCTTGGGGTGTTCAATGCCTGCAAGCTTGGAATCGACGGAACCCGCCCAGGCGTTGTAACCCGCGTTGCGCTTGGGCTCGCCGGATTTCTGGTAATCGCCGTAGTAGTATTGCGGGAGAATAGGTTCGCTCGCGCCCCAGTCCTGCTGGCTGGTCATGAGTGTGTACTGGTACGGGTCGTAGTAATGCACTTCGAACATCAGGTAGCCGCTGACTTTGTCGGTGGGGAACGTGCTTACGGGCGCGCTCTTGACGGATTTGTCAATGTCGGTGTTGAGGCCCTGAATAATCAGGGTGCGTGTGGCGTTGTTGCCGCCCGTGGCGCGCACCGCGTCGATGAAGGTCTGGTAGTAGTGCATCAGCGTGCTTACATGCTGGGCTGTCCAGTTGTTCACATTCGGGCCGGGTTCGTTTGCGCCTGCGAAAATCAAGCGTTCGTTGTAGTCCTTGAACTTGTTCGCAATCTGCGTCCAGTAGTTCTTCATCTTGTTGTCGACAGTCGAGTTGACGCTCGTGCCGATGTTTGTCTGGAACCAGCCGCCTTCACCTTCGTGGTGGATGTTCAAAATCGTGTAGAGACCCGCGCGCATCGCGTAGTCAACGACTGTCTTTACGGAATCGAGCCAGGTTTCTGTAATCTTGCCGCCCGGTGCGTGGCTGTCCCAGGCGCAGGGAATACGGACCGTGCTGAAGCCTGCCGCCTTTACGGAATCAAGCAGCGCCTGCGTGGGGAAGGGGTTGCCCCAGGCCGTCGGGTTGTTCGGCACCTCCATGGAGTTTCCGATGTTGAAGCCCATGCCCATCTTGGCTTGGACTTCCTTGGCGGTGGGGAGGTTGGCTGCCGAGGCCGCTACTGCCGTGAGTGCGCCCGCAATGGCAATTTTTTTGAGAAAATGGTTCATTTTTCGGTCCTTTTTTTACATCCCAGTCCGGGACCCCATTCAACACCATATAATTTACATCGATAAATGGCGGAAAGACCGTGCGACATGCGTCGCCCGCAAAATACCATTGAACAGGTTACAACACCCCGAGTGGGGCTCATGTGTGCCGAACGGTTTAACGGTCTCTTAATGTGCTATGAGCCAGTTTTCGCCGAAGCCGACGCTAGCCACGAGCGGCACCTTCAATTCCATGGCGCCTTCCATCTCGGATTTCACCATCTGGGCCATCGCATCCACCTGGTCGCGGGGGC
This sequence comes from Fibrobacter sp., assembly GCA_045131085.1. GTDB lineage: Bacteria > Fibrobacterota > Fibrobacteria > Fibrobacterales > Fibrobacteraceae > Fibrobacter. The sequence goes on from JBGUQN010000055.1 coordinate 27,963, forward strand.
ATTCGAACACGAGTTCGTCGTGCACCTGCAGCATCATCTTGAGTGGCAACTTTTCGTCGTTGATGCGCTTCTGGATGCGTATCATCGCAATCTTGATGAGGTCGGCGGCGGAGCCTTGCACCGGCGTGTTCACTGCCATGCGTTCGGCCATCTGCGATTCCATGCGGTCACTGCTATCGATGCCTGCGATGTAGCGGCGTCGTCCCGAGAGCGTTTCCACGTAGCCATCGCGGTGGGCGGCCGCCTTGGTATCTTCGATAAACTGTTGCACGCCCTGGTACATCCCGAAGTAACCGTCGATGAAGTCCCTGGCTTGTGACATCGGGATTTTCAGGTCACGGGCGAGGCGGAAGGCCGTCATCCCGTAAAGTACGCCGAAGTTCACCACCTTGGCATCGCGCCTCATGTCGCTTGTGACGGCTTCGAGATCCACCCCGTAAATCGCGGCAGCGGTGCGGGCGTGGATGTCGATTCCTTCCTTGTAGCTTTCGATGAGCGCGGCATCTCCACTCAGGTGCGCAAGCATTCTGAGTTCAATCTGCGAGTAGTCTACCGCGAGAATCACGTTGTCCTTGCTTTGCGGCACGAACGAGGCGCGAATTTTTTTGCCCAAATCGCTGCGTACGGGAATGTTCTGCAGGTTCGGATCGCGGCTCGAGAGGCGCCCTGTTGCTGTACCCCACTGGATAAAGCTCGTGTGGATGCGGCGCGTGTCTGGGTTCACGAGCGTGGGGAGCACCGTGATGTAGGTGCTCTGCATTTTCTTGAGTTCGCGGTACTCGATGACGGAAAAAACAATCGGGTGCGGCGCACGGAAACTGAGTTCTTCGAGGACGACGGCATCGGTGCTGCGCTTCTTGATTTCGGGGAGTCCGAGCGTATCGAAAAGTACGTCGCCCAGCTGCTTGGGAGAACCGATGTTGAATTCGACTCCCGCCATGTCGCATATTTCTTTTTCGAGATTTTCGATGCGGTGCGCAAGTTCTTGTTCTAGCGTCTTGAGGGCCGGAACATCAATCGCGACACCCACGGATTCCATCTGGTACAGAACCTTCAGCAAGGGCATTTCCTGCTCGAAGAAATACTTCACGTAGTCGAGCTTTTCAAGTTCTTTGCGGAGCGGTTCCCACAGGCGCAGCGTATAGACTGCATCTTCAGCGCCGTATTCCGTCGCGTCCTTGATGGGCGCGCGGTTGAAGGTAATTTGGTTTTTGCCGCGCCCGATGAGGTTCTCTATCGGGATCATCTCGTGCTGCAGGCGTTGCATCACCTGGTTGTCGAGCCCGAGGCCGGATTGTCCCGGCGAAAGCATCCAGGCGGCAATGAGCGTATCGATGATATTTGCGTTGTCGATGTCGGCCTGCAGAATCTTGAAAGCGCGTGCGAGAACATGCAAATCGAATTTCGCATTGTGGAATACGAGTTCGCGCGGTTTTCCGGTGGCTTCCATCGGGGTAGTATCTGCGATGAATTCCTTGAACCAACTGGCGACCTTGTTGAAGTCGTAGTTGCCGCCCTTTGTTGCAGGGAGCGGGAACCCGATTTCGTCGGTGTGCGCGAGGGGGATGTAGTAGCCCTTCGCTGGGTCTGCCGAAAGGCAGAGGCCCACGATGTTGCATTGCATCGGGTCAAGGCCATCCGTTTCGGTATCGATACCTACGGTGCTTGCTGCTGCAAATTCGGCTTTCATCTGCTCGAAAACTTCTTCGGTATCGACGCAGACATACGTGGGCAAATCTTCTGCGGGGAAACTTGCTGCAACGATTCCGCCGTCTCCGTTTTCGCCAGCGCCTTCCGTACCCGCATTATCCGTAGCACCGTCGCGCACGAAGCCTGCCTTGCTTGGAACCTTCTCCAGCAGGCGCAACAGGCTGTTGATTTCATGGTCCTTGAACATCTGCGCGAGCGTGTCTACGTGCAGGCCGTTGTATTCGAGGGCGTCCAGGTTTCCGCTGAATGCGCGCTTGGTCTGGAGCGTCACAAGTTCGCGGCTCAAGAAGGCCTTCTCGCGGTTATTTGCGAGGTTGTCGTGTAATCCTTTCTTGGTAATCTTGTCGAGGTTCGCGTACAGGTTGTCCATGTCGCCGTAGTCGTTCAGCAACTGGATGGCCGTCTTCGGGCCCACCTTCGGTACGCCGGGAACGTTGTCGCTCGCATCTCCCATGAGCGCGAGGTAATCGCGAATCTTTTCCGGCGGGAGTCCGTACTTTTCCATCACTTGTTCGGGGCCGAAATCTATGCCGTCGGCGCCTTTCGTCAGGTGGAAAAGGTGAATCTTGTCCGTCACGATTTGCGACATGTCCTTGTCTTTACTGAGAATCACCACGTGGTCGAAGCCTGCTTCGATGGCCGCGGTGGCGGTACTTGCCATCACGTCGTCTGCTTCATAGCCTGGTTCTGAAAGCAGTGGAATTCCGCTTGCTTCAAGGCTTTCTCCTAACAGTGGCATCTGCGCCGCCATCTCTTCGGGCATGGGCCCGCGATTCGCCTTGTAGTCGGGGTAAAGTTCGTGCCTGAATGTTTTCGTGTGCGCTACGTCGCGGGCAATCGCAAAGTGCGTCGGGTTGTGCTTTGCCAATATGCGGAGCACTGCGCCCCAGTAGCCGTGCATCATCGATACGTCTTCGCCCTGGCTGTTCTTGAGCGGGTTCTGCGAATAGGCGTAGAACATTCGGAACGCAAGCGCGTAGGAATCGAGCAGTAATAAAGTCTTTTCAGGCATATTTTGAATGTAGAAAAAATGCCTGTTTGGGGCGATGCGCGTAGCTCGTTAGATAAAGAATTTTTGGTTTATCTCGATTTCAATCCCCACGTAACGTGGACCGAACTTTTTGCGCAATGATGTGGTGAGTCCGTCGGAGGTCCCCTTGTACGGGTAGTTGAAACGGACCTTCATGTGCGGGTGAAGGCGCTTGATTTCGTCCTTGATGACGTTCGCGTAGGCGCGCTCCTGCGGGCGCGCAGGGTCGAACAGGATTCCGATGTCGGTATTGCGGGGCTTGCCGTTCAGTACGGGGGTAAAGCTATGTATGCCCAGGTGGACAATCGCGGTACCTTTATTGCCCGCATTTTTCTTGCCCGCGGCCTTGGAGCTTTTGCCGATATTTTGCATCACGAACTTTTCTATGTTCTCGCGGTATTCCTTCCAATAGGCGGTTGCTGTCGCTTTCGCTTTTTCTGCGGCACTCTTGTCGCTGGCTTCAAATGCATCGTAGTATTCGCTGAAGGCGCTTTTGTTTGTAATGGTGCGGTTCAGGTCTACGAACAGGCGCGAAAATTTCCCTTCGCAGCTAAACTCCGGCTTTGCGAATTTTACCAGCTTGCGGAAAACCTTCAGTGCTCCGATGTCGTAGGCGCGGTGCGTTCTTTGTATATCTGCCGGCACGAACTTCTTGAATGCTGCCGGCAGGCGGTTGCTAGCGTGCTCGCAGGTGAGCATCAGTTTCATTATTTCAACCTGTCCTTCAAAGCAGAAATTTCCTCTTGGGTCATTCCGAGTTTTTCTAGGTACTTTTCTGTAGCCGGTGCCCAGTCTGCATTTTCGATATCGGGAATGTTAACCCCTTCGGCATGGTAGACTGAGCGCAGGTTCTTTGTGACAACAGACTTGAAAAAGCCTACTTGCTGTTCGTTCAGGGTAACTTGCTTGCTGTCAACGACATTGAAGTAGTTGCTAAATGTCTTCGCGTAGTCTGCCTGGATGTCTTCGGATGTGGCACCCATCAGCGCTTCCAGAACGGCAATGGTAAAGCCGGTGCGGTCCATGCCGTAGATGCAATGTACCAGATAAGGACCTTCGTGCTCAATCATAAAACGGAACCCTTGGACAATCCCGTCCTTGAAAGTCTTGGAGTAGAATTCTACGGGTAGCGATAAGTAGATTACGTTCTGTGTCGCGTAATAGGAACTGTTGAAATCCGCGTATGTCTTTGCGTAATCTTCCGTATCTGTCAGGTTAATGAATGTGGCGACTCCTGCCTCTTTCGCGAGAGAATCGGCATAGAGATTGCGACCGATGCAGTTGTCAATAGGGCTAGAAGAACGGTACAGCTTCTTTTGGCCCATGCCCGTGGTGCGGACTTCCCTGAAGTTTGCGAATTCTTCGTCTGAAAGTTCGGGGTAACTATTTATGTAGTAATCCATGGACTGGGCGTAGCGCATTTCTAACCCGAACAGGAATGCGCTTTTTTCTTTCAAAGAAACATTGACTTCTATGGGAACATCCTGGGTGGTTATTCCAAGAATTTCTGACACCAAACCATTATTGACAGATATGCTTAGGGCATTCGAACCGGTTGTTGCCGAAAGGAAGAACCAGGCGATGGGAACGTCATTGGTGTATTCGACTACGGGCATTTCAAGGGTGTCGTAGCCGACAATCTCTACCGTCACGATGTCGCCTATCTTAAATTTGGTCAAGAAGGAATCGGCCGGAAAGAAAATATACAGGTTGTTGGGCGTTACTCCGTTATCCAGAATGTATGAGTGAAATCCGGAACTATCTAGCTTGGAAGGGTAGGTTTCTACAGGATCGCTTGTGGCAGTATCAGGTTCCGTGATGGGTTCAAGTCCTGGCTCCTCCGGCGTAATTATGGGGTCTGTAAACTCGTCCGGGACTGAGGATGAACCGGAATCGCCGCAGGCAACAAAAACCAGTGCGCAGAAAAGGAATGCCGCGAGAATAGAGTACTTCTTTGTCATCTGGAACATGTGCCCCTCGTTGACGGTTTATGCTCGTGATTTTGGGTAGAACTCTTTGAAATATATTCTTTTATATTCCGTATAGTCTATTTTCTGCCAAACATTTTGCCAATTTTCCGTATTCATACACGAAATCGTCCCGGTCGGGGTCGGCGCCGACGGCCTTGACGAGGGCGCTGGCGAGGGTCCCGCGCTTGAACATGCTGGCGAGCAGTGCTTGAGAATGCGAGGAGATTTTGTTTTTTACCCTGTCGGTGATTTTTTGGATAAGCTCTCCGGCGGTGATTTCGCTGGCGTCAACACCCCAGATTTTCAGGTAGTCGCGGTCGCTGATTATCGTCTTTTCGGCGGAATGCGTTGTGCTGAGTAGAATTTTTGCGAGGGCGTCCGTATCGAGTGCACGAATTTGCGAATCATTTGCAAATTCTCCTTCCGCTAGGCCCTTCAATATGGCAACTTCCCATTCGGCAATCGCAATGTCTGCATCGGGGCATTCCTGGATATCGACCAGGCGGATTTCCACGGCTCCTCGGTCAAAGCGGGCGATTGCACCGCGGCTGTTCAAGAAGAAGTGGTTGAGCAGGTGTTCGGGATCGTACGGTGCGATGTCTGACTTTACTTTGTTGAAAATCTGCTCTTCGTAATCCTTGTACGTGAAAACCGCTTCGGGGATGACTTTCCCGGTGATGCTCGGAATCTTCTCCTGGTTGTGGCGGTAGGTTTCGATGCGTCCGTCCAGGAAGCCGCAGTACTTGCTGTCCAGAAACGGGCTAGAGGCCGCCACGGCAGGAATCAGCGGCAACAAGGCGCGGATGGCGGCATGCAACTTCCCGAATTCCTCGTCGCCGTGGAACGAGAGGTTGATGTGGGTGGATTGCAGGTTCGCCCAGCCGTGCCCCTTGCAGTTGAAAATGCGGTCGTAAGTCTCGTAGATGTCGAGGCAGTCGTAGGGCCAGAGCTTCATTTCGGCGGGGTCCATGAAGGGGTGTGCCGCCGTGGGCAAGAGCATCGCGTTGATGCTCTTGAGCGATTCGTTCGCCTTCAGGATTTCCTTGTGGAATGTCTTTCCCAGGTGATGGAGGCTTTCGACGGGTTCGGCACACTTGAATTCCAGCACATGGCTCACGAGTTCGTTCGAAAGCCCGATGGGGCCGTGCTCTACGTCAGAAAGCTGCTCGCCCTTTTCGTCTTTTCCGAGGGGGATGTCGGCGCGGGGGAGTACATTCAGGGAGTCGCGATCCACGATCATGTACTCCATCTCGATGCCGTAACGTTGCCAAAGTTTATAATTGGACATTAGAACCATTCCCTCTCGTGTTGCTGCAGTTTATGCTGGGCGGCGTTCATGCGTTCTTCGATGCGGTGGCGCAGCGACCTCATGACGGCGAGATACACCTTGCTTTTTCCCACACCGTCCTCGATGCCCGCGTCTATACTCGGGTTGTCGTTTACTTCGATAACGATGGGGTGGCCGTGCCATTCCTTCAAGTCGACGCCGTAGAGACCGTTGCCGATAAGGCTGCAGATGCGGAGCGCCGTCTTCACGATTCCGTGCGGCACCATCTCGATAGGCACGCTCTCGCACTTGCCCGAGAACGATTCGCTCTGCTTGTCGTCGCTTTCCCAGTTGTAGATTTGCCAGTGGCCCTTCGCCATGTGATACTTGCAGGCGTATAGCGGCTTGCCGTCGAGAACACCCACGCGCCAGTCGAATTCCGTCGGGGTGAATTCCTGTGCAATCAGCAGGTCGCTGTGCTCGAACATCTCGTCCAGAATCTGTTCGAGTTCTTCCTTGTTGGTCGCCTTCTTCACGCCCATCGAAAAGCTCGAATCGGGCGACTTGATGACCATCGGGAACCCGATTTCTTTGGCGAGCGTGTGGCGGTTTTCGGCATGTGCGATAATCGTCTTCGGCGAATGGATTTTTGCCGCCTGCATGAGTTCCTGCAGGTACACCTTGTTGGAACAGCGCAGAATGCTGTCGGGGTCGTCGATGACGGCAATTCCCAGCGACTGCGCGCGGCGTGCGAAACTGTAGGTGTAGTGGTTTACGTTTGTCGTCTCGCGGATAAACAGCGCGTCGAATTCACCTACGCGCGGGTAGTCCTTGCGGGTAATCATCTCCACGCGGAATCCCGTATCTTCTGCCGCCTTCACAAAGTGCTGTATGGCTTCGGCGTTGCTCGGCGGCTCCACCTCGTCGGGGTTCGTGAGGATGGCGAGGTCGTACAGGTAATCCTCTTCCTTGCTCGATGCGTAGCGGGTCTTCTCGAAGTATTCCTGCGCGAACTTGTCCACAAATTCCATGTGCGATTCGGGAATTTCGTCCACGCAGATCGGACGGATGCTCTGGATAAACCATTTCTGCTTGAACACGAATTTCGCACGCAGCAGCGGCGCCTGGAACAAGCGGTAGAGTTCCTGCGAAAGTTCCAGGTATTGCGGGCTCACGTTCTGGCCAAAATAAATCGAGAGTACGAATTCCGTGCCAGTGAGCTTGTGGAAACTCTTCTGTATCAGGTTGTCGATTTCGTCGGAGATGTGCTTGATGACCGCGGGGGCCTTGAAGTCGCGCATGTTTTTGACGCCGGGGATAACCTTGTGCCCACGGGCCTCGGCCAAAAGCGACACGTAGTAGCCCTTGCTCTGGTAACTGTAGTCACGGCAGAGGTTGAATACGCGCAGGTTGCGCTCGTTCGTGTACTTGCTAGAAATCAGGTAGTCCTGCGCCGAAATGATGTCGATGCCTGGAACGTGCAATTTCCAGTTCTTGGGGTTGTTTACGACTATTAACTTCTTCATGTTTTTTTCAAATTGTCATTCCCGGCTTGACTGGGAATCTTTATTTCTTATTCTCTATAACGAGCACGTTGCCGTCGTAGGTCATCACGCCGAGCAATATGCTGTGGATTAATCTAAACTTGTCGACCTTGTAATAGGGCGTCTTGTGGAGCGGATTGGTGCCGTCGGGGTCCGCCACCATGAACTGCTTGTTTTCGTCGATGCCGTATACGACCACGAAATGCCCCATGGGCTCGCCGTGGATGTCGTCGAATACAGACTTGTCATCGGCACCGGTAAACTCGCGCATGCTGCGGTACAGGTAGGTGGCCGAAAGCCCGCAAAGAACAGGAACGCCCTTCTTGAAGTACTTCTCGAACATGGCAGCGCGCAAGTCGGAGAACGCCACGGTGCCGCCCAGGTCGATAAAGCGTATGTACGCCTCGATGGCCTTGCGGAGTTTGGGAGCGTGCTTGGCCTTGTGCAACAGTTCAAGTTTCGCCTTCAGTTCCGGCATGCTGAGCGTGCTCCACGTGGGGTCCAAGAGTGTCAGGTTGTAGGAGTGTAGCGTGACCTTGAACCCGCGCTTGAGCGCGTCGATGCCGAGGAATACGCCTAGCGTCCCTCCGTCTTCCAAAAATTCAATTTCAGAAATGAGTTGCTTTAAAGAAATCTTGTAGCCGAGGTGGCTGTACACCGCCTGAAGGCTTGTTGGCCCGCATGTCACATCGTCGGGCTGCTGCAGAATCTTGATGTCCATCGTATTGCCTTTAAATGCCTTTTAAGCCGGAGGTATATCCGTTCTCGTCTGGCGGCTGTCGGGATGTTTTCCCGGGTCGTCGATGGGGTGGCTAAATAATACCAATTTTTGCGGCTTTTGGCTCGCTATTGCCTGGAACGGGTATGCGGGGAGTTATATTTGCAAAGGAACGTATGGGTAGGAGATGTTTATGAAAAAGAATGCAGGTTTCGTACTGTCACCCTGGAGCAAGCGAAGCGCCGCGATAGGGTCCACTTTGCTTGTCGTGGCGTTTCTTGTCGCCTGTGGCGATGACGGTAGCGACTTTATCTCGCGCCCGGCCGGGAAGAATTTGTCATCCAGCAGCAAAAGTTCGTCTTCAGGCTTGATGTCTGAAAGAGAACGGTGCGATGTTGAAACGGATGAAAACTGTATGAGAGACGACCGTGACGGCCAGACTTACAGAACAACGAAAATTGGTGACCAAGTGTGGATGGCGGAAAACCTAAACTTCGAAACGGAAAATAGTTATTGCTACAACGATTCTGCCGAGTATTGTGAGAAGTACGGTCGATTTTACACGTGGGCGGCAGCAATGGACAGCGCGGGTGCATGGGGTGCGAATGGCGAGGGATGCGGCTATGGTGAAACATGTTCATCGGCTTATCCGGTGCGTGGTGCATGCCCCGAAGGCTGGCACTTGCCAACACAAGTAGAATGGAAGGTGCTTTTCACTGTAATTAACGGGTCCAGTACGGCGGGCGAAAAGATTACCACTGTAGTTGGCAAAGATTCTAGTGCGGTGAACAATATGCTTAAGTCTACGAGCGGCTGGAACGGTAACGGGAACGGGACGGATGCCTTTTCCTTTACAGCCCTTCCTGTTGGCGGAAGGGGTGACGATGGGGCGTTCCGCAAATTAGGCTACGATGCAAATTTTTGGAGTGCTAATGAGTACTTTGAATACTTCGCTTGCTTCACGGTCTTGCATTTCGGTGGTGACTATGTGTATTTGGCAACAACCAACAAGAGTTTCGGGAACTCTGTCCGTTGCCTCAAGGATAATCCTTCGCCAATCGACTAGTGAATCGGAAGATTTGTATATTGCCTTGTAAGAATAGGAGTTTAATATGCAGTCAAGAGTTAAAGAGGCAATCATTCTGGCGGTGGCCATTTTGTGCTTGGGCGCTTTTTTCTATCGAGCCCAAATCGATGTTAAGGACCGCGACCGCGTGGTGTTTGTGCGCGGACTTGCCGAACGTGAAGTTTCAGCTGATTTTGTAATTTGGCCGATTGTGTACAAAGAGGTGGGTAACGATCTTGCTGAACTTTCGGCGACGTTACAGTCTAAGTCGCAGATACTTGAAAAGTTCCTGCTTGAAAACGGTATCCAAAAAGAAAATATCACTTATTCTACTCCGGCCATTGTCGATGCCGATGGTGAGTTGTACAGCGGTGGCAAGCATGCTTATCGTTATGTGGCGACTGTTGTGGCGACGGTGGCCACGAATAATGTGGCGGTTGTCCGTAATGCCATGGAAAAACAGGGCGAACTCCTGAAACATGGAATTGCCTTTAGCGCAGGCGATTACCAGTATCGCACTGTCTATAGCTTTAACGGACTCAACGAAATCAAGCCGGCCATGATTGACGAGGCTACGCGTAATGCTCGCGCCGCCGCCGAAAAGTTTGCAAAGGATTCCGATAGCAAACTTGGTAAAATCAAGACGGCAACGCAGGGTGTGTTCTCGATTGAAAACCGTGACGAAAATACGCCGTATATCAAGAAAGTGCGCGTTGTGACGAATGTGCAGTATTTCTTGGAAGATTAAATCATGAAAGAGTTTGCAAAATTCCTGCCATTCCTGCTGGCACTATCATTCGTCGCCTGTGGCGATGACGGTAGCGGTGTTTCGGCTCGCTCTTCGGATGATTCGTCTTCTAGCATCTGCGAAGACTGCGACGATGTGCGCTCGCCTTCTTCTGTCATCCCCGGCTCGTCCGGGAATCTCCGCTCCTCTTCCAGCCAAAAGCAGGGAGATGGTGAGTCCCTTTCGTCAAGCTCAGGGCAGGCTCCGGCCGCCATGACGAGCAGTTCTGCGAAATCGTCGAGTTCATCCAGTGCGAAGTCTTCGTCCTCGAGCCAAAAGAACGATAGCAGTTCCAGTGTTTCACTACAGTCGAGTTCTAGCGAGACAAGTGAGTCCAGTAGCAGTGAAGTTGAAACTTCATCGTCCAGCGATGTCTTGCCGTTGAGCAACGGTACAGAATATAAAAGGGTGCAGTGTGATGTGAAAACAGACGTAAACTGTATTAAGGATTCCCGCGACGGCCAAACGTACAAGACGGTGACAATCGGCACGCAGACCTGGATGGCGGAGAACCTCAACTACGAAACCGTGGATAGCTACTGCTACAATGATTCTGCAAAGTATTGCGCCAAGTACGGAAGTCTTTATACATGGGATGCCGCGATGGATAGTGTGGGTGAGTGGAGTACGAATGGCCGTGGCTGCGGCTACTATGGCGACTGCTCGCCGACATACCCTGTGCGCGGCGTATGCCCTGAAGGCTGGCATCTGCCTACAATGGCCGAGTTCGAAATGTTGCTCAAGACAGTGGGAGGAACACAGGATAAGGAAAAATACTGGCAATGGCAAGGAGCCGACATGAAACTGAAGTCCTCTAGCGGTTGGAATGACGATGATGGTGATTGCGGCAACGGTGCTGACTCTTTCGGATTCTCGGCGTTGCCGGCTGGCAACGGTCGTAGCGATGGGTATTACTACGATGAGGGCAAGAAAACGATCTTCTGGAGTTCTACGGAGAGCACTAGTATTTGCGCATATGGTATGTACGTGGGCTATGGCAACAACATCACGAAACTAGACTACGGCGATAAGAACTACGGGTTCTCTGTCCGTTGCCTCAAGGATTGAAAAAATTGATGTCATTCTGAAAAAGGGAGGGAAAAATGAAAGGATGGAAATTAAGCGATGATGTGTTTTTGATTGTGGTGTCTGTCGCTGCAGGTGTCTATTTGTTTGTTTCTAGGGACATGCTTGACTTTTATGCAGTGCTGATTATCTTTTTTATCTATCTTCTTTTATGTTTAGTTGTATTTCTTTTGAAAAAGAGAATAAAAAGAATTGAAAAAAAATACAGGGAAAAAACCATGAAGAACTTTAGCGAAAATATCAAGTACATCGGTGTGGATGACCGCGATTTGGATTTGTTCGAAGGCCAGTACGTGGTGCCCGAGGGCATGGCGTACAATTCGTATGTGATTGTGGACGAAAAGATTGCTGTGACGGATACGGTCGATGCGCACAAGGTGAATGAATGGCTTGCCAATCTGGAGGCTGCTCTCGCTGGCCGCAAGCCGGATTACCTGGTGATTCACCACCTGGAACCGGACCATGCCGGCGGCATTGCTGATTTTGTCGCGAAGTACCCGGAAGCAACCCTTGTGGCCTCGGCAAAGGCTTTCGCTCTCCTGCCGCAGTTCATGGCTCTCCCTGAATCGGTCAAGAAGCAGACCGTGAAGGAAGGTGATACGCTTGCGCTTGGCGCACACACCTTGCAGTTTATCGGTGCGCCGATGGTGCACTGGCCCGAAGTCCTGTTCAGTTACGAACAGAGCGAAAAGGTGCTGTTCTCTGCCGATGCGTTCGGCAAGTTCGGCGTGTACGATGCCGACCCGGATGACTGGGCATGCGAAGCCCGTCGCTACTACTTCAATATCGTGGGCAAGTACGGCAATCAGGTGCAGACGGTGCTCAAGAAGGCTGCTGCGCTCGACATCAAGACGATTTGCCCGCTGCACGGCCCGGTGCTCGCCGAAAATCTCGGTTACTATATCGACAAGTACAACACTTGGAGCAGCTACGCTCCCGAAGACAAGGGTGTGCTTGTGGCTTTTGCTTCGATTTACGGTGGAACCAAGAAGGCTGCCGAAAAACTTGCCGAAAAGTTGACTGCCGCCGGTGTCGAGAAGGTCGTGGTTTCTGACCTTGCCCGCAGCGATATGGCCGAAGTCATCGAAGACGCCTTCCGCTACGACCGCATGGTGGTGGCCGCTCCCACGTACGATGCGGGCCTTTTCCCGGTGATGGAAGATTTCCTGAATCACTTGAAGGCAAAGAATTACAGCAACCGCAAGGTGGGTGTCGTGGAAAACGGCACGTGGGCCCCGATGGCCGCCAAGAAGATGACGGAAATCCTCGCCACGCTCAAGAACGTGACGCTCGCCGAAACTGTTGTTACGGTGAAGTCCACGCTCAGCGCCGAATCCGAAGCCGCGATGGACAAGCTTGTGGCCGAGATGGTGTAAGAAAGTATTTTGTAAATAAAATTTTGAGAACATTTAAAAGACGGCGAATTCTTGCGAAATTTGCCGTTTTTTGTTGTTTTACCTTTTAATATAGGTGAAATTGCGTAGGGTTGCCGTAAAATTTCTATTGACTTTTTCGTTTCTAGAATATAGATTTTGAGAAGAATTTTGAGAACATTTCGGGCGATGTTGTCCGGGACCTCAAAATATGGGATGGATGTTATGGATACGAAAAAAGCAAAATGGTCCAGGATGCTTGTCGCGGGTGTGGTGCTCGGGGCGACTCTTGCAACCTCCACGTTCGCGGTCACGTCGCCGGATTTCCCGATGGCGGGGTTCGCGACGCAGAACGGCGGCACTACGGGCGGCAAGGGCTACTCCGAGGTGACCGTCGATAACGCGACCGACCTCAAGAGCTACGCCAAGGCGGGCAACAAGATTATCTACGTGAAGCCGGGAACCTACATGGGGCCGGTGGAAGTCGGGAGCAACGTCACGATTTACGGCTACCAGGGTGCCATTATCGCGCAGCCCAGTACGGGTAGCGCCATGAAGTTGAGCGGCTCGAAGAACGTCATCATCCGCAACCTGAAATTCAAGGGCGTGGGCGCGCACGACGACGATGACGAGGATTGCCTCCAGGTGAATCATGAATCCTCGAATGTTTGGATTGACCATGTGGACATTTACGACGGTCACGACGGCAACCTGGATATTACCAACGCCTCGGACTACGTCACGATTTCCTGGACCAAGTTCAGCTACACTTCGGCATCGACCGGCCACCAGTTCAGCAACTTGATTGGCAACAGCAAGACGAAAACCTCCGATCGCGGCCACCTGAACGTCACGATTCACCATACGTGGTGGGCGGACGGCGTGAAGGAACGCATGCCGCGCGTGCGTTTTGGCAAGGTGCACGTGGCTAACAACCTCTTCGACAGCAAGGATGCGAGCCATTGCGTGCGTGCCGCCATCGAGGCGAATGTCCGCATTGAGAAGAACGTGTTTATCGGCGTGAAGAAGGATCTTGACCTTTATACGAGCGACGGAGCCATTACTGCGGCGCAGATGATTGACAACTACGAAGAGAACGTGAAGACGATGCAGGCGGGCACGGGTACGGCGTTTACGCCGAGCTATTCCATGGGCTTGACCGACGTGAGCACGCAGGCGAAGGCGTATGCCCTGCGTGATTCCATCAAGCTCTATGCGGGTGCGACCCTTCCGGATCCGGGATCGTCGAGCGTGGTGACTCCGTCAAGTTCGAGTTCGTCCGTGAAGTCGAGCAGTAGCGTGGCGCAGAGCTCGAGCAGCGCCAAGTCCAGCAGCAGCGTCATTGCGGGCGAGGCGACTCTTACCAAGCATGGCTCGGGCAGCGCGAACCAGGAAGTGGCCCAGGGTGCTGCGATTACGGAATTCTACTACACGATTTCGGGTGCGACCGGCGCTACGGTGACAGGACTGCCGGAAGGCGTCTCGGGTACGCTCAAGGGCTCCGACTTCTATATCTCGGGAACGGTTTCTGCGGTGGCGGCACCCGGGGCGTACAAGTACACGATTACGACGACGGGTGCTTCTACGAATGCGACGAAGTCCGGGACTATTACCGTCGTGGCAGGCTCCGGTATTGTGGCGTCCAGCAGCAGCGTCACACCGCAGTCGAGCGATAGCGAGACAAGTGTATCCAGCAGCAGCGAAGAAGGTATGGGATTACACTTCGCTGAAACATCTCGCTGGAACCTCTCCGTGTCGGGTCGCGAACTGAGTATTGTGGGTGTGGAATCCGCTGCGGTTGCAGTATTCGACATGCAGGGGCGCCTACTCTGCCGCAAGGCGGTAGGCGAGAATTTCGTGGCGGTGATGCCTGGTGCGGGCCGCTACATTGTGCGGGTCGGCGCCGATACCCGCGTGGTGGAAATCCGCTAAAATTGTTCTCCTCCAATAAACACCGACACCCGCAGGGCAAACCCTCGCGGGTGTTTTTTTATATTGTCTTTTAAAAGGGGGTCTTTATGAAATGGAGAATATTGGTCCTGTCCGCATTCCTGTGTTTTGCCGCTTGCGGTGACGACGACAGCGATTTTATTTCACGTCCGGACGGGAAGGAATCTTCGTCGAGCGTCACGCCGGAGTCGAGCGATGGCGAGACAAGTGTGTCCAGCAGCAGTTCTGCGAAATCGTCATCGTCGAGTGTTGCTTCAAGTAGCAGTTCTAGCGATGGCTACGTAGAGCCTTCCACTGTGGTTGTGGGATCTATGACCGACGAACGCGATGGCCAAACCTATAAGACTGTGACCATTGGTACGCAGACGTGGATGGCGGAGAATTTGAACTACGCATACACTGACGTTCCTTATGAATATGAGAAAGTCAAAGAGGTGTTCACCTCCGATTCCACTAGCTGGTGCTATAATGATTCTGCAGAATATTGTGCTAAGTACGGTCGCCTTTATACGTGGGCTGCCGCGATGGACAGCGTGGGCGAGTGGTCTGCAAACGGCAAGGATTGTGGCTTTGGCAAGAGCTGTTCTCCGACTTATCCGGTACGTGGAATTTGTCCCAAGGGTTGGCACTTGCCGGATTTGACGGAATGGAGAACGCTGGCTACCGCAGTTAAACGCTTTAGAGAAGCTGAGAGTCTCAGGTCTACTAGCGGCTGGGATGGTAGCGGCAACGGCACGGACTCCTATTCCTTCTCGGCGTTGCCTGCCGGCGACAGGGAGTACAATGGGAATTATTTCGGCGAGGGCGTCCGCGTAGACTTCTGGAGTTCTACTGAGAATACCGAGTACAGTACGTACCAGATAAACGTGAGCTACATCGGTACCGCCATGAGCATGGTCACCTACAGCAAGTACGGCGGTTTCTCCGTCCGCTGCGTGAAGGATTAGTTCTAAGGATAAATTTAGCAGCCAAAGGCCTGCGGAAGCGCGTTGATGACATCGCTGGGGAGCATGCTGAATGCTCCCATTTTTGTGCGGGCTATGCGGCCCGCTTTTTGGTGCAGTAATGCTCCGAGTACGGCGGCTTCGGGGGCGTGGAGTCCTTGCGCGAGCAGTGCCGTGATGATTCCGGTCAGAACGTCGCCGGAGCCGCCCTTGGCGAGCCCCGAGTTATGAGCCGGAATTACGAATACGCGCCCATCGGGAACGGCGACGAATGTCGGTGCGCCTTTCAGTAGGATGATTTTCTTTGTGTGGTGCGCTATGTCGCGCAGCAGGTTCGGTATGTCGATATCGTTTGCCGGAAGGGCGCCGAAAAGCCTTTCGAATTCACGGCGGTGAGGCGTGAGGATTGCCTCGCAGGGAATGCCGAAGAGGAACGATGCCGCTCCAGAGGAGGGGCTGGCCGAAGTCTTGTTGAGCGAAGCGATGGCGTTCAGCGCGTCGGCATCGATGACCGTTGGGCACGTGATTTGTGTGAGCAGGTCGATGACGGCGCCTTGCGTGCATTCGGCGCTGCCTAGCCCCGGCCCGATGGCGAGTGCCTGGTTGTGCTTTGCCTTTTCGAGAATCAGCGGGATGTGCGCCGCCGAGAATGATGTGGCGCGGTCATCGACCGTGTCTCCGTCCTGGCCGGCCATGTCTTGCAGGTTGCAGAATACGGGTTCCGAGAGTTTTGCCTGCAGTACCGGCATGATGGCGTCGGGGCTTGCGAGCGTCACGAGGCCGGCTCCGCTCCGGAGGGCTGCCTGCGTGCAGAGCGCTGCGGCTCCCGGCATATCGCCCGAACCCGCGACAATCATCGCGCAGCCCTGTTTGCGCTTGTCGCCCCAGTCGTCGCGCTCCGGGAGCATCTGCGGGATAAGCGCCTCTGTGGCGAGGTAAAGCTTGGTGTCGTAATTGCGGGCGAGCGAATCGGGGTAGGGGAGCGTGGCGACGGCCGGCTGGCCAAAGACTTCGCCGCCTTCCCGGATGTAGGCGTCTAGCCGCGGGAACCCGAACATCAGGGTTTCAAGTGCGTGTGTGCAGGGTTCCCGACGCCCGTGCGCCTGTGAATCGTAACCGGTGGGGGCGTCGGCCGCGACAACTGGGACGCCTGCGGCGCCGATGTCGCGCACCGCGGCTGCGTACATTTCCCGCAGTTCGCCGTGCGCTCCGTTCCCGAGCATGCAATCGACTATCAGGTTAAAATCTGCGAATCTCGGCGTGCGCAGCGCAGTTCCTGCCTGCGACAAACTTTCCGCTGTCGGCGAATACGGAATTAAACGGCCGCCTGCCAGCGCAAAATCGTCCAGTGCCATCTTGGCTTCGTTCTGGAACTTGTCCGCGGCGGCAAGCGAATACGTGGTGCAGGGAATCCCTGCTTCAATCAGTAGCTTCGCGAGCACGAGCCCGTCGCCGCCGTTGTTGCCTCCGCCGACAAATACTGCGACAGATCGCGGCGCATTTCCAATTCCGAAATTATCTAGAGTCTCAACAACCTTCTTGAACAGCGCAGTGCCCGCCTGTTTCATCAGTTCGTAACCGGCGTCAACGGCAGAAACGCCATTGCCCGCGGCCTTGGCCATCTCTTCCTTTGTGGCGGCATCTAGTTGCCTCATCCCTTCTGTCGAAAGGATCGGCGGGAGTTCTCGGTAATCGAATTGTTCCAGGAGTCTCATACCTTGAATATATAATTATTTGCAGCTGTTATAGCGGCCGATGGTCTTAATATTGAATGTACCCTTGTCACCCGTTTTGGCCTGGATCATAATCCTTATGGAGGCAAGTTCCTTTGCCGCTTTTTCACCGCTTAAAGTCCTGCCTCCCCAGCCCGCCTGTCTAAATTGCGCCCATGGAATATTCAGGACTGTACCCGTGTCGCTTGCGGGGAGAGAGTATGTCGGTACATCTCCGTTAGTCGCTAAGGCATCATATTTTCTGGGCCATAATTGGAAATTGGCGCTAACATCCAGATAGTAAGCAATGCAAAGCCCTTCCCATTCGGTAACGTCTACGTCGGCAGGGGTATCCGTAGTGTCGTTGTAGAAACCTCCAACGTTAAAAGCTATTCCCACATATGGGTCGAAATCCATTGCTCCCCTGTCAAGGACAAGTCGTCCGCAGATTCCGTCGCAATAATCAATTACCGAGTCAAATGCCCCGATGCCCTCTTCTGCTTCCATCTCGACCGGCCAGATTATCTTAGATGCACCGGAATCCGAGGCATCGTTAAAGGCAAACCAATAGCCAGAAAGGCCCGCTCCGGCGTCTAGCCCTGTCATGACCCTGTAATCATGCCTGCTGCCGCACCATAGGTCACCGCAGATTGTGTTGATCAGGATGGACTTTGAATTTGAAGATGGCGCTTCGGAAGAGGAACTTCTCGTTTCGTCAGAAGTGTCCCTTGAAGCGCGCGGGGCGAAACTGCTCTCGTCATCACCACAGGCAACCAGGGTAAAGATAAGGGCGAACAGGAATGCGGCAATGTAGCGTATCATTTTTTTTAATTATAGCAAACTTCATTTAGAACAAATCCAGCGAACTGTCCAGGTAGATTTCTTCGCGCACCTTGAGCTGGTGCTCGGGCCTAGTCATGTAGTAAAGTAGAAATTCCAGGATGATGGCGCTGCCGAGGCTGCGGCCCTCGATTTTGAAGTGACGGAATCCCGCGGGAGCGTACACGTTCTGGATGTCGTTTATCCCGATAAAGCCGGGGTTCTTCATCGCGTCGGAGAAGCGGTAGCCTCTTTGGGCGGTGGGCGAGACGCATTCATGGTCTGCGCAGTCTTCGCCGAGGCTTTTGCGGCTCACGTTCTCGTAGCAGTTCTTGCGGTCGTGGCAACCGAACCAGCAGCATTCATTGCACAGGAACTCGACCTTCTGTTTTTGTGCATTCGTGAGCGCATCCAGCTTATCGAATTGCTTGTTCAGCCGGAAGTCCGGCACGACAAATTTGAATTCATCGCGGTTTAGTTCGGTGACAAACTGCTCAAAGTCTGTAATTACTTTCGTGGTCGAAGAGACGAAATAGAACTTAGGATACTTTGCCTTGATGTAATCGAGCAGAAGGTCCGAGTGGACGATGATGCCGGCGCCGTCCAAACCTGCATCGAACTCGGCGCCGTTCTTACCCGCACCATTTTCACTTGCACCCTCGAACATCTTGCACAAAGCATTGCAACGTGCGTCGTCAAGGTGTTCTTCGCAAATAAGTGAATTGCTGAAGGTGAGTCGTGCCGAAATCCCGTATTCCTTCACGAGTGCTGCGACTTTTTTCGGCTCGGCATCTCCGAAACCGACGCGCCCTCCGCCCCAGATGCAATCGCTTGGCGCCCCGTAAATAGAGCCGATTTCGCACCAGTCGAAAAAATATTCCCGGTGCTCGCGCCAAAGCGGTAAGAAAGCCTTGTACAGGTCATAAAATTCGAACAGTCCGGGAAGGTGGTAAAAGATTTTCATCTCGTCAAAGTATAATATATTTGAATGTACAAAAAAAAGGAACCCTTGCGGGTTCCTTTTTTTTAAATGATTGAACTAGTCGCAGAACCATTTATGAGCACCGTGCGAGCAGGCTGTCTCGTGGCCGAATGCGGAGTTCCCGGGGGAATCATCGTCGTCATCAAAGAGATTCAGACTGCTTTCGGAAGCCTGTAACAACTCTGTATGCCCGCTCATATTGAATGTTTCTAATCGGGGCTTTTCGTATGATTTCTTCATGGTTCTTGTGACTACTTACTTGATGATCAACATGCTGTCGTCCCAAGCTTCGTGCTTTTCGAGGCCGAGGAGGTTGGCCGTCGTAGCAGCGATGTTGGAAAGACCCCAGTCGCCTTCCTTGAGGCCGAGCTTGCCACCCGTTACGTTATCGTAAAGGATGCAAGGAACCTTGTTGAGGGTGTGGCTGGTCTTGGCCTTGAAGGTACCGTCCTTGTTGACCTTCGGCATGCCGGTCTTCTTGTCGATTTCGTACATTTCGTCGGCGTTACCGTGGTCAGCC
>JBGUQN010000056.1:0-24517 GCA_045131085.1 Fibrobacter sp.
TATGTGCAGAACGCCCACGTGCGCCTCTGCAGCATCATGCGCAAGGCCGGCTACACGGTGAACATCGCCGATGTGGACATGGCCCAGTTGAGCGACGATGCCGCCTATAGCCTCATCAACATCCTGTCGAAGAAGGGCAAGAAGATTCTGGATGCTGTCGCCGGTGACGAACCGAGCGTTCTCGCCCAGTACGCCCTGGAAATCGCAGAAGCCGCACACAAGTTCATCCACGAAGACCGCGTGCTCGGTTCTGCCGAAGAAAAGTCCCGCCTGTTCCTGGTTCAGGCAACGCAGATCGTGCTCGAAAACGTGCTCGACCTGCTCGGACTCTTCCCCATCAGGCAGATGTAAGCAGATTTGCTACAGCAAGCTGTACGAACCAGACTGTAAAAAACGAGAGTACAATGCTCTCGTTTTTTATTTTTTCTTGAATTTGAACGGAAGCGTTACTTTTGATTCAGAATCAGCCTTTTCAAAAGTCCAGGTAGACACTTCATCGCAAATAGCCTTGTCAAATTCCTCATTTTCGGAATCCGAGGATTGTACTTCCACCCTCGTAACTTTGCCTTCCGGATCTATAGTGAATTTCACAAAGACCTCAATCTGAACAGGCGCATCGGGATGCTCCAGGTTTTTGACATCCTTTAGGCGGGGCAAGGACTTTGTGAACTTTTTATGAATCTTATCCATCAGCGGCCTATTTTTTGAAACGGTATCGGCAATACCTTTAGTAGAACGATATTTCTTTCCCGTATTCACAGGTACAACAAATTCCTCTTCTCTTAAAGGAATAGACTTATACGCAGAAAAAGAAAGGTGCGAATCCGTAATGCGCAGCCAGCTTGTATTGCAGCGATGCTTTATACTTTCACGCGACTCGATTTCTTTTTTACTGTATTTTTTGAGTTGCAGTTTTCTATACACCTCGGCACCAAATTCCTCATGTCTTGCCAGGAGCCGAATCTTGGTAAACCCGGCCGCCTTTAGCTTGCCGAGAAACTTCTTGTATTTATAGATGCTTTCGTCCTGATAAGGGAACGAGAAATTCAGTTCGTTCTGGTCCAACTTCCCTGCGTTATTCTTGCGCACATCCTTCAAAAAATGAGCAACGGAATCAGGCGATGCTTGAACGACCTTATAGACCCTCGCCCAGACAGGGCGCTCGCGAGTAGTGTCACTCGTAAAGATTCGAGTGGTTAAAGCGTCAACGGTCGTTACAGAAAAGGGTTGGTTGTACTTCACGACAAAATAGCCGTCTAGGACAAGGACATTCATGCCGTATGTATTGGCTTCACAAAACTTCTTGTTGACACGCAATTTTTCTGCATCTTTTGCGATTGTTTCAAAAATATCCTCAAAGCCATCAGGAAGACGAGTCGTTTCCGTAGGACGCGACACCTGTGCAAACAGCGCAACATTCAATAAAATAATCGCAAAAAATAGGCGCACCATAGCCTATATATACAAAAGAATAGAACGAAAAATTACTTACCGAATTCGCGTTCGACCTGTTCGAGGCCTTCGGCCCATTCTGTCTGGATTTTCTGCTTGAGCTTCTTGGCAAGCGAGGGGGCACGGCCCTGCGTGGAGACGGTCACGGCGATATTTTCGCCAAAATCCATACGGGCAGGCACGATGAAGTCGCCATCGAGGTAGTCGCAGGCGTTATTGACCAAAATACGGCGGGCGCGGGCATCGTTAGAAACCTGTGCATTGACTGCCGGCTGGTCCGTGCAGATAAAGACCATGAAGATGCCTCGGAGGTCGAGCGGTTCGTAAGGACGATTCTTTAGAGTAATCGGCGATGCAGGTTCAGCAGGTTCGCCGGACTTAAGCGCGTCGAATTCCGGATCGAATTGCGGGGCAACCACGATAATGCGGGCTCCCGTCGGCAGGAGCGTCTTGACCTTACGCAATGCAATACGGCCACCGCCCACCACGAGAACGTTCTTGCCCTCGAGATTCACTTCGATGGAGAAAAGGTTGGATGTTCGATGCGCAGGGGTCGAGGATGACGAAGAAGAACAAGTGCGCGGCTCCTGCGCGTTACGGATGCCGGCCACAACCATGTCGGCAAATTCCTTCCAATCGCCAAGGCAAGGCAAAAGCGTGATGGGAATCTGCGGGAATTCAGCCTGCAACTTCGCCACCACGCGCGGCACGTCGTTCTTGGAATGCTGACCGTTCAAGAGCAGGTACGGCAGGAGAGTTACCGATTCTACATCCTCGCGCAAGAGCGTGCGCAGGTCATTTTCCAAGTCCAAGAGGCTCGTACTCGCCACGCGCGTGCCGGGCAAGTCATGGTGCAGCTTATCCAAGATTTCCTCAAAACCCTTGTAGGCTCCGGGCAAAATGCAGTGGTGCGCGATAATCAGGATGGCCTTCATTATGCGCCCTCCCCTGCGTAATATTCCGCAATCTTCTTGACGAGGGAATCCATCGTCGTCTCGTCGGAGGTGACGGTATCAAAGCCGTGCTTGCGGGCTGCAGATTCCGTCATGCGGCCGATGCAGAAAGAGAGACGCGGGCAACGGTCAAAGGAGATCCCCGCCTCCGCGGGGATGACAGCACAAAAATTCTCGACGGCGCTGGTGCTGGCGAACACGACGGCATCGGCGCCGGCAACGGCTTCACGCTTCCATTCGGGAAGTTCAGCCACAGGGAGCGTCTCGTAGACCACCCAGCGGGTCGCCTGCGGGAGGAACTTTAGCAGGGTATCGTCGGCAAGATTGCCCTGCAGGAGGAGAATGCGGGAATGGTCCACAGGGAGCAAGGCCAGCAGCTTTCCGAGGCCTTCGCCGGTATGGTCTTCGGGCACGTAATCGCAGCGGATGCCATATTCCAGCAACTTCTTTTCGGTAATCTTCCCCACACTCGCAATCTTCTTGCCGGCAAGGACGCGCACGTCAAAGCCAGCGGTAAACAACTGCTTAAAGAAACTTTCCACGCCATTCGTACTCGTGAAAGCAAGGATATCGAAGTTTGCGAGAGTGTTGAAGTCGACAGATTCCGGCTCGGAGGCCGGAATGACGTGCAGGCAATCGAGCGCGCGCGTTTCAATCATCGGGGTTTCGATAACTTCGGCACCGAGGGCCGTGAGGCGTGCGGTAATCCCGCTAGACTGCTTTGCGGCACGCGTTACCACGAGGCGTTTGCCCGAAAGCGGCAAGTTCTTTTTCCATGCGAGCGTATTGCCGAGTTCCACGACGCCACCCATAATCGTAATCGCGGGCGCAGTCACGTTTTCGCGTGCAATCGTCTCCCCCGCGGTTTCGAGCGTCGCCATGACGGTACGCTGGTACGGGGTCGTGCCCTTCTCGATAAAGGCGAGCGGGGTTTTCGGGTCCTTCCCGCATTCCATAAGGCGGCGCGCAATGAAATCCATGTTGGCAATGCCCATCAAAAAGATGAGCGTGCCGGGGCACTTCGCAAGCGTCTCGAAATCGAGGGAAAGTTCACCATTCGACTCCGCCTTTTCATGCCCGGTGATGATATGAAAACTCGTCGCAATGCCACGATGACTTACGGGGATACCCGCATACGCAGGCACCGAGATTGCAGACGTAATGCCCGGAACCACCTCAAATTCTATACCGGCAGCAACAAGTTCCAGAGCCTCCTCGCCGCCACGCCCGAACACGAACGGGTCGCCTCCCTTGAGGCGCGCAATAGTCGCGCCGGGCATCTCGCTAGCAAACTGCACCAGAAGTTTGTTGATTTCGGACTGTTTGACCTTGTGATGCGTCGGCATCTTGCCCACATCCACCATCTTCGCCTTGGGATTGCAGAACGAAAGAATCGCGGGCGAAACAAGGCGGTCATAGACCACAACATCGGCCTTCTCAATAATTTCCTTACCGCGGAGCGTCAAGAGCCCCGAATCGCCAGGACCCGCACCAATCAAGTAAACCTTTCCAGCACCGCTCATTACAAACCCTCAATACACTATAGCTGTTCGCGGATCTTGACCGCGAGAGCAATTCCCGCCTCGCGCGCCGCCTCAATTGTCATAACCGGGCCGCAGTACTCCGCACGGAGCAAACGTTTAGAAGCCTCGTCCCAGTAGATTCCGCGGATTTTCATTACCGGCGCAGCGTCCGCATTCTCGGCACCCGAACCCTGGACGAATTCCGCAAAACTTGCCACCGGGAACTGACAGCCCGCATTGAGCGCCTTGAGGAAGGCCATCTCGGCAACGGCAATGCAAAAGGTGGGAGCGTCGTTTACACGAGCGAGAATGTCCGCGACCTGCTCGTTATCTGCCAATGTTTCTATTGCCAAAATTCCCTGGCCAGAAGCCGGCAACACCTTGTCCGTATCAAAATATTCCGTCACTTGGTCGGCAAGGCCCATGCGCTTGAGACCGGCAGCCGCCAGCACGACGCCGTCAAGTTCTTCAAGTTTCGAGAGACGCGTCTGGATATTCCCGCGGATGGGCACGTATTCCAAATCTGGGCGGAGCGCCTTCAGTTGCACCACACGGCGGATACTCCCGGTACCGACGCGGGCACCCGAGGGCAAATCCATAAACTTTTTGCCGTTCACTCCCCCGCGGGCAATAAACGCATCACGCGGGTCTTCACGCTTCAGGACCGCGGCAAGCTTGAATTCCGGAAAGACTTCTGCCGGCATGTCCTTGAGGCTATGCACTGCAATGTCGGCGCGGCCTTCGAGCAGGGAGACTTCAAGTTCCTTGATGAACACGCCCTTGCCACCGAAGCTCGCAAGGGACTTGTCGAGCCTTCGGTCGCCCTCGGTCGTCATCGGCTCGAGTTCGTATTCAAGCCCCGGGTTCGCCGACACGAGGGCCTTGGCTGCAAGCGTAGTCTGCGCCACGGCAAGGGCGCTCTTGCGGGTTGCAATGCGTAGCAAGGAGTCTCGCATCTAGTTTTCCCCTCCCAGAGATTCCGCATCAAGTGCGGAATGACGTTTGCTAGACTGATCTAGACATTTAAGGAAAATTTTCACGTCTTCGGGCGAGTTGCCGGCCTTCACCTTGTACAGGTAGTCATTCGCCATCTTCTTGGCAAAGCGCTCATACATCATCGCAATCCGCTTACAGTCTTCTTCCGGCAAATCCGGCATCGACCGCAACAATTTTTCGGCATCTTCGTTTGCCGCGCGCACCATGCGCTCCGCATGCACATTTATCTCCTTCGAGACCTCGTCCATGCTATTCCAGCGAACAAACTCATCAATGCCTTCCTTCAGAATCTTCTGCGCAGCATCGAGTTCTTCCATGCGCAGGCGACGATTCTCGGAAACAATCTTTTCCAGGTCATCAACGCACACGTATTCCACGCCAGGCAATTCCCCGACACTCGCTTCTGCATTGCGCGGGCTCCCGAGGTCGATGACTAGACGCTTGGATTCTATCGCTCCGCCCTGCTCCGCTCCAGAATGATAAGCGTTTTCGAATTCATTCTTCGTGACAATAGGTTCCTGGCAGGCACTGCAGAGGATTACCACGTCGCACTTGCCCAGCACGCTATAGCGGTCTTCGTACTTCACCGGGGTAAGCACGTCCGCGAACTTTTCGGCATTCGCAAACGTCTTGCTGCTCGCATAGATGTTCGTCGTGTATTCCTGCACATACTTGAGCATCAGGGAGCCCATCTCGCCAAGGCCTACAATGTACACGGAACGGTTTTCCAAGTCATCGAAGGTCCGCTGCACCTGCTTCATCGCCAAAAACGGAATGTTGCAACTGAGTTTGCTCAGGTTCGTCTCGGTCTTGATGCGCTTGGTCGTGTGGATTGCCCCCTGAAACAGTTTGTTCAGGGTGTTACCCGTCGCATGGAGCGAATGCGCCGTTTCGTAAGCACGGCCAATCTGGTGCAATATCTGGTCCTCACCCACCGCTACGGAATCGAGCCCGGCGCACACATTCATCACATGATGCACCACGTCGTCACCCGACTTTACATAAAAGAACTTTGCAAAATCACTGTAGTTCTGCCCTGCAAGCCCGCACACGTACTGCACCAAGTCCGCATCCGCAATTACCTTGTCAGATGCCACGTAAACCTCGGTACGGTTGCACGTCGCAAGAATTAAAAGTTCATCAAACGGAGATTTTTCGAGCGCATCCGTCTTGACATCCATCGGGATATAGAACTTCTCGCGGATTGCAATTTCTGCCACCTTGTGGCTCATGCCTGCCATGTAGATTTTGCGCATGGAGACAATTTAGAAAATTAAAATACAGGTCAGTTCCTGGATTTGCTCAACTCATTATTAATCCACTTATACCGGGCCTTCATCCACAGCACCAATGAATCCAAAGCTTCGTCATAATCTTTATAAGGGTCCTTGAGCGCCCAGTTCTCGGTATTTTCCATAATGGGCCAGCGTCGGTATTCGTTTTCTAGAGCACGCGAAATATTCGACACATACAAGGGAACGCTGTCGATAAGGTCACGGAACAGGTCCCTGTGCAGCACCCAGTAGTCTCGCGACATAGCACTTACCATCGGATTCTGGAATATATAGCGGAACCAATGACGGGTAATGTACCACCCTTCCACTCCACGGTTTTTCTTGTAGGATTCGTTTCCTAATGATATGTCAAAATCCCACAGTGGTCCAAATCGCATCGGGTGATCTTTTTCCCACGAAATGAAAATGCTGCGGCCAAAATTGCCATCCTCGTTCT
This sequence comes from Fibrobacter sp., assembly GCA_045131085.1. Taxonomy (GTDB): domain Bacteria; phylum Fibrobacterota; class Fibrobacteria; order Fibrobacterales; family Fibrobacteraceae; genus Fibrobacter. Next base: position 6,656 of record JBGUQN010000056.1, read on the forward strand.
TTGAGAATTCTTGCACCCAGTAATACAGCAGAAAATCATTCAGATCAATCCAATCCTCCATTTTCTTTCCGCTGGGAGATTCTCCCCTTTTAAGGAATTTCTCGAATTCGTTCAAGTGTTCCAGAAGCATGTCTGCCGACTCGGGCTTGAGGTCTCTCGGATTCTTGATATGGAACGAATGGCCCATCAGCGTCGTAATGAACGGAGAATCTTGCTTCTTAGTACTTTCCTTTTCGAACAGGAACGAAGAATCATTCTTGGCAATATCCACCCGTTGCTTACCGACCTTCACCGTTTCAAACAGGAGGTACAGTCCCATGTACTTGCGGTTGAGATAAAGTTCGACATAGCGGCATCGCGGCGTGTAGCGGGCCATGAGCCATTCCGAAATGCGGGTAATCATAAAATTTCGCAAATGGGTTTTATCACCGTAATTGGCGACCAACGCCCAATCCCGGTTTTCCGGCATTCCCAAAAGGCTTACTTTATTATCAAACTCCAATTTCAAGCCATATTTAGGCATCATAAAACTAGAATTGCCACGGCCCCGGACTGTAAGGCTATAAACCTCCGTTTCGGGTGCGCTCTCGCCATAAATCTGGAAACGCGACGGGAACTTGGTTTCCCGGTCACGAATTTCGCGAAAATCCTGGGTTTCAATTACTACACGAGGTACATCCGCATACGGGTACCGCGAATCATCCAAAGGGAGAAATTCCGGATTTTCATCGGGCGATTCCCATACACAACCGCAAAAAAGCAGCAATAGCAGCGGGAAAAGAAGTTTTTGAGTCCAGAATTTCATTTATTCGTTAAAATAATATATTTTTAAACCAATGTTTAAGAGGATGGGATTCTTACTACTTTGCACTGCGCTCCACGGCTTGGCTACGGAGACTTTGCATCCGGTCCTCCCTCCTTCTACAAATGCAAATATAGAAGAAACCGAAGAACTTGACGACGACATATACAGTTTTGACTCAAGAATATCGGTAGAAATAGCCCCCACTGAGCGATTTAGTTTATACGCAGATGTTTCGTACCGGTTCATGAGCTACAGCTACGAGTATTCCACCGAGGGATACGTCCACAACTATTGCAACCTGCACGTAAACGGCTTCAACGAAACCTATATCGGCATCCGCAGCATTGTTTTCAAGCATCTCGGGATAGATTTGAGCTGGAGGTTCCCTCCCGGCGAAGGCTCGCAACTCCAGAGATTCCACCGGATGAACATCGAACCGTTCACGTACCTGCAGTTTTCGAAATCGCTCATACTCGGGACATCGATCCGTTACAACAGGTTTCTCGACGACAAGAACTACAAACCAGGCGATGAAATCGGCATAAAAGCCTCATTCGTATGGAAGTTCAAGTGGAACGAAGAATCCAACACTGGCTGGATGTTCAGCGAAACCGCGCTATTTCAGGCTAGGTTCAGCGATTCCAGAAACCTGAATCTCGAAGAACCTTACCGCGACATGAACGACACGTACAAAGGATTCAAGTTCAAGTTCGATATTTCACGATCCTTCAGCATACTGGGAATCCCTTTAGGATTCGGCATTGACTACGAAATTCACAAGGGAACGCTGTTCGGGTTTGAGACCGGACACCGTATCGGCGCCTACATAAAGTACCGGTAGCTAGTCTTCTTGAGTTCACAAACAGAGTAAAGAACCGCATAACCGGGATTGCCTATAGAGGCAGCGGCGTCTTTTATTTGCTGGTCAAGTTCTGCGGCGGACTGGGCGTGCATCATGGCGTACAGATTGTACGGGAAGCCTTCAAATACGGGCCGTTCGTAGCAATGGGAAATGTAGGGCTTTTGCGCGAGGATGTCGCCGGCTTCGACGCGAGAATCAAAACATACCATCGCGTTGTGAGCGAAGCCTGCCTCCTGATGCCGGAGGATAGCCCCGAAACGGCGCATTCTCTTTTGGGCAAGGTCGGTGCGGAGTTCTTCGGTAGATACGCCCCAGTCCTTGAAGGGCGTTAGCGTGTGCGGAATATCATCGCAGGCAGTGCGGATGCGGGCTCGGTCAGAATCCGACAAGATGCAGGTTTGTATAGACACCGGGTCTGGACCCTTCGCGTTGCTCAGGATGACGCTTCTTTCGTCAACACGCTTCCCCATCACCGTGTTTATCTTGAACTTCTTTGTCGCAAAAAGGATATGCACGTCGTGCAGGTCCGTGCTTGCGCAAAGCCCGTCCACGATTGCACGAATTTCGCCTTCGGACTGAGCAATAACCGTAAACCAGACATTATATTCGTGGGAACGGACGTAATTGTGCGTAATCGCAGGGATTTCGTTGACTGCAGCAGCAAACCTATCGATGTCGGCAACCTTGCCCGCACAGAGGCGCGAAATAAAACCGAGCTTACGGGAATCGTAGATGCCACCAATGCGGCGGATAACACCAGACTCGCGCAGTTTTTCGACCGCAGCAAAAACGCTCTGCTCGTCGGAGCCTAACAGCCCAGCCAACACCTGGTACGGGCGCTCTTCCAGCGGGAAGGCGTCCTGGATAATGGCGAGCAATGACACGCTAAGCAAGAATCTCCTCGTCGGTCAGGTAGCAGGCCGGGTCCTGTTCCCAGAAGTCGCCGGTTACCGCTTCGGCGCGGGTGCGGAAGTTACCGTTGCAAAGGTTCAGGTAAGCACACTTAGGGCAGCGTCCCTTCAAAATCGGCTTGCGGTTCTTAAGGCCCGCCATAATCGGGTTGCTTTCATCGCTCCAGATTTCGCCAAAACTCTTCTCGCGCACGTTGCCGAGCGTGATGTACTGCGTGAACTGGTCGGGATGAACGTTACCGATGCTGTCGATGTTGCCGAACGCCATGCCGCTGCGGTTCCCGCCGTTACGCTGGATGAGTTCCAAAACCTTCTCAGCGCGAGCAGGGTCTTCACGCTTCATGCGCAAGTACAAATAAACTGCATCCGCATGGTTGTCGACGGTCAGAATTTCCTTGTCGATGCCGCGCTTCTTGAAGTCAAGCGTGCGGTCGATAATCAAGTCCATCGCCTTGCGGCTTTCTTCGTGGTTCAAGTCGTTTGCGACCATCGCGGAACCACGCCCGCTATAGACCAAGTGATAGAAGCACACACGGTCGATCTTCTCGCTTTCGAGTAGGTCAAAAATCGCATTCAGGTCCTGCACGTTGTAGCGCGTAATCGTAAAGCGCAGGCCCACCTTCTGGCCCGTCGCCACGCAGTTGCGGATACCGCGGAGCGCAAGCCTGTAGGCGCCTTCCTTGCCACGGAACTTGTCGTGCGTCGCCTCGCAGCCGTCCAAGCTGATGCCCACATAGCCCACACCCATGTCCTTGAGTTTCTGGGCCACGTCAGGCGTAATGCAGGTTCCGTTCGTGCTGATGGTCGGGCGGATTCCCTTGCTTGCCGCATAGTTCGCAAGTTCAAAAAAATCGGGGCGGAGCAAAGGCTCGCCACCGCTAAAGAGAATTACCGGTACCTTGAAATCGGCCAACTGGTCAATGAGGGAGATTCCCTCTTCGTGAGTCAATTCGTTCTGGTACTTGATGGCCTCGGAGCGGGCATAGCAGTGCACGCAGCTCAAGTTACAAGTCTTGGTGCAGTTCCACACCACAACGGGTCCGCGGCCCGGCGCCACACCATTCTTTGATTCGTGGGCGCGAGGTTCGTAACGCAGTTGGTCGCCGTAATTCGGGGTGTCCATCAAAAGCTTGGTAATGCTAATCATGGACACAAATATAGAAATTCAAGAATGCCGGACATAAAAAGACACCCTCGGCGAACCGAGGGCGTCAAAAGTCAAAGAAATCTAGATTACTTTTCGGCAGCGAACTTCTTGGAGGCAGCCTTGACCTTCGGGTCGTTCTGCGCATCCTTGATCTTCTGCTTGATGCCGTCCTCAATCTGCTTCTTGAGCTTGGCGGCGAGGGCGGGGAAACGGTCTTCCAGGGAATCACTAAAAACAGCCGGCTTCTTGGCAGCAGGAGCAGAGCCCTTGCGCTTGGCGTTCAAAGGACGCTTTTTCTTGGCCGGAGCCTTCTTTTCTTGAGCTTTTTCTTTGGATTTCGGTTCCTGAGGCTTGACTTCTTCTGTGGTTTTGACTTCTGTTTCTTCTGCCATAATGTACCTCTTGGAAAATTTGTCTTTAGACAATTATGTTAATTTGACGGCGCAAAGATAGCAAAAAATCACCAGAATTGCAAGTGCGGCCCCTCGGCCAGAGGTGCCTGTTTACCGCCTATTTACCGATTCTCGAGCCAATGCGCGAGGACCGTGATATCGGCCGGACGCACACCGGGCACACGGCCAGCCTGGCCGAGAGTAAGCGGTTTGTGGGCGTTCAGGCGCTGGCGACTTTCGATGCTGATGGCAGTCACCTGCATGTAGTCCAGGTCTTCGGGCAGGCGTACCGATTCCATCTTCTTCTGGTCATCGATTTCACGTGCCTGACGGTCGAAGAACCCGGCATAGAGTTCCTCGGCATACAGGAACCACTGGTCGCGGCGGGTCAGCGGCATGTCCGGCACAGCCGTACGGAAGAACAACTCCGGATCGATTCCCGGACGGCGTAGCACGTTTATCCAGCGGGTACGCTCACTCGCAAGCGATTGCCCACCACTTTCAAGAATTCCATTCGCCTGCTCGGGCGTCGCCGATTCTTCGGCAAGGCGCTGGCGGCAAACATCCATCAGGTCAAGGCGGCGCTTCCAGTCGGCGTAGTCGCTATCCGAAATCATCCCGATTTCGTGAGCGCGCTCCTTCAGGCGCGTTTCCGCATTGTCGCTACGGAGGAAAAGCCTGTATTCGGCGCGGCTCGTGAACATCCTGTACGGTTCGTCCAGCAGGATGTTCGTGAGGTCGTCCGCCATCACCCCGAGGTAGCTGTCGGAACGACCTAAAATAAAGGGTTCTCCGCCCTTTATTTTTAGAGCAGCGTTGATACCGGCCAGGAGGCCCTGCCCTGCAGCTTCTTCATAACCGCTCGTGCCGCAGACCTGGCCCGCAAAATACAGGCCCGGGACCTTCTTGCATTCAAACGTCGGGTAAAGTTGCGTGGCGTCTACCGAATCGTATTCTACCGCATAGCCAATCTGCAACACGCGGGCGCGAGTAAGGCCCGGAATCGTGTGGATTGCCTGCAGCTGGATATCTGCAGGGAGGCTCGAGCTGAAGCCGTTGATGTACACGCGACCGATATCCGCCTGTTCCGGTTCAAGGAACAGCTGGTGGCCGTCACGGTCGCCAAAGCGGTTAATCTTGTCCTCAATACTCGGGCAATAGCGCGGGCCCTTGCCGTGGATACGCCCGCTGAACATCGGGCTATCCTTGAAACCACTGCGCAGGATGTCGTGCGTCTTGATGTTGGTACGCGTAATCCAGCAAACGCAATCGTTACGGACAAACTTGTTTGCGGCGTCACCCCAGAAGTAGTCCGCATCGCGGCCGGGAACAGTATTGGCCAAGTGGCGGTCACTCATGGGCCAGGCGATACTATCGCCGTGCTGCACGTCGCATTCATTAAAGTCGATAGAATCCGGGTCGAGTCGGCTCGGCGTTCCCGTCTTGAGCCTGCGTAGCGCAATTCCCTCTCGGGCAAGGCATTCCGAAAGTTTGTCCGCACTCGGCTCGCCCACTCGCCCACCGATACTCGTTTCAAGCCCGGTAAACATCTTGGAAGCAAGGAATGTACCACTCGTAACAACAAGTGCACGGGTCACATAATGGTCGCCATTCAAAAGCGTGAGTTCCAGACGGCCATCTGCCATGCGTTCAAACGCGGCGAGTTCCCCCTGGATAACGGAAAGCCCGGGAAGGTTCGTAATGACCTCTCGGGCAATCTCGCTGTAATACTTCATGTCACACTGGGCGCGTGGGCCCCACACGGCAGGTCCCTTGCTCATGTTGAGCATGCGGAACTGGATTCCCGCCTTGTCGGTCAAAAGCCCCATCAGGCCACCGAGTGCATCGATGTCGCGCACAATCTGGCCTTTCGCCACCCCGCCTACGGCCGGGTTACAGCTCATGCGTCCAATGGCGTTAATATCCATCGTGAGCATGGCGGTCTTTACACCGAGTTTCCAGGCGGCATGAGTCGCCTCGATGCCGGCATGGCCGCCACCGACTACGACGACATCGAATTGTGAAATTATAGACATCTCTTTATACACGCAGGTAAGCGATTGCCGCGTTCCACTACGTTACGCAGGCAAAAGCAATCCGCGAATTACTTCTTTTCTTCCGGCTTGGCGGCAGCAGCGGGCTTGAGCGTGTCAACCACTGCGGGCTTCGGCGGTTCGATATTCCACACAACGGGCTTGCCTTCCATGAGGGCGGCAATTTCCTGCTTGAGGGTATCCTTCTCGCTTTCGAAAGCAACGTATTCCTTGTACGATGCATCCGGATTCACGAGGTAGACCTTCGGGACGTAGCCATCGCTGTAGAGTTCACCGAACTGGCGGGCTTCATCCCACACGATGTTGATGGTATCGTCAAACTTGGCGTTGTCGGCAAACTTGCGGATGCCAGACTTGTTGTTTCCACCGCTTGCAACAGCCACCGTGGTCAGGCCCTTCGGGGCAAATTCCTTTGCAATTTCGAGGATCTGCGGAGCAGCATGGGCGCAGTGGCCGCAAGTTGCAGAGAAGTAGAAAATCAAGAGCGGCTTGCCAGCCCAGGTTTCGAGGTTTTCGGCCTTGTTCGTGATGCCGGAGACCTTCACCTTGAAGTTCATCTTGGCAGGCATACCATTCACGAGCGTGTCGCCACGGAGGCCCTTCACTGCTTCCTTGAGTTTGGCTTCTTCTTCCTGAGCCTTCTTGATGGCTTCTTCACGGAGAGCCTTCATCTTTTCGTTATAGCGTTCGCCCACAGCCTTGAGGGAATCGTCGGGGAGCGTAAGGGCGAGCGTCGTATCGCGCACCTTCGCGGCAGCTTCACGTACACCGATTACAAAGTAATCCAAGTCGAATTCCGTCTGGAACTGGGCACCGATGTTGACAAACTGGTTTTCGAACTGCACGCCGATAAAGTAAGAGAACTTCTGGTTGCGGGTCGCTTCGGCACCGAGAACCACAGGCTGCTTCGTAGGAGCAGGAGCCTTCACGACAGGCTGGGCCTTCATGGCAGAATCCATATAGGCGCGGAACTTAGACTGGTCTCCGTTAAAGGATGCCACCGTGGCGCTATCCGGACGGATCTTTTCCATACGGGTACGGGCGTTGGAATTGTAATCAAAACCGATGGCTCTCAGGGAATCGGCTTCCACCTGAAGTTTGAAGCTAGAATCCTTATCGGACTTGTAGCCATCCACAATACCCTGAACAAGGGCGTCCTCGTCGAGTTCCTCGCCCATCTGGAGCGGAATCATCTTGAAATTCTGGAGAGCGAACTGGGCACCCAGCATATAGGCAAACTTCTGATCATCTGTAGAAGTGCCGGAAATTTTAGCTTCGCTTTTCGCATCGTTTTTCAACAAATCACAGGCAGCCATCATCATGGAGACGCAGGCCAGGCCCAACAGGACTTTAGATTTCATTTTTTCTACTCCTTGAACCATACAGGTTCGACATTTCAGGCTAAAAAATAGCAAAATCCGCTAAAAGCGTTTTCATTTCCGCAGGGAAATTGACGCTCTTGAAAACGCGGGGTGCATCCCAGTACGGGAGGCGCAGTTCCACCTTATATGCGTAAAGCATATGGTAACGGGCCCCGAGAACGCGGTAATCTTCTTCGGAGAGGCCTTCTCGGGCTAATTTATCATAATAAAAGCCTTCGTGGGCATAAAGGCGGTCAGCGACTATCGGGAACCCGAGTTCTGCGAGGTGCGCACGAATCTGGTGCTTGCGCCCAGTCAAAAGTTCACACTCCAGCGCCGTGTAAACCTGCCCATCGCGTTCAAAAACAGCAATCTTGCGGAATACCGTCGAGCAGGCCTTGCCGTCTTCAAAGTGGAACATCTTCACACGCAGGGGGCTAGACGGGTCTTCGCGCAACGGGAAATCACAGCGGAATTCCTGATGAGGGAACTCCCCTTGCACAACCGCAAGGTAGAACTTGCGGAGGAGAATTCGGTCCAGATTCTTCTGGAAACGCGCTGCAGTTTCTGCATATTTCGCAAAGAGCATGAGGCCGCCGGTATCGCGATCAAGCCGATGCATCGGAGTCGCCGTTTCACAGCCAGTTTCTCGACGGACAACGGAAGCAAATGTGTTATAGAAAATGCGCCCCGTATGGTGAACCGGGATACCCGCCGGCTTTGCAACCAGGATAAACTCGTCGTCTTCAAATACTGTATCAAAATCCGTCGGAACCTCAGGTTCCTCGTAATTTTCCACATGATATACGACCTTGTCACCCTTGTGCGCTATGGTATCAAGGTTCGCAACAACACCGTTGACCGAAACCAGGCCACGCTTAAAGCGGTCTATCCATTCCTCACGGCTGTGATAGGTAAATCGGTCGACAAGGGAATCCAGCAAGGGGCGTCCGTTCTGTTCCGGGCGCACCTCACTTTCGAAATACATGTCGCGAGGGGCTTTCATGCGTTACTGCAGGGAATCACGGACATAGCCGTTTTTCGCAGGAGAATCATTGAAAATTTCAAACTTCTGCGAGCCGATAACCGCACCGTTCTTATAGGCCGTTTCCACAAGGTAACGCCCCGGAACAGGATCCTTTTTCTTCGTGTAACTGCGGTAGCCGGCCTCGCGCCCGCCACGCATCACCATGCGGCCCGACGACACCTTGTCAATAAGCTTGTAGTCGCCTGTCGCCTCGTCTTTCAAGTACCAGCGATATTCCAGTTCCGCCTTCAAGTCGGCCGGAGCGTAGACCGAAGACAGGTAATAGACTTCGGCTCCATCGATGCGGTGTACCGACGGGAGTTTCACCCCGATGGTCTGCAAGAATGTCGGATCGTCAATATCACAGGAATAGTTCGTCCTGTCAAAATTCTGGCACACCATCTGCTGCTTCAGAACAAGCGGTACAGGCGGAACCCAGTTCATCACGTAGGCTACAATGAGTGCCGTACTTATGATGGCTGGCGCAATCAGGACCCGCTTCTTGTGGTGAGAAATCCTCTGGATACCAATGCACACTCCGAAAGAAGCAAGCGTACTCAAGAAGAACCACAGGAATCCAATACGGTGAACCAGGTGCGGAATCGTGAAGTTCATGAACATCGTTCCGAGCAGGCAGAAGAACGCCAAGCTCACGCCAAAACTTTCATACTTCTTCTGCAGGAATTCGTTACCCACCAGGAGAACGGCCAACATGAGTACCAAGATAAGGGAGGCAAGCGAGCCACTGCTCTTGAAATAGCAAACCACAAGCGCGCTGTACATGCTACCGAAGCAGAACTGCATCATCCACGTAAAGCGGGATTTCCATGCATCGCTCCATTCGCGGTCAAGGAACCTGTGGTGTACGACAATTGCATTCTTCGGGACAGATGTAGATTCGTAACCTATCTTGCCGGCAAACTTCTTGGCTCCTGCAGTAGAAGCATCTGCCGCATTCTTGATTTTAGATGCGGAAGCATCGGCAACGTTCTTAATTTTAGACGCAACAGCAGTTGTTGCAGGTTTTGTCAGGTTAGCCATCCTGCCCGCTACCGCCGAAAATCTAGAAGAAGCCGCAAAAGGCGAAGGCTTTTCCGCAGGCTCAGCCGCCTTGACGTTGTCCGCACCGGTATTCACCGTAGACACAGGCTGCGTCGAAGGCTTTGCAGGCTGCACCGGAGTCATGGACTTCGCGGCCATCAGGCGATCCTTCGTCCAGCCTTCCGGATGTTCCAGGTGCGCAGAAAGCAACAATACCAGAATAAACGCACCGACATAATAAGCCAGCAAAAAGGCCAAATCCGTCTGGTCAATGCGTTGCCCAAGCGTTATAGAATCCCAGCTGAACCCCGCAAGGAATGCCACTGCCGGGAAGAACTTTTCAGCCTTCTGCACCGCAGGTTTTGCTCTTAACTTGTCTATAAATTCCATTCCAGCCCCTATTCTCTATACAAATCGTTCTCTATGATATAGCGATAGACCTTCGGGTCAAGCCCCGCCGGCCTCTCGTTCCTGTTGCGCCAAAGGTCCTTACGGATTTGCGTACTGGAATACTTCCCCACAAAGCCGTCTTCGGCTCCAATCCAACAGAATGGAGCATAACCTTTCGCAAGGTGTTCCGCCTCATCGGGTTTCGGATACCCGTTTCGCGCAAAGATGATAAGCCCAATATCTCGCAAGAGCAGGTGACCGTTGTATTCCGTGCCATAGAAATGCAGCGGATCGCGCCAGTGCGGGATATTGCCGTAACTGTCTGCACCGACCAGCAGTTTAAAATCCGTATCGGGGAACATTTCCTTGAGGCCCATCAAGAACACGTACGAACCCCTGAAATCGCCCTGCTGGATTTCTAAATCCGACAAGATAAACCGAGGTTCATCGGATGTCACAAGTTCAAGCATCGCAAAGCGATCATCGGGAGACGCATTGAGGGTCTTGTCCCAGCGATCAGGGCTCGGCATGAACCACACCTCATCACAGAACCCGCGTTGCAGGCACAATCTCGCAACCGTTACGTGATCCTGGTGAATCGGGTCGAACGCCCCTCCCATAACAGCAACTTTTTTCATCGGGAGCGACACCTCTTAATAGACGTAAGCGACAAACCCGAAGTTCATCTGCAGGCGGCTACCCGAGATATTCTTGTCCAGGAACGGATCAAAATGGTCAAAAACATGCCTATAGCCGATTTCAGCAAAGAGCATCGTCTTCGAGAAGATGTTGAGGACACTGCCGACACCGATACCCCATTCGTTCCAGGCAACATCGCCCTCATCTGAGAGTTCCTTGATTCTCGAGAAATTGCCAACCAGATAGATATCGCCTAACAGGTGGACACCGAGTTCCACATCCAGGTTGACATGCTCAATTTCGGTCTTCTCGCCATCGTCATTTTCGCCCGTAAAGTCAAAGAAGCCGTAACCCGCCCGGAAGAATGCCACCTGCGGGAACCAGATACCTGCCATGGGCTCAATCTGCTGAAGACCAAAGCCACGTTCCGTGCCGACGCCCGTTCCCGAACCAAAACCGAGAGCGCCCCCCACAAAGAGCGGGGTATGAATGCCGGTCGTCTCGGAGCCAGTATTCGTAGAGGCCATAGAAGACTTTTCGGATGAACCCGTAGTTTGCGCAAACGCCGAACCGCAGCACAGGGCAAGGACGCACAAGGCGTATAGGAAGACTTTCTTCATATTACAGCACCAGTGATATAGCCACCAACAGGCCCAAAATGACATTTACAAAGGAATCGGCCTTATCAAGCCAAAAATACGTTTTCTTTAATTCTGTCCCGCGGACAACCATGCAGATTTCGCGGTCAGAAATGAACAGGGTCAACGCAAGCTTCAAGGCAATCACAACAGATATCCAGGGGAGAAGCCCGGAAAAATACACCAAAAGCACATAACCGATAGCAAGGGCCAAGGAAAGTGCCAAGTTCGAACGGCGCAAATCTATTTCCTGAGAGTCGTTCTCTCGAGCTAAATCGCGGAAAGCATCCGCTTTTTCGCAAAGCGCCGCATAACTTGTAACGACCTGCGATGCGCTGTACCCCATCAGGATGATAGATGCAACCATGGTTATTTTCGCAACAATATCCATACTCTAAACAATATAATCAATCTCTAGAATTCAATATTCGCAAATAGCTCTGGTAACGCGCTTTGGAGAGCGTTCCCTCATTCAAAGCCTTCAAAACCGAGCAACCAGTCTCCTTGACATGCAGGCAATTGCTGAACTTGCACGTAAAAAGGTCGCTATCGAAAAAGCCGGGGAAAATTTTTGCAAGCGTTTCAGGCTCCATATCCATAAGGCCAATACTCCTTATGCCCGGAGTATCGATAACGTATCCACCGCCCGGCAAGTCAAAAAGACTCGAAGAAATGGTGGTATGGCGCCCCTTACCGTCACGTTCGCGCACCTCACCGGTTGCAAGCGCCGCCGAAGGCACAAGGGCGTTCACCAGGGTTGACTTGCCCACACCGCTCATGCCGCTAAAGACAGAAGATTTGCCCTGCAGTTCGGCACGCAGGCTGTCGAGGCCCGCGCCAGACTTGACACTAACAGGGATTACCTTGTCCGCAATACTCATAAAATCGCGGATATCATCGGAGAGATCCGCCTCGCCATTCGGGAGCAAGTCCATCTTGGTAAGCACCAGGATGAACGGCAGGCTGTTCAAGTTCGCCGCCAGCAAAAAGCGGTCCATGAACCCGTAGTTGAACTCAGGCTGCGTCACGCTTGCGACAATCACCACCTGGTCTATATTCGCGGCAAGCGTCTGCTGCTTGTAAAAACTGTCTCGGGGGCCAGGGCGCTTGAGTTCGCTTTTACGCGGGAGCACTCGCACTACGCAATACTTCTGGGACCCCACGCCCGCGCCGTCATCTTCGCCATCGTTCACGAGCCCGAGGAGCACATTGTCGCCCACCGCCGGGAACTCGCCCAACTGCTTGGACGTTGTCGCACGGTACATCGCGGTCACCGTCTCGGGCGTTTTTTCCGGTTCGCCCGTCGCAGAAGCAGCAAGCCTCACCTCGCAGGTACGGCGGTGGACTTCGACAACAAGTCCCTCCACACAATTCTCTTCACCGATATTCGCGACCGGGTTCTTCAGTTGCTTGATTTTCGCCTTCTTGAACTCGCGGCTAAAACGCTCCTTGGTCGGGCGTTCGTCAACAACGCCCGAATGCCATTCGCGCAAGGCATCGATGCGGCGCGACCTGTGGGCGCGTCTCGATGTCCTTATTTCGCTCAGTTCATCGTCATCAAGCATAATTCAAAATCACTGCAACACGCGGGTATGTACCATCACGTCGGTAGTATCGTTCGCCTTCACGGCCGGCGAAGCGAATGTAATTTCTGTCTGCTTGCGGATTTCCGCGACTTGCGTCTTGAGGCGAGCAAGGCGTTCCCCCGAAAGTTTCGGAGTTGCAATCATCGTCTTCGAGAGCGGGTTTATCCAGGCTCCCTGCGCATTCTTGAACCCGTAATGGAGGTGCGGGCCCGTACTGCGGCCCGTAGAACCGACACGCCCGATGGCCTGGCCCGGGGAGACCTTCGCCCCTACGCCCACACCGCGCGCAGACAGGTGCATGTACCAACTGCTCGTGCCGTCCCTGTGGCGAATAGCAATCTTGTTGCCGCTAAACTCGTCGTAACCCGAGACAATTACCTCGCCTTCTGCAACAGCATGCACGACAGTACCCGTAGGCGCCCCGTAGTCCACGCCGTAATGGACCTTGACCTGCCCCGTAATCGGATGCACGCGGGAACCGTAGGAACTCGTTATGCGCAGGTGTTCCAACGGGTAGCGCAAGCCGTCAAACACAAGGGCGTCGCCTGTTTCCGTGTAATGCGCATTATAAGAACTCTTCGGATCAGGATCTTCGTACCTGAAGGCTTCGTGATGGCCGACGATGCGCCCGTCAAATTCGGCATAGACGACCTTGCCCGAAACCCAGGTATCCTTGTAATACGAATCTTCGAGCAAAATGCGGAACCGGTCCCCCGCACGGGCCAGCGGGAAAGCCACCTTGCACTGCAAAACGCCGCTCACCACGCCCACCATGCGGCGCGGGATACCGACCTTCAGCAAAATTCCATTCAGGGTGGAGCCCTCTTCGAGCGCACCTTCGTAAGCCGACTGCTTTTTCACGACCGGCTTTTCCACCAACTTGTAGACAAAACCACTGTCCGTCCTCACGACCACATGCGACGTGATGATGTTCGGAGCATAGCGGAAGCGCTGCACGCGTTTTTCTGGGTCAACAGCGATGTAGAACTTTTCGCCGACGCGGAGCTTGAACTCCACACTATCCTGCATGGCGAGATACACCTTGCCCAGGTCGGCATCGCCACCTTCTACCATTGCCTTCAATCGCGAAAACACATGGAACGGTCCCTCGCCTGCGCGCACCGTATCCGAGAGGATAGTCAAAGGCTTTACAGCACTCATGGTATTCACGGCTTTATGGAGAGAATCGGCCTGCGTTTCAAGACGCACAATTTCCTTTTGGAGTTCGGCGATTTTCTCGTCTTCATGGCAGCCGGACAGGAGGGCCGTAAACGAAACAGCAAAAGCAAAAAAAGCAATTTTTCGGAAAATCATCTAGTCTATTACCATAGAATGTTTATAGGAAATTTAAAAAAAAATGTATCATGCATCACGTAAGTATACACCACGATTCCCCTTTTTGAGCGAAAAACGCAATTATGGACATTCTGTAAACCCTTTAAAGAATATCTAATCTTGCAGGGGTTATTGAAAATTTCTATCTTCCACGCCGACATGAAATTCGTGAACGCATTCATACTGAGTATAGCCATGCTGCCCGCTATTTCTGCAGCAAACGACGTGCTGGCTATGGCATCGACCGACGAAACCGAAATAGTCAAGGGAAGCGCTATCGCCGACTCCACGCTGAACGAGGCTTCCGTCGCAACCACCTCTGAAGAAAGCGTCGCAACCGCCGCCGAAGAAAATTCCGCCAACGCAGAAAATGCCGACGAGGCAAATGCGGAAGAAACCGTCGCCAGCGCAGAATCCGAAGACTCCGAAGAACTTGATTCCCTGCAGGAATCCACCCTCGACGAAACCGCCGCGGCTTTCCTGGATTTCAGCGGAGCCCACTTCCCCACCATTCACGGGACTCGCATGAATTCGCCCTACGGCATCCGCAAGCACCGCTTGCACAGGGGTGTCGACATGCACATTTCCATTGGCGATTCCATTGTCGCCGCCTACCCCGGAAAAGTCGTCGTTTCCAAGTACAACCGTCGTGGATACGGCCACTACGTGATGATTGAACACGAAAACGGAACCCGCACCCTTTACGGTCACCTCAAGAAGCGCCTCGTGAACGTGGGCGATGTCGTTGAAGGCGGCCAGCTCGTCGGTTGGGGCGGCAACACCGGACGTTCCAGCGGCCCGCACCTGCATTTCGAAATTCGTTACGGCGAAGTGAACATCGACCCGGCAACCGTCTTCAACATCGAAGAAGGCACGCTTCTCGAGAACGCAAACCACTTCTCCATCGCAAGCGCGGTCGAAAGCCACAACGAAATTCAGAAAGAACTTTCAAAGCACCGTTACCACAGGATTCGTCCGGGCGACACTCTCGGGAAAATCGCCATCAAGTACGGTACAACTATCGAAAAGCTCTGCCGCCTGAACGGCATCAAGCGTACATCGATACTCCGCATCGGCCAGACACTCCGCTGCTCGTAGAATCTGCGACGACCGGTTAATACCGGTCGCTTTTTGCTTACGGATAACCGCTCGCGCTACATTCTGGTTTTAAATTACTCCGGATTACGCTCGCTCTCGCAAACACGACCGGTTAATACCGGTCGCTTTTTGCTCACGGGCTACCGCTCACACTACATTTCACATATAGCGCTATCACATTGACAAACAAGGCGAGCGGGCGACCACGCTTGCGCGGGCATTGCACTGCGTGCATGACTGCGGCGACTCGCAAATGCATGCATAAATGCCTGCGCTTGCTCATCTTGCGCGGGCATTTGCGAGCCGCAATAGTCAAGTGATTCTGCTATTCACATATAGCAGAATCACAAATTGTGGCGAGCATGCGTTCGTGCGTGCAGACCTCGGGCGAAACCCCGTGGACACTGCCCGTGGAATAGAACGACGTGCAGGCGCATTCGTGCGCATGGCAACGGAAACGGATGGCGCAGCCCTTGCAATCTTCCTTATCCCGATTGAAAAAATCCTGGATATCGCGGGCGACCGGTCCGCTCCAGATTTGCTCCGGGTCGTCGAAAACTCGCCCCAAAACATAGGGAGCGTCCGGCTTGCTCGTGATAAAGCGCGTGCAGGGGAATAGGTTCCCGTTCGCGGCGCAGGCGACAATGCCTTCTGCCACCTGGCAACTAGACGTGCGGTGGCGCTGCCCCGTAAGCCTGAATTTTAACTTGTCCTGGATGGTCCCCAGATAGAAAGGAACATTCTTGCGCTTGATTTCGAGCCAGAATTCGGCCAATTTCTCGTATTCCGCGGCCAAAACATCAAATTCCTCGCCCGTCCACTTGCCGTCGAAATCCACGGCAGCGGTCATGTTCCTGAACCCTTGCCCCTGAATCCAACGGACAGCCTCCGAAAGCGAATGCATGTTCTCGCGGGTCACCACCGAAAGCACAACAGTATCGAGCTTGGTAAGAACAGGAATGTGCGGTTCAATCAGCTTGAAGGAACCCTCCCCGCCCACCTGCTTGCGGCAGATATTGTGGTGCGCCTCCGGACCGTCAAGCGAAAGGTAAATGCGGAACTTTTCGCGTTTCAGGTAATCGATGATTTCCGCATTCAGGAGCGTCGCGTTAGTATTCACCGCAAAACGCAGGCGGAACTTTGACGATGTCGTATTCGTAGTCGGCGGTCCGAGCAACACATCTTCGCCAAAACGTTCATGAGCCAGTTTTTTCGCAAACTCCACTCCCCTGTGGATAGCGTCCATACAAAGTAAAGGTTCGCCACCGAAGAACGTGATGTTCAGAAATTTCTGTCCGAGTTTCAGGGTGCGTTCAAAAGCAAGCCTAATCGCCGCCTCCATGATGTCGCCCGACATCACCAGGCTGCGCGCCTCGTGACTCACCTTGTAATAGCAATAGGTGCAGCGAAGGTTACACCGTTCCGTTAAAGAAAGAACCAGATTCATTGATAAAAATTACTGTTCAGGTTCATCCGCGCTTTACGGCGTATTCTCGATGACCCCCGATGTCATGGGCGGTTCAATTTCAATCGGGTCGCCGGGCAGAGGTTCTGATTCGGAGGAACTAGAAGATGGCGTTACCAAAGCACTAGACGACAGAGGAAGTCCTGCCGTCGCAGAGCTGGATTCAATACGATTGTACGACGAACTCGAAGGTTCCGCTATCGAGGAACTGGACTCCAGGTGCCCGATGTCGATATTGCTGCCCGATTCGGGGCCGACAATCTCCGGCGGAATGACCTCGCCCGAAGTGATGTCGAGCGTATCAATTTCATAGCTGCTGGACGACGGAGGCAAAATTCCCGACGTCATTGGAGGATCTTCGGAATTACTGGAGAATGGCCGGGGAACCTCGCTGCTGGACGAAATCCCGCCGACAGGGTCAATACTCGACGAATTCGGAGATTTTTCAGAAGACGACGAGATATCCTGCCATCTGTCATCAATCGGCCCCATACCGTCAGTCATCATTTCGGACGATGACGAATCGGCTTCTTCGATATCCCCCCCGGATGCTACCACTTCGTTACACGCCGTCAACGCCGCACCCGAAAGCGAGAGCGCCGCCGTAATCCCGAGCATGGAAGCAAGATTTTTCTGTGTCTTTAAAGACCAGTCGCGGTCCTTTAAAACTTTTCCCTTTTTGATTTCCATTTTCTTCTCCTTTCTGCAATAATATAAATTAAAAAAAATCCCTAAACGCAAGCAAGGGGTTGTTTTACAAAAAAATGTGCGAAAAATGCCGCATAATACGCCAAAAGCCGTATACTATACACCGCGTTTCATATAAAACAAAGACCCCCGCTAGGTCCTATCGCTTCGCTCCAGGATGACAGGGGGTGACATAAAGAGCAAATTTGTGAAATGAACGATTTAATATTTTTGTTTAGTAAATCAAAATCGCTTTAGAACTTGTCCAAAGCGATTTCTAAAAATTTGCGAAACTATTGAATTATCGCTTACGAGTAATTTGACTTAGTGCCTAGCGAGGTCCTAATCTATATCTTGAAACGGAAACAAGTTTCCGACAAGATATGATTACGACATCCTTCGACGAACAATGGGCAAAGCCCAT
>JBGUQN010000057.1:0-16342 GCA_045131085.1 Fibrobacter sp.
GAGCGTAGTTAACGTGAAATTTGCCGGCCTCGGTGGCACAGGCGTTATCAAGGCGAGCGACGTGATGGCGGAACTCGTGTTCGAACAAGGTTACGACGTGAAGAAGGCCGAAGTGCACGGCATGAGCCAGCGCGGCGGTTCCATCGCTAGTGACGTCCGTTTTGCGAAGGGTGAAGAAGTCCAGTCCCCGATGATCCCGACGGGCGAAGCCGACTACCTGGTGGTTTTCGACGAAACGCAGGTCGTGGTGAACGAAGCCTTCCTCAAGCAGGGTGGCGTGCTCCTGACTCCGGCAGACATCGATGTCTCGAAGCTCGAGAACGTGAAGGCCCTGAACGTCGCGATGCTCGGCAAGCTTTCCAAGCACTTCGACTTTACCGTCGAACAGTGGGAAGTTGCCCTGAACAAGCTCTTCGCCGAAAAGTTCCACGAAGGGAACAAGAAGGCGTTCATGCTTGGCCGCGAAGGTTAACCTGAAGGCAAGCAAAGGGTCTTTCCAAAAAGAGGGGAAATGAAAAATTTTTACTGGCTTTGGTACGGCTTGACTCTCTGGGGCACCCGCCTAGTGCTCCTTTGCGTTCTGTATTTTACTGCGGCGCCTACAGGCGGCCCAATAGTAGACCGCTGGTACAGATTTTTCCCCCACACGCTGGTGATTGAAGCAGGCGTCGTGATGGCGCTCGCCTGTGCGGGCGGATTGCTCTGCACACTTTTGCGCGGGAAGGCGCGCAAGATTGCGGGCATCGTGTTCGTCGTCCTCGGCGCGCTCTATATTGTTACCGCGGGCACCGACGACGAAATCATGCGCTGGATGGGGCAGCACCTCACGCTGTCGTTCCTCACGACGTACGCGCTTGCCGCATCGGACATGGGTCTGGTGGGGCGCGTGTTCCTGGGCGGTGCATGGCACTTTCTGCTCACGGCGTTCATTGCGCTTGCCGGGATTGTCGGAACGGTATTCTTGTACCGCAAGATGTTCGCGAAGTGGAGCGAGGAGACGACACTCAGGAACTGGATCTGCCTCGGGATTGCACTTGCGCTTGCCATTACAGGGCTCACATCGAAGAACTGGTTTGCGCCGAGCAACATGCGCTGGAAGCGCATCGCGCCGGTCGCTTTCCGCCTAGTCGACGAAATCAAGTACAAACTTTCGGAAAGCGAAAGGCGCGACGACTATGCCGACGGCATAGAGTTGCTCGGCGGCAACTCTCTTGCCTACAACCCCTTCCTGAGATATGCCGGCCATATTTACGGGACTTATACCCGCCACCCTATCCAATATACTGACAGGGATTCCGTAGAAGCAGACACTCTAGAAAAATTAGTCCTTGAAAAAGTTCGTTCGCACCCGCTCGAAGAAAAGCCCGATGTAGTCCTATTCACCATCGAGACTTTCCGCGGCTGGAGCGGCGATATCCGCATCCCTGCAACATGTAAAAAACTCCCGAACATTTGCAAGCTCGCAAAGAGCGGGCTCTACTTCCCGAATGCGCACAGCGTAGGCTACCCTTCCATCGAAGGCTTCCTCGGGGTTCTTGCGGGGCTCTGGTCGCACCCGCAAACGACATTCCTTTCGGACTACCCGAATACGCGCATGCGCGCCCTGCCCGATATTCTAGGCGATGCGGATTACTACCGCATGGTACTTACCGCAACCGAACCGAGTTTCGACAATCTGCACCCCTGGTTCGCGAGGTGGTTCGACTATTCGGAATACAAGCCCGAAAACCAGCACGACGTTCCCATCGCGAACCGCTTCCGCGAACTGTATGCAAACCGCCCTGCCGACAAGCCACTGTTCTTTGACTGGATGAGCACCACGAGCCACGTGCCGTTCTCGCTCCCTAAGGAATACGGCCCCACACCGAAGGATCCCGAGGTCGCATATATGCGCACGCTCGCCTACATGGATAGCGCCGTGGGAATCGTACTCGACGAAATCGCCAAGGGCCCGCGGGCAAACAACACACTCTTTGTTCTTGTAGGCGACCACGCGATTGCGAACAACGCACAGCACGGCGTCTCGGACTTTATCGGTTCTGTCCACGACGGCTACACCTGGGTTCCGCTGATTATCGCAGGTCCGGGCATCGAAAAAAAGATTGTCACGACGCCAGTTTCGCAGGTGGATATCGCGCCGACTATCGCATGGTACCTCCACCTTGATGTCACAAACAACTTTGTCGGGACTCCACTCCTCACTTTTTCAGAAAAATCCCGCAAACCTAACGTCATGGTTTTGCAGCAAAACGATTCTACCGAGACAACTCCTGAGAACACTCCCGATTCAACTGAAGCAGAGTATGTCGTAAGGCAAAACCTCCCGCCGGTATTCGCGTTCCGCATGGGCGACATGACGATGATTACCGACTCAGTCACCTACATCGCGAACATCCAGGATTCCACGCTCATAAGCGCCTTCGAGACGATGCTTGAGCCCGACTGGGATACATCGCACCCGGCCGAAGGTTTTGTGACGGGCAAACCTGCAAAAATTGACCCGGCACAGTTGCAAGAAACTGCCCGCAAGATGCGTGCCGCGGGACATGCCTGGGAATACATTATAAACAAGAACCTGCTGCTTCCGCCGAAGAAGTAGGCGCTACACAAATCGGTCGAAAATCCCTTCGAGTTTTTCGTTCTGCTTGACGGTATCGTATTCCGCTTCCATCTTCGCGCGGGCGGCAATACCCATCTGCGTGCGTAAACTGTAATCGCCCGCAAGCGCATCCATGCTTTCGGCCAATTTGTCAACATCGCGCTGACCCACAAGGTATCCGGTACGCCCGTCATCGATGATTTCGGGGAGGCCTCCACAGAACGTGCCAATACTCGCCATGGCGCTCGCCCCCGCTTCCTTGAGCACGATAAGGCCCGAATCGCGGTCGTTGTTTTTTGCGACAATGCAGGGCGCCACAAGCGCATCGTAATCCGCAAGCATTGCAGGCATCTGCGCACTAGGGACACTTCCCTTGAAAATTACTTTATCTTGAATACCGAGTTCCGCAGCCAAGGCCTGCAACGGCTCCATTAGCGGCCCCTTCCCGATAAGCGTGAGGGTTGAATCCTTGTGCTTGCCCGCAATCTTTGCGAAGGCGCGAATACCGTATTCAAAACCCTTCTTTTCGACCATGCGGCCAATCATCAAGAACTGTGCCGCACGTTCCGGGCGCGTGAAGGGCGTAAAGGCCGACACGTCTACACCGAGGCGGTGCACCTGTATTTTGCTTTCGGGCGCGCCCAGCTGTACAAGGCAATCGGCAAGTTCCTGCGAAGCAGGCAACAACAGCTGCGCCGTATCGAACATGCGCCTGTAGGTACGCTTATAGAACAAGTAATCCATCGGGATGTGCGGATTCAAGAGGATGCCCACATCGACGCCATGAAGGGTCACGATGAGCGGCACATCTGCCTTGCGCGCAGTCGCCGAAACGAGCGCTCCGTTTGTACCGAAATGAGCATGCACAAACTTCGCTCCGCTTTTGCGGATGACATCCACGAACTTGCCACAGGGGAAAGCCGCATAGTAAAGCGCGCGTTCAAGCGAACCAAGCGATGTCACGTGATCGTAGGGGAAGTTTTCGCGCGCCGGGTTCAAGCCGCGTGCAATCACGTACGGTTCATACCTCCGGGCATGTTTCACCTGGTCGTAAATGAAGGTCTCGCTGTAAGGCAACCAGTTGCCTATCGCCATCGCGTAAGGAATTTTCGCTGCGTTCACGGTGCCTGCCTTCCCTGCTTAAGGAGTTCCCTTATCTTCGCGACGCAAATCTCGGTATGTGTCGGCTCGAGGTTCGGGAAAATCTTGTTCTTGTAGTATTCAATCTTCGGGATGTACGGGCTCCTGTCCTTCCATGCACCCGACGATATAAATTCCGCAAGCTCATCGACGGTCTTCACATCCTTCCCCAGAACAAATTCATCAAGCGGTATGTAGAAGGATCGCTTGCGGGTGTACCGCTCGATATCGAAGGCGAACCTCACGAACGGGCGGTCAAACAAAAGCCAGTCGATGATGATGCCGGAGTAATCCGATATAAAACATTCAGCCGTCGGCAAAATGCTCCCGATTTCTTGTATGTCGCGAATTTCAAAACAAGGCGCAATGCCTTCAAAGGATTTCTTCCCCGAATTGATGTGCCTTACCAGCGTAAACGTCGTGCCCGTACTTTCGAGATACTGCCGGAGTTTCGCATTCTGCAACATTTCTATTTCCATGCGGTCAAGCTGTTCGGCATCTACGGGGTCGTCGCGGAATGTCGGGAACCAGAGAATCCTCTTCTCGGGCTTGCCTCGCGCAGCGAGAATGAACTTGTCCACATGGGGGCACCCGCAATTCGCGATAAAAGCATCTGGCGACCTGAAGGGCATCGACATGATGAGCATCTCGCGCTCGTATTCGGAACCGAGAAGCATGTAGTCGAAATTGACGACTTTCTTTTGCATCTGGCGGCGTTTCTTTTCGCTCCAGGTGGCGGCGGCGGGGACGGCAAAATAGCCCGTCTTGGTAAATGAATGCCCGTGGTTCAGGTAGAGCCGCAAACCGGCGCACTTCCTGAAGTATCTGAAGAACTGGTCGATATCGTCTTCGCCGTGGGAATACATCACGACAGGCGCCTTTATCATGGCAAGCCTCGCCTTCCAGGAATTCCTGCGCAATACCTTATAGCCCTTGCCCTCGAGTTCCCGCGTCAACGACTTGTTTCCAGAAATCCAGATGATTTTCTGGTCGGTCGATTCAGCTACGTAGCGGTGGACGGCAGCGGCATTGTCCTCGTAAATTCTCCCGCGGTGGCCGCCGATAACCCAGGGGCTTTTACCGCTGGCCCTGCATTTCGCATAAAAAGGCGCCAAAAACCTGAAGCACATGGCATGCAGGAAATCGAACGGATAGCAAAGGAGAAACGACCAGGAATATCTCATACCTGCTAAAAATATTAAATTTGCTTCCGATGTCGGATATAAAGACAGACCAAAAGTACCTTGTCAAAAGCGCGTTCCTCAATCTGGCCGGAACGGCGTTGAAAGTTATTGCCCCGCTCCTGATGATAGTGGTGGCGCGCGTGTTCGACAAGGCGCTCTTCGGCGTGTACGTCTCCACCCAACTGTGGGTGCTCACCATGAGCCGCGTGGCAGTCCTTGGCCTCGACAAGGGCCTGCACCGTTACCTCCCCCAGAACATCGTGCAGGGGCGCGACAGGTACGAAGGCATCATGGAATCCGTCAAGCGCACGGTGCTCTTCTCCGTCATCCTCACGGTGGCCGTGGTTATCGCCGCCTACTTCGGGCTGCACAAACTCTCGAGCGGCCTTGCGATGCTTTCGTCCACGGAAATTTGCATCTATATCCTTTCGCTGGTGCCGTGGTCCATCTTGCACATTTTTGCGGGCGCCTCCGAAGGCAATCGCCACCCGCAATACAAGATTTTCATCAACGACTTCGCTGTATCGGCGCTTGCTCCGGTCATCGGGCTCGTGCTCTTCTACGCATCGTTCCCGCAGACGCTTGCCCTGCCGGTAGGCCTCTTTGTCGCGAACTGCCTCGGCGTGGTCTGCTACGTATTCCTGGTCCGCAAGCAGTTCCCCGAAATGCCGTGGCGCCCGAAAAAGCCGCTTTCCAAGGACCTGCTGAATTACTCCATCCCGCTCGGCTTTTCCGAAGTGGTCACATCGTTCCTGCTCCGCATGGACCTCTGGATGGTGCTTGCATTGATTGGCCCGGAAGCGGCAGGTATCTACGCCGTGATGGTGACCATCTCCAACGGCCTCAAGACCATCCGCCAGAGCTACAACCCCATCCTGCTCCCGGTAGTGGCGGGAATGACCCCCGAACGCTTAAAGACCGATCTCAAGCCCGTATTCAGCTACTGCGTATCGATGGTGACCCTCATCCAGCTCGGGATTGGATTTTTCATCGTGCTGTTCCCGGAACAGACCATGATGATTGCCGGAAAATCGTTCATCACCAAGGAAAACCCCGTCGCCGTCCTCGGCATCCTTATGATCGGGAACCTGATTAACGGCATGTTCGGCCTTGCAGGCCCCGTGATAAACGGCCTTGGCCGTAGCAAGTTCATGCTCCTCATGAACGTGGTCTCGCTCGTGTTCGCCATCGCCATGAACTACCTCCTGATTCCCCGCCTCGGAATTGCGGGCGCGGCACTCTCCTCGATGGGCTACCAGATATTGCAGGCGGTATGGATGAACATCTACGTGTACCGCATGATAGGCTTCTGGCCTTACAAGAAAACGCTCTGGGTTCAAGCCATCTGGATCATGCTGCTCCTGTTCCTTTACGTTGTTCTAAATAACGGTTACAACCCGAGCCTGCTCGTGAAGGGCGCCTTCTACGGCGTATCGCTTCTCCTTATCCTTTCGACATTCTACTTCCAGGGCCTCGGCGGCAAGAACCCCAAGAAGAAGCAATAGAAACGGCGGCGTTCCGCCCGCAAACACTTATGCGGGGCGCTTTATATTTGTAAATTGTACTACGTGGTATGGCTAGTGCGGAATATTTGCACATTTAAAGGTCTCGGCGCAGCGGCGCGGAGGTTTTTGGCATGTTCTTTGCTGCTAGTGCTACAGGCCATGAGCATCGCGCTGCTTACGGGCTGCGAAGAGATTGAAGAAGAAAAGCCGTGGATCCATGTGGACCGCCCGCAGATGCTGTTTACCGACACCACGCTCCTAGACTGCTACGACAAGGACGTCCTCTCGTGGAAACTGAAGACCGCGTATCTTGAACGCTGGTCCGACAAGGAAGTCGTGTTCATGCGACCCGTGCTGGTGGACATCTACGATTCAGTGGGCGAACGCGTAGCCTTCTTGCGCGCGGATTCCGGCCGCATGGACATGAAGTTCACGTATGTCTACGCCTACGGGCACGTGTACGCGCTGACCCCGAAGGGAGCATCCGTACGCGCGGATTCCCTGCTGTGGAACAAGCGCGACGACCAGGTCCGAACCGACAGCTACGTGCGCGTCGTCTCTGAAGACGGCGACGTATTGCAGGGCAAGGGATTCGTGAGCGACGCACGCATGGACAACTGGAGAATCCTTTCGAACGTGACAGGCATATTCCAGGATGCGGCAAAGCGCATGAAGGAAGAAGACAAGAAGCAAGCAGAAGAACTTGAGAAAAAACCGCCCGCGCCTCCACCGGCTGCAGCTGGCCCTGCACCTTCACGGGGGAACAAGTGAAGCGCATTTTCGCCATTTTCCTCTTGCTGTCCTTACTTGCTACGGCAGACGTATTCGCACAAAGTTCCCCGCTTATCATGAAGCACGCGGACAGCCTTGCTGTCGCCCGCAAGCGGGGCAACCTGCTATTGCAGGGTCGCGTGCTGTTCGTGCACGACAGCATCCAGTTCCGCACGCAGCGCGCCACCTGGAACAAAGACGCCGAAGTAGTGCAATGTAACGGCGGGTTCCTGTTCACGCACCCGAGCGGCTACATCAAGGCCGAGAACGGCACCTACCGCAAAAAGCAAAGTTTCGCCGTCGCGAACGGGAACGTCGTGGCAGGCGACTCCGCACACTCGTACCTCTTCACCGGCGACATGCTCGAGTACGACCGCGAGAACGAAGTGCTCACCATGCCGGTAAAGCCCAAGCTCTTCCAGTTCGAAAAGCGCAAAGACGGCGCTGTCGACACGCTCACCATCGAAGCGCGCAAAATCATCTACAACAAAAAGTATTCCTTTGCCGAAGCGTACAAAGACGTGAAGGTCACCGAAAAAGACATGGTGGTCACCTGCGACACGGGCTACTTCGACCGTGCAAACAGCTGGCTATCGATGAAGGGCCACCCCACGTTCGACATGAAGAACTACCACCTCACGGGCGATTCCATTTTCCTCGTCATCGACGAAGCCAAGAAGACAATGAAGTCCGCGCTCGTGATAAGGAACGCGCACGGCATCTCGAAAGAAGACCCCAAGAGAAGCGCACCCGGCAACGTGACCGAGGCATTCGGCGACACGCTCTACTGCGAATTCAAGGACAACAAAATCGAACGCCTGTACGTGAACCTGAACGCGAAGGGATTCTTCTACGAAACCGACCTGCCCGACTACAGGAACCTCATGGACGGGAACCGCCTCGACCTGTATTTCAAGAAGGGCAAGATGGACCACGCCATCGTATCGGGCAAGGCGCAGAGCACTTACTTCTACGTGAAAAAAGACCGCACCGTATCGGGCAAGAACGAAGCCGCCGGCGACACCATCAACATCGTCTTCGACCCGCTCAAGAACGCCGTCAAGACGCTCAGACTGCTCGGGCGCGGCACCATGGCCAGCGGACGCTACGTGGACCTCGAAAAAGAACAGCGCAACAAGGCCGCAAAAGAGAAGGCGCGATTGGATTCCCTCGCCAAAGCGGGCGTAAAAACAGACGTTTCTGATTCCCTGGGGTTGACAAAGCAGGGTAAAAATAACGATAATGTAAAGAGCAAGTTCAAGTATCCGCGTCAAAGGGAAAGAGCGAAGGTTAAAACGGAGGAAAAGGCTCCATGAAGAGTTTGGTAAGCACGATTCGTACCGACAAGTTGCGCAAGGTCTACGGTGGCCGCCAGGTGGTGAGCGACGTTTCCATCAGCGTTTCGCAGGGCGAAATCGTCGGGCTCCTCGGGCCGAACGGCGCCGGCAAAACCACTTCGTTCTACATGATCGTGGGCATGGTGCGCCCGGACTCCGGCCACATATTCCTCGACGACATCGAGATGACGGACAAGCCCATGTACAGGCGCGCCCGCCTCGGCGTAGGCTACCTCCCGCAAGAGGCTTCCATTTTCCGCAAGCTCTCGGTTGAAGACAACATAATGGCCATTCTCGAAACGCAGGGGCTCAAGCGCCGCGAACGCAAAATGCGCCTGGAACAGTTGCTCGAAGAATTCAAGATTACGCATATCCGCAAGACAAAATCCATGAGCTGTTCGGGCGGTGAACGCAGGCGCCTCGAAATCGCACGCGCGCTCGCAAGCGACCCCTCCTTCCTGCTGCTCGACGAACCTTTCGCGGGCATCGACCCGATTGCCGTTGCCGACATCCAGTCCATTATCTCGGGCCTCAAGGAAAAGGGCATGGGCATCCTCATCACCGACCACAACGTGCGTGAAACCCTTTCCATTACCGACCGCGCCTATATCATGTACAAGAGCCAGGTGCTTACCGAAGGTTCTTCGGAATACCTCGCGAACGACCCCGAAGCAAGGCGCATATACCTGGGTGACAGTTTCAGGCTGGACTAGGAGCATCTTATGAACGTAGGAATGCAACTGGGACAGTCCCAGCGCCTGGAGCAAAACATCTCGCCGCAGATGTTGCAGTCCGCTGCTATATTGCAGAAGACAGCGCAGGAACTGGACATGGCCATCAACGAGGAACTCGCGGTAAACCCGCTGCTGGAACTCGATGACGATTCGCCCGAAGAAACTTCCCTGGACGAACCTTCTGACAACGCGGGCTCCGACGACGACGCCATCCACGAGATGGATTTTGAATCCGGCACCCTCGAAGATACCGCCGACCACGATTACGACATTCTCGAGAACTCGACAAACTCCGACATGGAGCGCAGACTCGAAGACGGCTCCTTCGATGACGATGCCCCGCTCAAGGACCTGAACGCCCCTTCGCACGATTCGCTCGACGAATGGGACCGCCCGCAAAAAGACCGCGACAAGAGCCTGCAAGATACCCTGCGCGACCAACTGCGCGACTGGAACGGAACCCCGCTCCTGTTGCGCCAACTTGAGGAGGCAGGCTGCACCGAAGCGCATTTCCGCTCGCTCATCCAGTACCTCATCGACAGCCTCGACGAGAACGGCTACCTGCAGGCCGCCCCCGATGACGTAATGCTCAAGATGGCATCGGACCCGGGCGAAGACCCTCTCGTTGTCGAAATCGAGCATATCATTCGCAACGATATTGCCCTCGAAAACGCGAGCCTCCCCGTAGCCGAGGCGATACACGTGCTCCGCAGTTTCACGCCGCGCGGGATTGGCGCCCGCAACATGCAGGAATGTTTCCTTATCCAGGCGGAAGCCATTGACGATTTCCCGGCGCTCACCAGGCAGATTCTGGAACAGCATTTCGACGACCTCATCGAACTCCGGTACGGCAAAATCGCGAAGGCGATGTCGGTATCCTCCACGGCAGTACAGCAGGCCGTAGCCTCGCTCGGGAGGCTCACTCCGCACCCGGGCAGGCAGATTTCGAATGCCCCGACGCAGATAAAGCATGTCGACTTGAAGGTAGAACTCAAGAAAGGCAAGTTCGAAGTAGAATGCACGCAGGAATCCCGCAACAAAGTGCGCCGCCTGCGCGTAAACAAGTACTACACCGACATGCTGAACGGTGACGTAAAGCTCGACAAGGAAACGCGCGAGTACATACAGAACAACAAGCGCAAGGCCGAAGACTTTATCAATGCCGCGAACAACAGGTTCTCCACCATGGAGCAGGTAATGCGCGCCATCGTGAAGCGCCAGCCGGCTTTCTTCAAGAACGGACCGTCGTTCCTCAAGCCGATGGTCTTGCAAGACATTGCAGACGAAGTAAAGCGCGACCTCTCGACCGTCAGCCGCGTCACCAACGGCAAGTACGTAGAAACCCCCTTCGGGATATACGAACTCAAGCAGTTCTTCACCTCGGGTGTGCGCCAGCAGGGCAAGCGCCCGGCCGCAGACACTGCCTCCGTGGTGCAAAGCGGGGCAATCAACGCCTCCGCAAGCAGCGCGCCCGCATCAAGCGCCCCCGAAGGCTTCGAAGACGATGACGATATCGTCGGCTCGGCCCGAATCCTCGAGGCCATCAAGAACCTCGTGGAAAACGAAAACAAGAAGAAGCCCCTCTCGGACCAGGCCCTCGCCGATGCCCTCGCAAACGAGGGAATCCAGGTCGCCCGCCGCACCGTGGCCAAGTACCGCGAGGAAAAGCTCAAAATCCTCCCCGCCCGCCAGCGAAAACAGCTCTAATTTTGCCCATTATGGACTTTTTACCCCAAAAACAGCGTTTTTTGGGGCTTTTTTATTCCAATTGGGATGATTTTATTCGAAAAAAACTTTTTTTCAATTGGTTTTTTCCGAAAAAAAGATGTATATACACATAATGCGAGGCGAAACGCCCCGCAAAGTGCCATCTTAATTATACGGAGGTATCACATGGATATTCAGTTTTCTGCTCGCCACTTCAACGCATCTGCAGGTCTCCAGGACCGCATCCAGGAAGAAATGGACAAATTGGCCAAGTTCTACCCGAACATTACTAACGCCTCCGTAATCCTCGACCACGAAGTCGAACACCAGCGCCACTGCGAAATCAGCGTGAACATCACCGGTTCCGTGGTCGTGGCCTCGGCCGACGAGGACAACATGGGCAAGGCCGTCGATGTCGCACTGGAACGCGTGAAGGTGCAGCTCAAGAAGGCTAACGATAAGCAGAACGACCACCGCGCACAGCCGATTTCTAACCTGACGTAAGCCGTGGCCGAATCCAGATTGAAAGATATCAAGATCCTGCATCGGGAAAAACTCCCGGTGCGGGACTTTTTTGGTCATTACGGCAAGGATTTGCAGCTCGCCCTGCACACCCCCGAAGAGGACCTCGACACGAATATCGCCGAAAGCGGTATCCACCGCCCGGGCCTTGCCATGGCGGGCTACACCAAGGTATATAGTTACAAGCAAATACAGGTCGTGGGCCATACGGAATGGAACTACCTCGAAAGCCTCGGGCCCGAGGGCCGCAAAAAGGTTTTCGATTCTCTTTCCGAGTTCCGCGCACCGATGTGGGTGGTAACGCATGCGCAAATGCCGCACGCCGAACTCAAGGAAATGTGCACGCGCCTGCATATCCCGCTGTTCTCGACCACGCTCCACACCTACGAATTCAACAAGATTGCCCAGCGAATCCTGGAAGAGTTCTTTGCGCCGCATTCCATTATCCACGGGAGCCTCGTGGACGTCTACGGTATAGGCATGCTCTTCGTGGGCGACAGTAACGTGGGCAAGTCCGAATGCGTGCTCGACCTTGTCGAAAGCGGGCACCGCATGGTTGCAGACGACGTTGTCCACATCAGCCACGTGGGTAACGCCATCATCGGGCGCCCCGACCCGCTTATCCGCCACCACATGGAAATCCGCGGAGTAGGCATCCTCGACATCCGTTCGATGTTCGGTATCCATGCCATCCGCAAGGTCAAGAAGATCGAAGTCATCGTAGAACTCCAGCCCTGGCAGCGTGACGTACTTTACGAACGCACCGGCCTCAACGAGCTCGAAGAAGTCGTCATGGGAGTGCATATCCCCAAGATTGTCATCCCCGTGGCTCCGGGCAAGAACCTCACCGTGATCCTCGAGGTCATTGCGATGAATGCGCTCATGAAAATGAACGGCCAGAACATCGCGAAGGATTTCAACGAGGGCCTCATGAAGAAGATCAAGGCCAAGGCCAAGGGAGAATACAGCGACGACCTGCTCGAAATGGACATCGAGCACTGGTCAATCTACGAATAGACTACCTAAATTCTATCTTTCCTGCCGATGCACCAGTTAAAGAACCTCATAAAGAACAACCTGTTTCCCTTTATCGTGTTCATGATATTGGTTGCGGGCTGTTGTCTTGCCTGGTACTTCTTCCACCCCTCGAGCCCCTACCACGCGCGCTACAGCTTCGTGGTGAGCTACCAGCAAATCGGCACGCTCTCGCCGGGGAACCGCGTGGTCGTGCGCGGCATCGAGAAGGGTAAAATCCTCAAGGTGGAACTTACGGACGATGCCGTCTTCGTGAAGGTGGAAGTCCTCGCCGATGCCAAAATTTCGAAGCACTCCGAATTCAGGCTCATCAACGCAGGCCTCATGGGCGAGCGCGAAATGAACATCCTGACCGCAGACGACGGTGACTGGATTGTCGACGGCGACACGGTCTACGGGGCCTTCGACGACGGGCTTTCGGGCGTAGGCGCCATGCTCAAGGACGCCATCGCGGACCTCGACACCATGCAGCAGCAGATTATGGCCCTGAAGGACTCGCTGACCATCGGCAGCACGGGCCAGAGGATCGAACGCATCGGCAAGAAGGGCAAGAGGCTCTTGAACGCAAGCAAGAAGCTCATCTCTGATGCCCGAGACGAGGCACTCGCCGTGCTCGACAAGGGCGAAGGGACACTCCAGAAGCTCCACGCCGAAATCGACGACGCCACGAAGCGCGGGACGGTCACTGTAGAAAAGGGCTCGGAACTGCTCAAGCACATAGATACACTGCTAGAACGCGTAAAAGAACTCAAAAACGAGACCGAAGCCCTGGCATCGCGCCTGGACGGCAAGGACAACACCGTCGCGCTGGTCGTTTCGGGCCACGGAAAGCTCATTGGCGGGCTCGAAAAACTCGCAAAAGACATCAACAAACTGACCCAGGACATCAAGAAAAAAGGACTTAAGATAAATATCGATATTTTTTAAAAAAAGTTTACCTTTTTCTGTTAAAAAAAGATAATTTTCCGCGTATGACGTGTTAAACCGACTCTACAAAGGAGTGTGCCATGAGTGAAAAGAAACCCGCGAAAATGAGCGATGCCGACTTGAAGTTTTTCGAGGAGATGCTTGTCGAGAAGCGTCGCCAGTTGGTAACTGCGCAGAGTGAATCGGAAAGGGCCAACGCATTCCAAGGACAAAAGAGCCAATCTGGCGACGGCGGAGATTCCGACAGCGCCGACTCTGCGACGGACTACAACACGCTCGAAACCACTTTCTCGCTTGCCGCCCGCGAAGGCAAGTACCTCGTGTACCTTGAAGAAGCCCTGCAGCGCATCCGTAACGGTACGTTCGGCATCTGCAAGGTGTGCAAGCAGCTTATCCCGAAGGCCCGCCTCATGGCCGTGCCCACAGCCACCAAGTGCGTGAACTGCAAGGAAGAGACCAAGAAGAAGGAACAGGAAAACAACCGCATGGAAATGGCGCGCCTCTTCGCCGAAGCGCAGCGCAAGGAGATGCAGAAGAGGGCCGCCGGCCGCTAACGCATGTGAAGGCCGCAGGCCTTTCTTTCTCAGAGTATTAAAAGTCCCGGCATTGCGCCGGGATTTTTCTTTTTTGCTGGCAAAATGCGGGCTGAAAATGCGATTTTTAGAGCAAGTCGGCGCGAAAAATGCGATTTTTGGGGGGAGGCAGAGCGCGAAAAATGCGATTTTTGGGGAATGTTACGGACTAAATTCGGTGGGTCGGGCGTTTAGTCCGTAATTTTCTAATTTGTTCGCAACAAAAAACCGCAAAAATGACGCTTTCGAGCACAAAATGGGGCCAAATCGGGCTAAAAGCCCCTCTCCAGGGTCAAAAATCGCTTAATTTGTTCAAAAAATTACGGACTAAAAACAGTGGGGTGCGCATTTAGTCTGTAAAAAAAGTCAAAAACAGCGCGTTTTATGAGTCAAAAACATTAAACTGCGCCGAAAAATGCGTCGGAAAGCTTGGCGCGGAAGGCATGGATGCGGTCAGCACTTGCCTCGCGATGCGGGTACGTGAAGTCGCTGAGTAACACAACTGCGGCGCCTGCGACGGGGTCGGCGACGATGCTCGCCCCGGTAAAGCCGGTCTTGCCGAAGGTGCGGGGCGACACGCGCGACCCCATGAACTTGCTCTGAGCAAGTTCCCAGCCAAGGGCTGTGCAGGCGCCCGCGGCATCCACACTGCCTGCAGGTATGAACGGCGCGGCCTCTTCCCGCATAAACGCATTCCTGCTCACCATGTCAAGGATACCCGCAGGCGCGACCCGGATTTCCGCGCCGTCCACGCCGGTTGCAATCCCGTCGTCCAATACCATCTTCACGAACTTCAAGAGGTCGGGCACACAACTGAACATCCCTGCGCTCCCTACCGGGAAAAGCTTCCGCAAGACCCACGCACTCTCGT
Organism: Fibrobacter sp.; assembly: GCA_045131085.1. Classification (GTDB taxonomy): domain Bacteria; phylum Fibrobacterota; class Fibrobacteria; order Fibrobacterales; family Fibrobacteraceae; genus Fibrobacter. The sequence goes on from JBGUQN010000057.1 coordinate 14,905, forward strand.
CGTGTATCTCGCCGCGGATTTCCCGCCCTCGGAAACTGCAGATTTCCGTCGGGGCGATTTCCTCCACCGCGATCCGGTTCCACTCGCGGGTAAGCGGGTCCCAGCCACTGCGGGCCATGCCGAGCGGCCCGAAGAACCGCTCGCGCCCCTGCTGCTGCAGGTCCTTGCCTGTAAGCCTTTGCAGTATCATGCCGAGCAACACGCTCGCCGGGTTCCCGTAATTAAAATCCGCTCCGGGCGCCTTCGCAAACTGGTAAGTAAACAGCGCATTCAAGATGCCCTCAGGCGGGAGCGTGCGCAACGTCTTCATCGGCACGCGGTAATCTAGGCTGTGCGTCAGCAGGTGGAACACGCGAATGTCTTCGCGGTAGTTTGTCTGCAATTCGGGAATGTAGTCCACGACCTTCGTGTCGAGGCTAAGCTTGCCCTCCAGAATGTAGCTAAGCGCAAGCGTTGACGTAGGGCAAACCTTCGTGAGGCTCGCTATGTCAAAAACCGTGTCTGCGGGCGTATCAAGCGTAACCAGGCGCGTAGTGCCGTCGGGCAATATAAAGCCCGCCACCGCCTTGTTGAATACACCTTCGGCCTTTGCACCCTGCAAAAGCGACAGGATTGCGCCTTCGTCAAACCGCATATCGAAAGCCGCCCGAAATGCGATTACTTCTTGGCGAGTTCTTCTTCGAGCTTGCGGGTCTGCACCTCGTTCGCGGCGATGGTGTTCTTGAGGTTCTCGATTTCCGTTTCCTTGATGAGCACCTTGTCTTCGAGATCCTTGCACTTTGCGGCGAAAGTCTGTTCCGACTCGATACGCTTGTTCAGTTCGCCAGTCAAACTTTCCACCGAGCCGCGGAGTTTCTCGACGGCGTCTTCGGCTTCCTTGGCAGCGCTGTCGCCGGCTTCGTCGTCGCACTTGCAACTGCAGGGGCAGAGCTTGTCACCGAACTTCTTGTTCGCCAAAAAGGCCGCAACTGCGCCCAGGGCAACACCCGTCAGAAAGCTACTTGTCTTCATAAAAAAACTCCTTGTATCGTTTTATGCTTGTAATATCTATAAAAATTTCGCGAAAAACAAGTCCATCCGCGTAAAAAAAGCCCCGATATGAGCAAAAACATCCCAAAAAGGCAAAAAATGGGCAAAATCAGGGCATTATTTGTCGTAGCAAAAATCGTTATCTGCCATTGGCAGCGTTGCGACACAATAACCATCATAGCAGCCAGCACGATTCGATGAAGCCGGAGAATCGTAATCATCAAAATATGGTCTTACCGGATTTTTATCATAAGTAAACCACCGAGTAGTGTCACTTTCAGCAATCACATTAACATAATTTCCGCCCCAAGTATTCAAGGGCGTCTCAATCCAACTTTTTTCATCCTTATAAAATATCTGTGCACGTATTTTTGCAGAATTGACGTCTATCCCATCAGAGGGCTTGCCA
>JBGUQN010000058.1:0-17159 GCA_045131085.1 Fibrobacter sp.
TTACGAACGTCGTAACGGTCATCGTCAGGGCTATACCGAGGTGCTGGTTACGGAACTTCGCTCCGGCGCAGAATCCGCAAAGGTCGATTCCAAGGTTATCGAACGCAACCGCGCTCGCGTGGCTGCCCTTGCCAAGCAGAAGGAGCAGAACAAGCCCCTTACCCGCAAGGAAAAGATTGCTCAGGGCATCGCCAAGCCGGCCAAGGTCAAGAAGAACTCTCTCCGCAAGGCTAAGGAGGCTTAATCCATGGCACATAAGAAAGGTCAAGGTTCCGTACGTAACGGCCGCGATAGCAACGCCAAGTATCTTGGTGTTAAGAAGTACGCGGGCGAAGTCGTCAAGGCTGGCAACATCATCGTTCGTCAGCGTGGTTCCCACTTCCACAAGGGCACCAACGTCGGCATGGGCAAGGATTTCACCTTGTTCTCCCTCGTTGATGGCGTCGTGAAGTTCGAACACGTCGATGCGAAGCGCCAGAAGGTCTCCGTTTACCCGGAAGAAGCCAACTAAACCGCTTTGAACGAATTTGAAAACCGGACGCGCAAGCGCCCGGTTTTTTACATATATAGAGCTGTGCCCGCAGCCTTGGGGCTAGGCGGCTTTGCCGGCCTTCTTTTCCCTGTAGATCAGCACGATAAGCCAGATGAGGCCCGTAAGGATCATGAGGCTGCAGAGCGTCTGCCCGCGGCTCATGCCGAACAGGTCGACGCGCCCGAGGTGGGCGTCGGGCCTGCGGAAGAACTCGATGAAGAAGCGGAATATGCCGTAGCCCATCAGGTAGAGGCAAGGCATCTTGTCCTTGAGCACGGGGATGCGGCGCAGGTTATAGAGGAGGGTGAACAGAATGATTCCCTCGAAGCACATCTCGTATAACTGGCTCGGATGGTGCAGAATCGGGTTTGTAATCGGGCTGTCGTGTGCCATCGGGAAATACATACCGATGGGGCTCGTGGTGACTTCGCCGAAAAGTTCTCCGTTGATGAAGTTTCCGTAACGGCCCCAGGTGTAGGCGAGCGGGGCGCAGAGGAAGCACAGGTTGAGCGTCTTCCAGACGTCCATCTTGTTGCGCTTCATCCCGATGACGGCAAAAATCGTACCGACGATAAGCCCGCCGTGGTAGCTCATGCCTGCAATTCCGGTGAAATGGAATCCGAGGTCGTCGTGCGTGACGGGCAGAATGATTTCGGTCGGGTTCGCGAAGTAGTAGCCCGGCTTGTAGAAGAACACATAGCCGAGGCGTGCCCCGATAAGAATGCCCATGATGGCCCATACGAACAGGTTGTCGAACTGTTCCTTGGTGTACCCGAGCTTGTCCTTGGTATTGACTCTCCACATGGTCGCATAGGCAGTGACGAACGCAAAAATGTACATCACGCCGTACCAGTGCACGGAAAAGTTCATCACAGGAATCGTAAATGCAATTCCGTCAAAATAGGTCGGTATCAAGTTCCACCAGGATGGTTCCATAATTTCCTCGTCTTTATAGCAAATCTAGTATTCGAACAACTTATTTGGAAGGCCACAGGGTCTGATGGGCCCAATAATTGATAATCATGGCGGCAACCTGGCAGGCGGGCTGCGAGCGGTAGCCCTGCAAGTCGTGAACCTGCATGATTACGACGACAATCGCCTTGCTGGGATCGTCTTTCGACTGTGCGAACCCCATGAACCATTCGTAACGGCCGTGCGGATCCTGCCCATCGAGCGAGCCTGTCTTTCCGCCGATGCTGAGCGCGTTGAAGTTCTTGCGGGCCATGTTGCGGGTTGAAATATGCTTCCTTGCGGTTCCGTTCGTGACGGAGCGTATCATTGCCTGGCGCAATCCGTAGTAGGTGTTCTCGCTGAACTTGTTCACGTCGAGTGCGATACGGGATTTCGGTGCATAGCCGGGCACGTCCTTTGCCCACGGGATTTCGAGCGGTTGCTTCATCAAGATGGAACGCACCTGCGCTGCGGCAAGGAGCGGCGTGAGGGTCGTAGCTTCGGTAAATCCACAGCTCGCTTCGGCAAGCCCGTAACCGCTGTCGGGCGGGTTGTAGACAGAACGTCCTGGAATTCCGCCCGGGAAGTTCATGTTGTAACCGAGGTTCCTCGCGGCCTCGCGGAGCTTTTTGGCGCCGGTGTTCATCCCGATAATGGCAAGCGGCGGGTTTGCGGACTTCGCGTAGGCGTCTTGCAGTTCAATGGTGGCGCCCTTGTAATTCTCGGGCACGCGCAGCTGGTTCTTGTACAGCGTGTGGTGCGCGCCCCTGTCCGGGATGGGGGAGTTTAGCGAATAGCGGTTGCTTTCCATGGCGGCGGCAATCGTGATGGTTTTTGCTAGCGAGGCCGCGGGGAATGTCCCCTTCACAAAGTAGTCGGGGCTGTTCAGCACTTTATAGTCCTTTGTCTCGCCCCAGGCGATAATCTCATTGCTCTTGGGTTCTACGACGAGGATGGCGCTGTGCATGGGCCTAAAGCGGCGGAGCATGTTGTCGATTTTCTCGGCGAGGAACACGTCCTTCTGGGCCTTGATGTGCACGGAATCTACGGGGTCATTCTCGGGAATAGCCTTCGTGGCGGTGTCGATGTCTGCGGAATTGCTTGCTTCCGGGGCTGCATCTGTTGTTGCCCCGGCGTTGCCGACAATCGGTTCCATTGCCGGATTGGCGTTCGATTCCGCCGTGAAAATAGTGTCTTCGGTTTGTTCGGCCGCACTTTGGGTAGAAACAGCTTCGGTGGCCGGAGCGTGCTGGACGCCGTTCACTATCAGGCTTTTTTCCTTGGTGTTACCTGATATATATATACACGATCCTATGGATGCGCATGTGATGACGAATAAAGTAATGGCGATGCAGCGGTTGCGGAGTCTCTTTTTATAGGGGAGTCTGTTATTGGGGTCGTAATAATACTTCATTTCACTAGAAAAACTTTATCATTTAAAAATCATCTTGCGGTAGTAGGCAAGTTCGGCGATGCTTTCGCGAATGTCGTTCAGCGCTTCGTGGCGTTTTTCCTTCTGGAACTGTTCGAGCTGCGGGTACCAGCGGAACGTGAGCTCCTTGATGGAACTTACGTCGACGTTCCTGTAGCACAGCCAGTTCGAGAGGTTCGGCATGTACTTGTACATGAACCGGCGGTCTTGCGTAATGGAGTTCCCGCACAGGACGTTCTTCGTTTTTTCGGTAAACGGCTTGATAAAGTCGAGGGTCACCTGCTCGGCGTCGGCAGTGGAGTACCGCGAACGGCGGCAGCGGTCCACGAGCCCGCTTGCGGTATGGTGCGTTGTGTTCCATTCGTCCATCGACTCAAAAACGTTTTCGTTCTGGTGCACGGCGATGACCGGCCCTTCGGCAAGGATATTCAGGTCTGCATCGGTGACGATGGTCGCGACTTCCAGGATGACGTCCTTTTCGGGGTCGAGTCCGGACATTTCAAGGTCCATCCATACAAGGTTATGGGAACTCTTCTTTTTTGCCATATTGACTGCAAATGTAGTTTTTTATGGATTTCTTGAACTGTATATTTGTCAATTATCATCTATTTTGGCAATCTATCAAATAACTCTTTGGATGAGAATAAAAACACTTTAATGTAAGAAATTTATTTGCTATATTCGCGCTCGTTAATTTGTTATACAGGAAAATACTATGGAAGAAGTAGTTATCACCGGTATGGGCTGTGTTTCGGCCCTTGGAAATTCCCCCGACATTCTCTGGGACAACCTTTTGCAGGGCAAGTCCGGCATTGCCAAGATTGACAGGTTTGACGTTTCTGCACTGCCTGTCCAGATTGCGGCTGCGGTCAAGGAATTTGACGGTTCCGAGTTTTTCAGCAACAGAGACCAGTCCAGGTTCTCGAAGTGCATTCAGTATGCGGTTTATTCCGCCTTCCAGGCCTTGAAGAATGCGGGTATTGACCCGAAGGCCGAAGATCCCTCCCGTTCTGGCGTGATTATCGGTGCCGGTATCGGCGGTATGGCTACTTATACCGACAATGCGGTGACCTGGGGTACCCGTGGCCCGAGCCGTGTTTCGCCGTTCTTTATCCCGATGTCGATTACGAACATGCCTGCTGGCGAAGTTTCCAACCGCACTGGCTGGATGGGCCCCTGCTTTGCAGTCGTTTCTGCCTGCGCAACTTCGAACCACTCCATCGCTGCCGCTTACGACGCTATCCGTCTGGGCCGTGCCGACATCATGCTTGCCGGTGGTACCGATGAGACGGTGAACCCGCTCGCCCTGGCCGGCTTTACCAATATGCATGCCCTCTCCAAGCGTAACGATGACCCGGAAACGTCTTCCCGCCCGTTCGACAAGGACCGTGACGGCTTCGTGATGGGTGAAGGTTCCGGCATCCTCGTGCTCGAAAGCCTCTCTCACGCCAAGAAGCGTGGAGCTAACATCCTGGCCCGCGTTGCTGCTGTAGGTATGAGCGCCGATGCGCACCACATGTCTGCCCCGCGTGAAGACGGCGAAGGTGTGCGTCTCGCTATCGAGATGGCACTCCGCGATGCAGGTATTTCCCCGAACGACGTGGGCTACGTGAATACCCACGGTACATCGACTCCGCTCGGTGACGTCGCTGAATGTTCCGCACTTGAAAAGGTTTTTGGTGCGCGCGACAGCCTGAAGGTGAACTCCTCCAAGAGCATGATTGGCCACGCTCTCGGCGCTGCCGGTGCCCTCGAAGCCATCATCACGGTGAAGTCCCTGCAGAACCAGATGGTCCATGCGACGAAGAACGTGTTCAACCAGGACGAACGCATCCACCTGGATGTTTGCGCCAACAAGAACACGTCGCACTCCTTCAAGTACGCTCTGTCCGACGGCTTCGGCTTCGGTGGCCAGAACAGCGTGCTTCTCTTGGCCCGCGACTAATCAATGTGAGATGTGAAATGTGGAATGTGAAATTATACATTCCACATCACACATTACGCATTCCTCATTAGAATTTGCTTCCTGGAGTATATTCTCCAGGGCTTTTCTTTTTCTATCTTTGCGGCTGTGAAACGTTTTTCGACATGGATATTCCTTGCTTGCGTCCTGGCTGTTTTTGCCGGGCAGTCCATTGCGGCTCCTTTTGACCCGCCGACATGGCGCGATTCTGCATGGGACTACCGTAGCGAGGATTCCGTAGATATCAAGGCCGAAATCTCGTGGCCCAAGGTTGCCGTGGTGGGTTCCGCTGCGCTGGCCTCGTATGCGGCGGCCTACGTGTTCGTGTTTGCGAAGGGCTGGTGGGACAACGATTCCAGCCATTTCCATTTCGAAAACGACTTTGACTATGCGCTTAATTTGGACAAATTCGGGCACTTTGCCGCGGGCGTGATTCTCGGAGAGAGTTTTTACGAAGGCTACCGCTGGGCAGGGCTTTCTGAATTCAAGTCGTACCTGTTCGCAGGCCTCTCCGCGATGGCGACGCATATCGCAATCGACGTGAAGGACGGCTATTCTCCTGCCTGGGGCTTCAGCATTTTTGACGTGCTTTCGGGGACGCTTGGCGGCTTTTTACCGATGGCCGAGCGCTACGTTCCCGTGTTCAAGTATGTCGACCTCAAGTGGAGTTACTGGATTAATTCCACCTATTACTACGACAAGTCGACTCACCGTGGCGATGCAGTTTTTACCGACGACTATGTGAACCAAACATTTTGGGCATCCTTCAAGCCGTACCGCCTTTTGCCTTCGGCTGTGCAGAAGTACTACCCGAGTTGGCTTGCGTTTGCCGTGGGTATGAGTATCGACGAAACGGCAATGAATTTCCATGCGCCCGAAAAGGACAGGCATCGTGAAGTCTACTTGGCGTTCGACTACGATTTGGAAGCGTTCCGCCCGCAGAGCCGTTTGGCCCGTACGCTTATCAAGTACTTGAACTATTTCAAGCTGCCGGCTCCGGCAATACAAGTTTATCCGGAATTTAACTGGTACCTGCTTTACCCGATAAAGTTCTAGGAGGCTCGCATGAAGAAGATTCTTATTGCCGGTTGCCTGCTTGCAGCATGCGCTTTTGCGCTCCCGCAGATGGGCTCTTTCCGCGATAGCCGTGACGGCAAGACCTACAGGACGGTCGTTATCGGAAGCCGTACATGGATGGCCGAAAACTTGGCGTACAACGTGAAGGGCAGCGCCTGCTACGACAACAAGAACGAAAACTGCGCGAAGTACGGTCGGCTTTATACTTTCGATGCTGCCACGAAGGCGTGCCCAGCCGGCTGGCACCTGCCCGAAAATGACGAATGGAAGCGATTTCGCACGTTTATCGAAGATAGCGACGGCAAGGAAGCCGCCTGGATGAGCCTAAAGTCCCGTGACAAGTGGGACGGCAGTGACCGCTACGGGTTCGATGTCGTACCGGCAGGGAAGGCAACCGACGAATTCTTGGAACTTGGTGTTTCTGCGCATTTCTGGAGTTCCACGACCGAAGAGGGCGACGCTTACGGCTGGCATCTTGAACCGCCGGGTGATTTCAGAATGGAATTCGACGTGAGCAGCAACATGTATTCCGTACGCTGTCTCAAGGATTACTAGGATTGCATAAACGCGTTTGCGATAAATGAATCTTAGTGGTTCGGCATATTTGCGATTATAAACAAGAAGGCTGAAAATGCCGCTATGTAAAGCGGGAATAGCAGTAGGCCAGCATAGAGCCCGCCCAAAAGGTCATCGGCCATGACGCCCCATCCGCGGGGGAATTTTTCGAAGCGGTGGATACCCAGGGGCTTTAAAATATCAAAGAAACGGAATAGGGCAAAGCCGAGCGGCAATGCGATGTATGGTGTATGGACAATCCATTTCGGGTTAATGATGGCGAAGGTCATGAATATTCCGCAGACTTCGTCAATCACGATCCAGCCGGGGTCTTCTGTGCCGGTGTCCTTCATGGCCTTGTTCACAAAGGGAATCGCTGCGAAAAAGACGACGATGGCGGCGATTAAAAAGAAGGGGTTGGCGAATATATAATAGAAGTGATTGGCATCGATTTCATGCCCGGAAATGCTGAATAATTTTACGGCCAAAATAGCCATGGGGTAGACGGCGATGGTTGCGACGAGGCTCCCGATGGTACCGGGCGCCTTCGGGCTCATGCCCGAGCCGAAAAACGTCACGACGAGAGTTGTGAACCAGTCCGTTTTGCGCCACTCGTGCGGTACGCGCTTTTTTCCGTATTTCTTTTTCAGTTCTTCTTTATTCATCGGTATTCCACCCCACATCAAGCATTACACAATTCCGGCCATGGTGCTTCTGCGCGTTCTTTTTCCGCAGTTTCGTGCGCTTCGCGCTTCTTTTTCCAGCGTTCCAGCTGTTCCTTGAATGCGGCGCGGAGCCTCTCCATCCCGATATTTTCCTTGGCGCTTATCTGGATGGCTTCTGGATAGTTCTGCAAAAGTTCGGTACGGCGCGCCTCGTCGGCGACTTCCACCTTGTTGAATACGCGCAGGCGCGGCGTGTCCTTGCTGATGATGCCTTCGAGCGTCTTGTGGGTGACTTCGAGGTGCTCGCGGTAATCCGGCGCACTGCCGTCGACAACTTCCAGGATGCAGTCGGCGTGTGCGGCCACCCCGAGCGTACTCTTGAAGGTTTCAATCAGGTTATGGGGGAGCTTGCGGATAAAACCTACGGTATCGGAGAGGATGATGTTTTCTCCGTCCAGGTAAAGCTTGCGTGTGGTGCTGTCGAGGGTGGCGAACAGTTTGTCTTCTACGTAAACGTCTGCGCCGGTAAGGCGGTTCGTGAGCGTCGACTTTCCGGCGTTCGTGTAACCGACGATTCCCACCTGGAAAATGTCGTTGCGCTTGTTCGCCTGGCTCTCGCGGGCATCTTCGATTTTCTCAAGTTTTTTCTTGAGTTCCTGGATGCGCTTGCGGATCATGCGGCGGTCGGTTTCCAGCTGCGTCTCACCCGGCCCCTTGGTGCCGATGCCGCCGTTGTGCTGGCGGCATAGGTGCGTCCACGCACCGGTGAGCCGCGGCATCATGTACTGCAACTGCGCGACTTCCACCATCAGGCGGCTTTCTGCAGTAATGGCGTGCTTGGCAAAGATATCGAGGATTAGCCCGGTGCGGTCGAGCACCTTGATTCCCGGCATGCGCTGTTCCAGGTTGCGCACTTGCGAACCGGAGAGGTCGTCGTCGAAAACGACCATCTTGGCGTTCATTTCTTCGAGGGCACGCTTGACTTCGTTCACCTTGCCCTCGCCGATGAGGGTCGCCGGGCTGAAGTTCTGTACCCGCTGTAAAAAACTCTTGACCACATCTGCGCCTGCAGTGTCGGCAAGCCTTCCGAGTTCGGCGAGTTGTTCGCCGGCAAGCCAGGGGCGTACCTTCGGGGTAGATATCCCCACGAGGATGCAGCGCTCTTTTTCTTGTTTATGTTCTGCGGGTTCTTTCATTGCGCCTTTAGCAGTTTCCGTTCAACTTTAAGAACCAGTAATCTTCACTGTTGATGCTGCTCCCTTCGGAGGTTGCGGCATCGGCAAGTTTCGCGAGGTCGTCTGCACCGGCCTGAGCGCTATTCTGGGCGCTGGCCTGCGCATTGTTTTGAACCTCGGGAGTGCTGCCTTGGAGGTTGTCCTTTGCGGAACTGTCTGTTGTTTCTGCCATGCTTAGAATATAATAAATGTTCGAACAAACTGCACGTTTAGGTATATCATAAAAAACTATATTGCAAGCATGCGGCTTTGGCTATCGACATGCCTTGATAATTTTGCCTCGGAGTTCGATGACATCGAGGAAATGTTCAAGCGCGGGCTTTCGCGCCTTATCCTGCAAAAGCGTTCGCAAATCATGGCCCGCAATTCTAGCGATGGCGAAACTTGTTTTGCGACCGAAAGCGAATACGACCGCTGGCTCATGGCCCTCCCGTTGGAATACCGCGACCGCATCTGGGTACGCGGCACTCCCGATATGGCGGAGCGCCTGGAAGTGCGCGGATGCGTGTGCGACTGCAATATGCTTGCGGGCGACATTCCCGAACGCTGGAAGCGCGTGAATTGCATCGCCCTGTGTCGCAATCTGGAGCAGCTCAAAAAATTGCCGGAGTGGGTGGCTGCCGCCCTTGTAGGCCCCGTTTACCAGCCGCAGTCCGTGTACACGCCTGTAGAGACGCTCGGGGCGCAATCCCTTGCTGGCTTTTTCGGGAATGCAGGTGAAAATCACCCGCGCGTAATCGCCTTCGGGGGGATAGACCACGAAAATCTGGACGATATCAAGAAACTTCCCTTACAGGGAATCTCCGTGCTGGGCGGTATCTGGAACTACGCCGACCCCGTCAACGCCTTTATCAAGCTCGGGCGTGCCTGCAATATCTAGCGGTTGCGGATTTTTGAAATTCTCGACATCCCATTATCCAGAATTTCTTTCTTGATATATACGCCGTCATTATCCGGTTTTGCATTGAGCCTTTGACCGTTCATGCTGAAGTATTCCGTACGGACGACTTTGCCCATGAATTTGAGGTCGAAAACGTTCTTGCCGGAGTCTTTTACAATGCGGATTGTGGTGGTATCCGGTTCCTTATACGGCTTGTCCGGGTCGTCTACGACCAGCTTGATCTTTGCCTGGCTCTTGCAGCCGGTTTCGTTCGTGTAGGTAACGGTATAGTACCCGCTCTTGTCGCCATCTACGTTCTTGAGCGTGTTCTCGCGGGTGGTGGACTTGAAGCCGTCGGGGCCGGTCCATTCCCAAATTTTGCCGTCCCATGGGTGAGGGCCGAACTGCACCGTGGCGCCCTTTGCCACCGTCAGGTCTAATGTTTCGTTCCAGCCGTCTTCGCCAACCTTCACGTAGGGCACAATCTTCGTGCCGCTGCAGGGGGCCACGACCTTCTTGCCGTCGCATACGCCGATGGAATCGGGAATGTCGATAACGCGCGGCTCGAAATCCTTGGAGGGGAATGCCTTCAGGAGGGCTGCAGTTTCTTCGGCGGTAATCGGGAGCACCGTGCCGTGCCTCGGGGTGAACGCCCCCTTCATTTCGGTATTCTGCACGAACGAGAAAGTATTGAGGTCGGGGCTGCTCGTGAACTGGTAATGGCCGTTGTTGTAGCAGTCGTACATCAGTATCCAAGAATTCTGGTTGATAAGCTTGAATACTCCAGCGCCCTCTACGGCCTCGGTCGTCTGCTGCAGGGCCTTGCTGGGCTTGCTCCACTGCGACCCGGTGGCGGCTCCATTTTTGGGCAGGAGCGACTGTGCGGTCACCTTGCATATTCCGCCGTCGCCTTCGTTCTTGTAGAAGGCGTGGTACAGCCCGTCTATCTTATTGTAGACGATGTCCATGTCGATGGTGGATTTCCCGCGGTCAAAGAAGTGTATGGGGTCGCCTTCCAAATCGGTAAAGTTCTTGTTCGAGTAGGCGTAAAAGACCTTGTCGTAGCTGATGGTGCCGTCGTTGGTCAAGAGCGAAAAGTACACGAGCGGGCGGCCCTTGGTGCCGTCTCCGTTATCGTAGGTGTCGTCCCAGAACGTCTCGGGGGCCCATACGCGGGTCACGTTCGCGAAGTTCTTGCCTTTGTACTTGTCGGGGAAATGCACCGTACTGTGTTCCCAGTTGATGAGGTCGCGTGACTTCATCAGCACCATGCCGCGGTTGCTTGCCCAGCCTTCGGCGCTCTTCATGTCGGTATTCACCATGTAGAACCAGCCGTCGGGCGCACGCAGCACGTGCGGGTCTCGGAGCCCCTTCTTGATGCTCACCGTGTCTGCTGCCACCACGCGGTTCCCGTTATTTATCGCGGTAAAGTTGTAGCCGTCGTTACTGAGGGCGTAATATATGTTCTCGTTGTTGTTTGCCGGGAAGTACGCGAAAAGGTAGTTGGAGTAGGGCTCGTACCCGTGGATGGAGACCTTGAGCGGTACGTCCTGCGTCTTTGTGCTCAGGCCGTCGTGGACGGTCGCCGTGAGGGTTACTTCCTTGTTCTCGCCGACAAACCGCCCGTTGATGTGTCCGTCGTGGGAGAGGAACAGCGTGTCGCTGCTTTTCCAGGTGATGGGGAAGGTCTCTCCGGCAATCTTGATCGTATCGAGGAGGGTGAGGTCGGTATAGAGGTCCTTGGCTGTGTTGCCTAAATTTAGGCTATCGACTGCACGCCAGAACGGGGCGATATCGTCCTGCGCAAAGCTTGCTCCCGAAAGGGCGGCGGCTACGGCTGCCGTACAAACAATGTGTCGTCTCATTTTTTTCCCTATATATAACACAATATATAATACTAGAAGCCCTTTTTTCTCAAAATAACGGATTTTTGCATTGAAAAATTGTCCATCTGGGCCAAAATTGTCTTTTCTACCTTTTTTATGGGAATGTGTGTATCTTGTTGTTTATAAAAATCTTAAATATTCCATTTTGGAATAACACAACGTGATTTATTTCAAAATTTGAGCATATATTTGGGCTATGGAACAGGCAAAAGCCAAAATTTTAGTTGTTGACGATACCAAGACCAACATTGAGGTCTTGGAGAACGTTTTGATGGATTTTTATGACGTTTTTGTGGCAAAAGACGGAAAAAAGGCGATCGAGGTTGCGCAAAAAGTGCACCCCGATTTGATTCTTTTGGATGTAATGATGCCCGAAATGAACGGTTATGAAACCATGCAATGTATGCGCGGCATTGAAGAACTCAAGAATATTCCTGTTTTCTTTTTGACCGCGAAATCGGATAACGAGAGCGAGCAGATAGGGCTTGACCTGGGCGCTGTCGACTACATTGGAAAACCATTCAATCCGCAGCTCGTTCTTTTACGTGTAAAGAACCAACTTGAGTATAAACGGCAGCGCGACCACCTGCATGAACTTGTCGACGAGAAGACGGCCGACTTACGCCGAACCCTGAAGGTCATGCTTACGAGTCTCGGTTCGCTTGCTGAATTCCGCGACCCCGAAACCGGCGAACATATTAAGCGCACGCAGGTCATTGTGCAGCGCCTCGCCGAAGTGCTCCAGAAAAACCCGAAATATACGCCGTTTATTCCTTCTAGCGAATACGTGGACTACTACGCGACAGCTGCTCCGCTCCATGATATCGGCAAGGTCGGTATCGAAGATGAAATCTTGCGTAAGCCTGCGAAACTCAACGAGCAGGAGCGCGAAATCATGAGGATGCACCCGAAGATGGGCTACGACGTGCTCATGGATGCGACCAAGGAACTGCACAACAACCCGATGGTGAAAATTGCCGCAGATATCGCTTTGGCGCACCACGAACGCTGGGACGGCGAAGGTTACCCGAACGGGCTCAAGGGCGAGGATATTCCCGTGGGCGCGCGCCTCATGGCGGTAGCCGACGTGTACGATGCCCTCGTTTCGCGCAGGCCTTACAAGGAGGCCTACCCGCACCAGTTTGCGGTAAGCGAGATTGTCGCTGCGAAGGGTACACAGTTCGACCCCGATGTCGTCGAAGCCTTCCTCACGATTGCTGAAGAATTACCCGCAATTTACGAACAGTTTAAGGAACTTCCGCGTTGACAAGAAACCTGGTGAATTCAAAACGCCGCAAGCTGAGCTGGCGCATTTCCATTGTCTATATGGTTCCGCTTGTCATTGCGGCGGTGCTTTTGGTATTCGCTTTCTTGTTCTATCTCGAAAACACCCTTATTTCCACGGCTTACAGCAGTTCTGAACTGCGCCTGCACAAGACAGTCGAAGCCTGTGAAAACATCCTGAACAAGTATCAGGGCGATTTTGGCAAGTTTATATCGAATGTCGGTTCCATCAACAAGCAGAATGCAAAGGCTACGCTCGGCAAGCGCCTGCTGAAGGATGATTACATCCTTGACATGTTCTACGGGTCTTCGGATGGCGAATACATCAGTGTCCGAGGAAACACGCTCGATAAAGACGTTTCTGAATTCCGTACAAAGGACTGGTATCTCGAAGCTTCAAGAAGTAAGGGAATCGCCATTACGGGCCCCACGATGCGCAAGGCGTTCAACAAGCAGGTTTTGACGCTTTCGAAGACGGTTCGTGACAGCAAGAACAATCACGTCAAGGGAGTTGTTGCGGCAGATTTGGACATGCAGATTATTAACCAGGCCATGAGTGACGGTATCGACAAGTCCGATGGCGGCATTATCTTGATGCTCGACAACAGCAACAATATCCTTTCGTACTATCCGGAACAGACGAACCTCGGTAAGATTGACCTCGACAGTATCTCGGCCCTGCTTGACATGGTAACGAGCGAAGTTGATGTGGATTCGCTTTTGATGTACGGCAACGGGAATGTTGTCCGCTTTGAAAAGACAACTAACCATCGCCAGAGTTTTGTGTTTATCGTATCTGCGATGACCAAGAACCCGTATTATCTTGTGCGTATTTTGCACCAGAATACTGTGGTCGCAAAATTTAACGAGCGCTTCCAGGGAATCAAGTTTGCGTTAATCATTGCCGTTATTGTGCTCATGTCCATAGCGGGCCTTGCGGCGCGCATATTGTTCAAGCGGTATGTCGAAAAGGACTTGAAAGATAGCGTGAGTTCGAGTACGCTGTTCGATACCTTGCTTTCTAGCCCGAACTTTACGCTTGTCCTCACGAACGAGACCTTCGATATTTTGCAGGCGAGCAGCAACGTGGTGAAGTTCTTTACCGATGGCGATGATATCAAGGGCGATGTCCTGTGGAAATACATTCCTTCGGAACAGTTCAAGAAGTTTGCGCATAAAGTTGCGATGGGTGGCGAACTTGATGACAGCGAAAGAAAGACTCTGGTAAAGGTTCGCAATACGAAGGGTGAAGATTTTTGGTGGGAAATATTCTTCCAGTTCCTCGCCGAAGACGACGGCAGTATCCGTTATCTGTTCATGATTACTGACGTCACGAGCGGCATTCAGAAGGATACCATCCTTGATACCATCATGCTTTCGGCCGACCGTTCGCTCCTGATGATTTTTGACCGCACGCAACATGTCAAGTACATGTCGAAGCAACTGGGCGATATATTCCAGAGGGATTGGCGTAGCCTTATCGGTTTCTCGCTTACAGACCTTTCTTCTTGTGGCTTGCCGGACAACGTAATGGAATCGCTTGCGAAGGCGTTCAACGAAGGCGAAACCTGGAAGGATTCGTTCATGATTCCTTCTATCGAGGGCCATGGCGAAATCTGGTTCCGCGGTGAAGCGGTGACTCTCAGGGCCGATGAGGCAGTGGTGGGTTACATGTTCTCGATGACGGATATTTCCGAAATCATCGAGGCGCGCGAAATTGCAGAACAGGCCACGCAGGCAAAGAGTGAATTCCTCGCCAACATGAGCCATGAAATCCGTACGCCGATGAACGCGATTATCGGCATGGCGCACCTTATTTCCGAAACAGACCTTTCTGAACGCCAGCGCAACTTTGTCGATCGCATTGGGCATGCGGCGAAGTCCCTGCTCGGGATTATCAACAACATTCTGGACTTCTCGAAGATCGAGGCAAAGAAGCAGGAACTCGAGGTTACGCCGTTCGTGCTGCAAGATGTCATCAGCGAAGTGGCCTCGCTTGCCGAAGTCCGCATTGCGGGTAGGCCTATCGAACTCATTGTTGACGTGGACCCGGATATCCCGGAAACGCTCATGGGCGACCCGTTGCGCCTTTCCCAGATTTTCACGAACCTCGTGAACAATGCTACGAAGTTTACCGAGAAGGGCGATATTACCCTCAAGGTGGAACTCGAAAACATTACCGAAAAGAATGTGCGCCTTGCCTTCAGCGTCATAGATACGGGCATCGGCATGACTCCGGAACAGCTTGGCAGGCTCTTCAACGCGTTTACGCAGGCAGACGGTTCTACCACGCGCAAGTATGGCGGAACCGGGCTCGGGCTTGTCATTTCCAAGTCGCTAGTGGAACTCATGGGCGGCAAAATGCAGGTGGAAAGTACATCAGGCGTGGGCTCGCGGTTCTTCTTTAGCATTTCGCTCCCGATTGCACCGCAGGCAGGCGAACCCAAGTGGAAATCCGTCAATGTGTTCGCGGGCAAGAACATTTTGCTGGTGGATGACTGCGCCAATATGCGCGCCGTGCTCCGCCATATCCTTACGAAACTGCATATCGTTGTGGAAGAGGCGTGCTCTGCAGCAGAGGCATTCGACCTCATCCAGGCACACGAAGAAGCGGGCGAGGCTCCATACGACTTATTCCTTGTGGATTACAAGATGGGGCTTGAAACCGGGTTCGATTTTGCGAAGGGGATACCCGAAAGCATGCGCAATGTGCCGAAGGTGCTCATGCACCCGCTGCATTTCGAGGAATCCGAACAGAATATGGCTACTGAACTCGGGTTCAACAGCTGTACCGCAAAACCGCCACAAATCAGCTCGATTCTCAGTGCCCTGCAAGAAGCTTTGGGCATGAAACTCACTTACCAGAAGGCGGCCAAAAAGGAAAATCGCAAGATTTACTTTAAGCCGGCAAAGATTTTGCTTGTCGAAGACAACCTCATGAACCAGGAACTCGCTGTCTCGCTCTTGAACTCCGTGGGCCTTACCACCATGGTCGCAAACAACGGAAAAGAAGCGCTTGACCTGCTTAAACCCGGTTCGTTCGACCTAGTGCTCATGGACCTGCAGATGCCCATCATGGATGGCCTTACCGCCACGAAGGCAATCCGTGACAAAGAAGAAGAGTATTTCAGGAACGTGCCTATTTTGGCGATGAGTGCCCGCGCCTTCCAGAAGGACAAGGAGGAATGCTTCGAGGCAGGCATGAATTCCTATATCGTCAAGCCTATCGATCCTTCGCTCCTGTACGAAGACTTGGCAAATTATTTGCCTATCGCCTCGGAAAGTTCCGCCCCGCAGAACAGGACTGTCGTTTCGGGCGGGAGCACGCAGCTTGCAGATGACGATTCCAACTTCCTGGCGCATTTCTCGAAGGTCCGCAACTTCGATGCCTCTGTCGGGTTGTACCATGCGAACAGCAACAAGAGCATCTACGTTAGGATTCTCCACGGGTTCGTGCGCGATTACAGTGGAAACAACTTTGAGTTGCGCAAATTGGTCGAAACCTCGAAATTCGAGGAGGCGACCCGCATTACGCATACCATCAAGGGCCTTTGCGGTACAATCGGTTCGTCGCATGTGCAGTCGCTTGGCGCCGCCGTAGAAAGTACGCTTTCGCAGAAGCAGCACAACTTCGAAGAATACAATAAGTTCGAAGAGGCGCTCCATATGCTAATCGAAGACCTGACGGTCGTGCTCAAGGATATCGATGCGGACCAGCCTGTTGCTGCGGCAAAGCGCGAAGATCCGAAGGCCGTGGAAAAGTTAAAGGCTTCGCTTGGCAACCTGAAGGTGGCGCTGGACTCCTGCTCGTCCACGAAGTGCAAGCGCATTCTGGACGAATACGAAAATATCGCGTTCGATGGCGATATCGAAGCCCTGTTGCAGAAGATGGTGAACCAGGTCGACGATTACGAATTTAGCGAGGCCACAGAGACGCTCGCTGAACTCGAAAAGAAACTGGGATAAAAAAAGTCGCCGATTGATATCGACGACTTTTCGCTAAAACGTCATCCTGCGGGGCGAAGCCCCGAAGGATCCAGACCTGAATTACTTCACACCGATAAGGCTGAGATCGCGAACTGCACCCTTGTCAGCTGAGGAGGCCATGGCGGCGTATGCCTGCAGAGCCTTGGACACGACGCGGTCGCGGTGTTCCGGCTGCCTGTGACGACCGCTCGGCTCTATCGCTAGTAGAGAACCTACGACTTCGCCTCGCTCTCGCCTTCGATGACTCGTTGATACGAGTCACCTTCGGCTCACAGGATAAACTGCAACGCTTGGCTTATTTAACGCCAATGAGAGACAGGTCTCTAACGGCACCCTTATCTGCACTTGAGGCCATTGCCGCATATGCTTGAAGCGCTTTGGAAACCTTTCTGTCTCTCTTTTCCGGCTGCCATGCCTTGGCGCCGCGGGCTTCCATTTCCTTGCGGCGTTCGGCGAGTTCGTCGTCGGTGAGCTGCACGTTGATGGAGCGGTTCGGAATGTCGATTTCGATGACGTCGCCCGTGTGCACGAGGCCGATGTTACCCTTGTTGGCGGCTTCCGGAGAAGCGTGACCAATGGAGAGACCGCTCGTACCGCCGGAGAAACGACCGTCGGTGAGGAGTGCGCAGGACTTGCCGAGGTGACGGCTCTTGAGGTAAGAGGTCGGGTAGAGCATTTCCTGCATGCCGGGGCCACCCTTCGGGCCTTCGTA
>JBGUQN010000059.1:0-9182 GCA_045131085.1 Fibrobacter sp.
GTGGATGATGCAGGGGTCGAACCTGCGACCCGCTGATTAAGAGTCAGCTGCTCTACCAACTGAGCTAATCATCCATTGTCGCTTGGACGGGGTCAATTATAGAATAGTATTTGACGTCTGTCAAGGGGAATTTCTTCCTTTTTTTCAAGAAAAATTGAAAAAAATATGCGGGAGGGGCGATTATATTTATATTTCCAGTATATGAGCCTTAATTCGAACCGCATGGACACCTACTTGGCGTTTTTGGGGGTGGAAAGGAACCTTTCCCCAAAGACAATCCAGAGCTACCAGGAAGACCTGCGGCATTTTGTAGGCTGGCTCGACGAGAACGGGATTGACCTCAAGGAACTGACGCCCGAAAAGTTGGATGAATTCCTGACGCTCACCGCAGGGCAGGAAGAATACTCCCCCACATCCGTCGCAAGGCATTTTTCGAGCCTGCGCGGGTTCCTCAAGTACATGCAGAACCAGGGCGAGTACGACTTCAGCACGGAATCGATGCTTGCCGGCCCAAAGCTCGGGCACTACCTGCCGCAGTACCTGACGCGCGAGGAGGTGGACAGCGTATTCGAGAGCGCCGCCAACGGAAAGAACCCGCTGCGCGACACGGCCATCTTTGAGCTCATGTACAGCGCGGGTCTGCGCGTGTCCGAAGTCCTCACGATAAAGCTTTCGCAGCTGGACCTCGACAACGAATGGCTCACGCCAATCGGCAAGGGCAACAAGCAGCGCCTGGTGCCCCTCGGGAGCAAGGCGAAGGAAAACCTGCGGGCATGGATAGAAGACGGGCGACCGCTCACTCACCCGACTACAGACAACGTAATTTTAAACTCCAGAGGCAAGCCCATGAGCCGCATGGGGGCATGGAAGATTGTGCAGCAGCACACGGCACACCTCGCAAAGGACGTTTCGCCACATACCTTTAGGCACAGTTTTGCCACACACTGCCTGGAGGCGGGCATGGACCTGCGCGTACTGCAAGAACTCCTCGGGCATGCAGACATCAGCACGACGCAGATATATACGCACATCGACAAAGAGTTCATCAAGCAGGAACACCGGCAATATCACCCTAGAGAGACCGCACGGGCTAAACTCTAGTAATAACCTATGGTTGGCCCGTGCTCTCGCCGCCACGCCTTGTTAATACAAAGCGCTTGCGGCTCACGGGAGACCGCACGGGCTAAACTCTAGTAATAACCTATGGTTGGCCCGTGCTCTCGCCGCCACGCCTTGTTAATACAAGGCGCTTGCGGCTCACGGGAAACCGCACGGACTAAGTTCTAGTTTCATCGCATGAAAATATTCCGTTCGACTGCTTCATCAACAGCATTCTTAACCATATCTTCTTCGGAAACATCCTCTTCAAGTACGCCGGCAGTCGCCCTAGGATCAGATAACCAACGTATTATAGTAGAATCAGATACATTCTGAATATTGGTCGTATCGGACGGACTAGACGAAGAAACGATAGAATCTTGCGCAATCGTGTTTGTTGAATCCGTCGGGGGCGCAGGAACAACAGCATCGTTACCCTGAGGCTCCGCCGGAACGGACAATGCAGCAGAAAGCCCCAAAAGGGCGACGAGCCCCGCCATGGTTCTAGGGCTGAACTCGCCCACACTTTCGACTTTTCTGCGTTCGATTTTCATCGTATCACCCGTTACTTTATAAACTACAATTTTCACAATAAACAATCCTCAATATGGTTCTTTGGCATCGGCCTCGTACCGGCGTTTTTACTATAATTCAAGCATAAGTTTCACAAAGAGGTTTTTATGTCCCGCTTACGCGTATTGGTCCTGATGGGTGGCCCGTCCACCGAACACGATGTTTCCGTAGTGAGTGGCACCGGTGTTGTCCGCGCCATGAACCCGGAACGCTACAATATCCACCCGGTTCTTATCGACAAGGACGGCACCTGGCACTGGTCCGCCCGCGAACTTTCCCCGTACCAGAAGGACAACTTCTCGGTCAACTACTTCCGTAGCCTCGAAGGCTCGGCCGCCTGCACCAAGAAGTCCCCCGCCCTCTCCGAACTCCCGGCCGCAGATATCGCGTTCCTCGCGCTGCACGGCAAGTGGGGCGAAGACGGCCACATCCAGGCCCTGCTCGAAAACTGGGGCATTCCGTACACGGGTTGTGGGCTCCTTGCCTCGGCACTCGCGATGGACAAGGTCAAGTCCAAGGAAATCTACCGCGCAAACGGCATCCCGACCCCGCCGTACCGCGTCATCTGGAAGCATGACTTTACAGGCGACACGCTCGTGAGCGTCGCCGACGAACTCGGGTTCCCGCTCGTCATCAAGGACCCGCTTGGCGGTTCTTCCATCGGTATCGGCATCGCGAAGGACATGGACGAGGCCGGCAAGATTGTTCAGGACCTGTTCAAGGATTCCAACCGCCTTCTCTGCGAAAAATTCATTGCCGGCGGCGAAGCGAGCTGCGGCTACATCGAAGGCGAAAAACCGCTCCCGCCCACCGAGATGCGCATGACGACCCGCGAATACTTCGACTACGAAGCCAAGTACAACGGCGAATGCAAGGAAGTGACGCCGGCGGAATTCCCGGAAGACCTGACCAAGCGCATCCAGGAACTCGTGAAGAACGCTCACTACGCCCTCGGTGGCGCAGGCTACAGCCGTACGGACGTGCGCATCACGAAGGATGGCGAACTCTTCGCCATCGAGACGAACACGCTCCCGGGCATGACTCCGACTTCGCTCCTGCCGCAGCAGGCAGCCTGCAACGGCATCACGTACAGCCAGCTCATCGACCTGATTATCGACAAGAGCATCGCGATTAAGAGATGACGATAGACCTCTACGTAGATACGTCCCGAAAGGGAATCTCAATGGCGGTCGCAGGCAATGCGCCCGACGGGGCATGCGTTTACGAAGAAATCGTGAACACGGAAGCCCGCGGGGAAATCCTCGGGGAATCGCTTGACACGCTCCTGAAGCGCGTAGGCGCGACACTCGACGACGTAAAGCGCGTAATGGTTACGCTCGGGCCGGGCTCGTTCAGCGGGCTCCGCACCGGAGTAGCGTTCTGCCAAGGGCTCTGCTTTAGCGGCAAGCGCGATCTCTACGGCGTTACCACGTTGCAGGCACTGCAATGCTTCGCCGGAGCGGAAAGCGCCGTGGCTGCAGTCGTTATCCGTGCCCGCACCGGGTTCTGGTACCTGAGGCTCAACGGCGAAGAAAAGTTCATTGAAACGCCCGAAGTAATCGAACTCCTCGAAAAAGCGCAGGCAAAGGTTATTGTCGCAGACGATGCAGCCCTTGCAGACGAAGCCCTCAAGGCCGTGTTCGAAAAAATCGGGGCAAGCACCGTGCGCGATACGGGCCTCCCCCTTGACCGCTGGGCTCCGCTGTTCGACAGCATCAAGCCGTCGCTCATACAAGAGGCGAACTACATACAGCCCTCGTATTTCGAGAAACTCAAGGCCTAACAAAAGGCCCGGAACTAGGACAGGTCGAAAGGATATGTCTATTCGCGAAATGAAGGAATCCGACCTCCCGCAAGTTCTTGCGATACAGAGTGCGCTCGCATTCCAGGAATGGAACGAACGGCAATTCCTCGCCGAAATACACGCAAGCTATGCGCTGTGCGTGGTGTACGAACAAGCCAACAGCATTGCCGGTTACGCGATATTCCACCTGATGGGCCCGGATTCCGAACTTTTGAGCATAGCCACAAGCCCCGAGCAGCAGCGCTCCGGAATCGGTTCTGCCCTCCTGAATGAAGGGCTTTCAAAGCTTGATTTTGCAAGCGGAGACCGAATGTTCCTCGAAGTGCGTGAAGGCAACGAAAAGGCGCGCCGCTTCTACGAGAAGCACGGTTTCGAAGCGTATGCGAAACGCGATAAATACTATTCCGACGGAGAAAACGCCGTCCTTTACCGGAAGGCATAACCAAGGAGTGCAGAGATGTCCAAGATCCTGATGAACGACAAGAACCCCCGCAAAGGGCGCAAGAAGTTCTGGGGAACAGTCGCCACCATCATTGTGGCCTGCTTTGTCATCCTATACATGGCCGTAGAAAAGAGCGGGAAATGGCTCGTAGTCAACGACGAGTTCGAACACGCCAACTGGGCTGTGATTCTCGATGGCCAGTCCGCAGACCTAGAACGCAACGACTTTGTAGCCGACCTGGTAAGCCAGGGCAAGGTCGATTCCGTCCTCATTCTCGGGCGCAGGGTCTATCGCGACAGGAGCAATGCCGACTTTTATGCCGAAGACTTTATGCGGCTCGGCAAATTCGATTCCTCTGCCGTATTTGTCGTCCACCACGACGACCCTTCTACCCTGGGCGAAGCATGCACGATTATCCCTTGGCTCAAGAAGCGCAAGGCGGACACGGTGCTTATCGTGACGGCGGCCCCCGCCACCCGCAGGGCGAAAAGAATTTTCGAAAAACTTTCGGGCGATAGTCCCGTGTACGTTACCGCCGACATCGCATACAACCGCCAGTACATCGCCGACGCATGGCTTTTCAACCGCGAGTTCCGCAAGAGTTGGCTCAGGGAATGGCTCGCCTATGCAAACTCGTTCATAGACCTCGCGGGCGCGATTCCCTTCTCTGACGAAGATTCCACGTATTTCTCCAGAATCCGTTCTCTCGCCGACGAAGCGAAGGACGAGCCGATTATAGACCTCGTTGACTTGCAGAAAGCTCCCGAGACAAAGCCAGAACCGAAAGAAGAACTCAAGGAAGAGCCTAAGGCAGATGCCAAGGCGGACTCGGCGACGGCTCCGGCAGTACCGACAAAGGATTCTGTACAGAGAAATTAACAAGCCATAAAAAAACACTTTTTCTATTATTCGAGGTATTATGAAAAAGCCCCTCATAATTACCGGAATTGTCATCGCCTCCATCGTAGTCCTCATGCTTATCGGCCTCAAAGTCGCGCCGATAATCGCAAGGAGCTACATAGTCAATAACTCCGAAGACCTTATCGGGCGCAAGACCGATATCGCAAACATTTCTCTCGACCCGTTCTCGTTCACGCTCGACATCGACAGCCTGGCCGTGTACGAAAAAGACGGCGAGACCCCGTTTGTTGCCTTCGAGAAGTTCCGCGTGAACGTAGACCCGATGAGGCTGCTCACGGGTACCGCGGCAGTTAGCGAAATCTACCTGAAGGGCCTGTACGCCCGCGTACTCCAGCACGAAGACAGGTTCAACTTCACCGACATTCTGGAATTCCTCGCGAAGGGCGATACAACAGCCTTCGATTCGGCTGCGGTCGCCGACAGCCTTGCCGCCAAGGCAGATTCAACAGGCATGGTAAACGCGGCTGAAATCGCCGAGGGCCTCCCCTTCAATATCTCTGTCGAGAACATCGTTTTTGAAAAGGGAAACATCATCTACCAGGATACAAAGATTGGCTCGAAAATCCAGTTGCAGGATTTCTCGGTCAGCATTCCGGCAGTATACCTGAGCAACAAGCAGACCGACGTGGGCGTAAGCTTCAAGTTCGCCGACGGTGGCGACCTGAACGTTAAAGTGCAGGCGAATGCCGCCACAAACGACTTCCACGTAGGCATCGACCTGCGCAAATTCGCGCTCGCCTGCGGCAAGCCCTACCTGAACGAATTTATCAACTACAAGGACTTCTCGGGCTCGCTCTCCGTGGCAATGGACGTGGACGGCAACCTGAACGAAGTGCTCGCTTCGAACGTCAAGGGCACAGTTTCGCTCGACAGCATCGTGCTTACGGAAACGAGCGGAAGGACTCTCGGCGTGAACCACGTGGGTGTGGGCATCGCCAACGCGAACATCGAAAAAAACAACTTCTCCATAGATTCCGTGGTCGTAGACGGTGCTTTTGCACACTTGGACCTCTACAAGAACGGCAAGACCAACATCGACGTACTTTTGAGGAAGGGCTCCGCCGACGAGCCGGATAGCGCCCAGCTTGCGGCCGACCAGCAACTCGTACTCGGCGATTCTACCGAAACCGCAGCCGAAACAAAGCCCGCAGAAGTCCCTGCCGAGAAGAAGGCGGAAAAGCCCCTCAAGGCCAAGATCAACAGGCTCCTGGTGCACAACACTACCGTCAGCGCGACTGACCACTCCATCACCAAGCCGTTCAACTACACCGTCAGGGCGATTACCGTGAACGGTTCGAACATCAACTACAACACCCCCTGCACCATCAATGTCAGCGCGGCATTCCCCGAAGGCGGCAGCGTCGCCGTCAAGTACAAGGGTGCGCTCAGCGATCTCGGTACGATGAACGCCTACATAAGCGTGAAGAACCTCGCCCTCAAGCATTTCAGCAACTACAGCCATCACTTTACCGGCTACCCGATTGTCGCCGGAACCATGGCTTTTGCCAGCGAGAACAAGATCAACAACTTTGAACTCGACAGCAAGAACACCATCGACATCTACAACATCGACGTCGGTGACAAGGACCCGGATTCTGACCCGGAATACATGGTTCCGATGAAGGTCGGCCTCTACATTTTGAAGGACAAGGACGACAAGATTGAATTCGACGTTCCCGTACACGGCAACATGAAGGACCCGAAGTTCTCTATCGGGAAAATCATTTGGACCACGGTTTCGAACCTGCTTATCAAGGTAGCGCTTTCGCCGTTCAAGATTGTTGGCAACCTCGCCACTACCGGAGCGGGAATGGTCGGGTTCGACCTCGGCAAGAACGATGAAGTCGTCATAGATGCGACAAGCGCGAAGTTCACGAGTGAGCAGTACGCAAAGGCCACCAAGATGACCGAAGTCCTTGCAAAAGACAAGAACCTGAAGCTCGTGTTTACGCAGTACTACAACCCGCACAAGACCGCCAATGCCTACAAGAACGTAAAGCTCAAGACGGAATACTACAAGAAGTCCCAGGGCAAGGAAAAGCTCACCGAACTCGACGAGCGCGCCATTGCCGAAATGAAGGATAACGACGAGGGATTCAAGGCTTACCTCAAGGAAAACGGCGCCATTGACCAGAAGGAACTCCGCAAGGAAATCACGGCGCTCGCCAACGAAAGGAACCAGGAACTCCTCAAGGTTCTGCAACAGCAGAAGGGCGTCACGAAGAAGAACCTCCAGGTCATCACGGCTCCGGCAAATAAGCTTTCGAGCCACCGCGGCAAGGCCATGTACAAAGTGACCATCGACGTACAATAGGCCTCTCGTCCTCTCGCCATTTTGCTAAATTTGCGCCTACCATGAGTGAAGAATTGTGCGCCAACCTCTCCCAGAAAGTGCAGGAGATTGCAAAAGCCCCGAAATACCGCGGGGCCATATTCCAGATTGAGGCCGACGAAAAAGGTCTCGCGCTTGTAGACGTGAAAGTATCCAGCCTGAAGGTCTACCTGATGATAGACCCCGAATGCGACAAGATTCTCGAGACCAGGTTCTTTACCTACGGTGGCCCCATTTTCACGGCGCTCGCCGACACGTTCTGCAAGATGATACAGCAGAAGACCATCGACGAGGCATGCGCCATTACAGCAGTGAGTATTGAGGAAAGCCTCCGCGATACGCCCGACGTGAGGGCCATTCCGGAGAATGCACCCGAGATAGCGCAGATGCAGCAGCTTATCGAAGCCGTTGCTCAGGCCTACCCCGAAAAGAAGGGCACGGCGATTCTGGTGCGCGAAAAGTTGGACCGCATCAAGTACCGCACGCAGACCGCCGAAGGCCGTGCGGAAGCCGACGCCGAATGGAACGCGATGACCAAGCCGCAGAAAATCGAGAAAATCGAAGCCTGGCTCCACCAGTCCGTTCGCGGCATGCTTCAAGGCGACGGCGGCGACGTTGAAATTCTCGACCTCACCGAAGACAACCGCCTCAAGATACGCTACCAGGGCGCATGCGCCGGCTGCGGGTCCGCCATGGGCGGTACGCTCTTCTACATCGAAGACGAGCTCAAGAACAACGTGTACTACAACCTGATTGTGGAACCGGAAGACCCGCTCGACAACCTCCCGCCGAACGCGATGTCCGATGCCGACCGCAATTTGGCCGGACTGGACGACAACAATCCTCCAGCGAGCCTGTTCTAGATACAGCCTTTAACTGCGGACCAAATCTGGTTCCGACACCCCTATTTCAAAAAGCCTGCGCAAGCGGGCTTTACGTTTTATTAGCAGCTTTCTTGGGTGCGCGGTGCACGCTCGGGCGCCTGTTCCCCGGATGGAGAGGCATAACCTTAGCCGTTGCCGAAAGGGAGTGTTCAATCTTGTCCTCGCCGATGGAGGAGCACTGTCCCGAAAAGAGTCTGTGATCAATTGCCATAAATCGTACCTGTGAAAGCGAAAATGGATAAAGCGGTATTTATTCAAGATAATTTATTTTTCTGGATTGTCAACAAGCCCGCTCATGAGAAGCACGAAAACCCCAAAAAGGCACTAATTTTTCACAAACACTTTGTACCGGCGTCCCTTTTTTAAGGTATATTTGGTGCGTTAAAATTCAAAAAAGGAATACTTATGAGAAACTCGCTCAAGCTCGACGGTCCGGTCAAGACTTATCTTGAAGAAAACGAACTTCCGAAGGCATGGTATAATGTCCGTGCCGACATGAAGAAGAAGCCCGCTCCGCTCCTGAACCCCGGTACCGGCAAGCCGGTGACTTTCGAAGACCTTCAGCCGGTTTTCTGCGACGAACTCATCAAGCAGGAACTCGACAACGACACCCGCTTCTTTGAAATTCCCGAAGACATTCTCACGTTCTACAAGAT
The DNA here is from genome assembly GCA_045131085.1 of Fibrobacter sp. Classification (GTDB taxonomy): domain Bacteria; phylum Fibrobacterota; class Fibrobacteria; order Fibrobacterales; family Fibrobacteraceae; genus Fibrobacter. The sequence continues at coordinate 8,711 of JBGUQN010000059.1, forward strand.
GTACCGCCCCTCCCCGCTCGTCCGCGCCTACTTCCTCGAACAGGCACTCGGCACTCCGGCTCACATCTACTACAAGTTCGAAGGCAACAACACCTCGGGCAGCCACAAGCTCAACTCCGCCATCGCTCAGGCCTACTACGCCAAGAAGCAGGGCCTCAAGGGCGTGACGACCGAAACGGGTGCTGGCCAGTGGGGTACCGCCCTCTCGATGTCTACGGCATTCTTTGGACTCGACTGCCAGGTCTACATGGTGAAGGTCTCCTACGAACAGAAGCCGTTCCGCCGCGAAGTCATGCGCACCTACGGTGCAAGCGTGACGCCGTCCCCGTCTATGACGACAGACATCGGCCGCAAGATCAATGCCGAATTCCCGGGCACCACGGGTAGCCTCGGCTGCGCCATCTCCGAAGCCGTGGAAGCCGCCGTGAAGCAGCCGGGTTACCGCTACGTTCTCGGTTCCGTGCTGAACCAG
>JBGUQN010000060.1:0-4011 GCA_045131085.1 Fibrobacter sp.
TTACTTCTCTCTCTTGTTGTCGTTCATGACGTCCTTGCCAATCTTTTCACCGTGCATGATCCACACCTTGATACCGATGGCACCATAGACGGTCTTAGCAATCGATGTCGCGTAGTCGATATCGGCGCGGAGAGTGTGCAGAGGCACGCGGCCTTCGGCATACTTTTCGACGCGGGCAATTTCGGCACCGCCGAGGCGGCCACCGCACTGCACCTTGATACCTTCCACACCCAGGCGCATAGCGGACTGGATGGCGCGCTTCATGGCGCGGCGGAAGGAGATACGCTTTTCGAGCTGGCGGGCGATGTTTTCAGCGACGAGCTTGGCATCCGTTTCCGGGCGCTTGATTTCGTGCACGCTGATGAAAATTTCCTTACCGGTGAGGAACTGGAGTTCGCTCTTGACGCGTTCGAGTTCTTCGCCCTTCTTACCGATGACGATACCCGGGCGGGCGGTAAAGAGGTTCACGTTCACCTTCTTGACGGTGCGTTCGATGCCGACCTTGGAGAGGGAGGCATGTTCAAAACGCTTCATCAGGTAGCGACGGAGGGTGATGTCTTCATAGAGAAGATCAGCAAAGTTGTCTTCGGCATACCACTTGGATTCCCAACCGCGGATAACGCCAAGACGAAGACCATTAGGATGAGTTTTGTGACCCATTGTTATTTCTCCTTGTCTGCGACGACGACGGTGAGGTGGGTGAGCGGCTTTTCAATACGGAAAGCGCGGCCCTGGGAACGCGGGTGAATACGCTTCATGATCGTACCGCCGTCAGCAGCGATGGTCTTGATCACGAGTTCTTCAGCGGCAACCGGAGCGGCAGACTTCTGCTTGAAGTTTGCGACAGCGGACTTGAGTGCGTTCTCGACAATCGGGGCGCCCTTGGTCTGCGTGTGCATGATGGAGAGCATCGCGAAGGCTTCGTCGACGCGCTTGCCACGGACCAGGTCCACAACGCGGCGGAGCTTGCGCACACCGTAACGGACGTTTTTCACTTTAGCAACAGCTTGCATTATTTCTTACCTCCAGCGGTTTCCGTCTTGCGGTGGCCACGGAACGTACGGGTCATTGCGAATTCGCCGAGCTTATGGCCGACCATGTTTTCAGAAACATAGACCGGGAGGAACTGCTTTCCGTTGTACACGGAGAAAGTGAGTCCGACCATATCCGGAACGATTGTGGAACGACGGGACCAGGTCTTGATCGGCTGCTTCTTGTCGGAGCCAGCCATTGCCTGGGCCTTGCTTAGAACGTGGGAATCCACGAAAGCACCTTTCTTAAGGGATCTCGACATGAATTAGGCCCTCTTCTGACGACGGCGCACGATGTACTTATCGGTACGCTTATTGTTACGAGTTTTGGCACCCTTGGAGTTCTTGCCCCAGGGAGAGCACGGATGACGACCACCAGAAGTACGTCCTTCACCACCACCGAGCGGGTGGTCGACCGGGTTCATCACGACACCGCGGACGGACGGGCGCTTGCCGAGCCAGCGAGAGCGGCCTGCAGAACCCGAGGATTCATTCATGTGATCGATATTGGAAACCTGACCGACAACAGCGAGGCAGTCTTCGGAGATGAAGCGGACTTCACCACTCGGGAGCTTGACCTGGCAGAGCTTGCCGTCCTTGGCGATGAGTTCAGCAGCGGCACCGGCGGAGCGGACCAGCTGAGCACCCTTGCCCGGCTTGAGTTCGATGTTGTGGATCATCGTGTTCAGCGGGATATCGCGGATCGGAAGAGCGTTACCCACGCGGAACTCGGCACCAGCGCCGGCGTTCAGCACATCACCAACCTTGACAGTAGCCGGGGCGATGATGTAGGCGCGCTTGCCGTTCTGGTACTTGACCAGGGCGATGCGAGCGGAACGGTTCGGATCGTATTCGATAGTTTCGACCGTGCAGGGGATGCCGGCGAACTTGCGCTTGAAATCGATGATACGGTACAGTTTCTTGTGACCACCACCGCGACGGCGGGAGGTGATTTCACCAACGTTGTTACGGCCGGAGCTGCTCTTGATACCTTCGGTAAGGGGCTTGTACGGCTTGTCGGCAGTGATTTCCTTGCGGTCACCAATCTGCTTGTAACGAAGCGTCGGGGTAAGAGGGCGATAAGACTTCAGACCCATAGTTATACTCCTTCGAACTCGGCAATCTTTTGCCCGGCCTTGAGTGTGATGTAGGCCTTCTTCCAGTTGGGTTTCTTGCCGGCAACCATGCGAACGCGCTTGATCTTACCGCGGGTAATCACGGTATTCACAGAGTCGACCTTCACATCGAAGCGCTTTTCGATAGCGGACTTGATGTCGGTCTTGGTGGCGTCCATGGCGACCTTGAACACGTACTTGTGCACATCGTTACGCGGATTCACCATGTTCTTCATGGTTTCTTCGGTAATGTGCGGGGTCAGCAGGATTTCACGAATTTCCTTCATTAGCGGCCTCCTTCAAGTTCCGCGAGAGCGGCCTGGGAGATGACAACGTTGTTCGCACGGACGATGTCGTAAGTGTTGACATCTTCAACGCGTGCGCAACGGCACCAAGGAATGTTGTTGGAGGAGAGGTAAAGGTTTTCGTCCTTAGCGCTCACGACAAACAGAGCATTGCGCTGTTCGACGTTAGCCTTAGTGAGGACAGCGAGGAGATCCTTGGTCTTCGGGGCGCCGAAGCTGAGGGCTTCGAACACGAGGACCTTGCCTTCCTTGGCCTTTGCAGCGAGTGCAGAGTGGAAAGCGATCTTCTTGACCTTCTTGTTCACCTTTTCGAAGTAGTCATGGGACTTCGGACCGTGAGCCTTAGCACCACGAACCCACACAGCGGAGGTGTTCTGGCCGGAACGAGCGCGGCCGGTACCCTTCTGCTTCCACGGCTTCTGGCCACCACCGCTAACAGAGGACTTATTCTTGGCCTGGGCAGTACCCTGGCGCTGATTGTTGAGAATAGCCTTGATGTGGAGGTACATGCAGACCGTGTTGACTTCTTCGTCAAACATCTTCGGGAGTTCGATATCGTTCTTGAAATCGCCTGTTGCGGCGAAAAGCTTTGCACTAGCCATTAGTCTTTCCTCACCACGATAATGCTGTTCTTCGGGCCCGGGACAGCGCCACGGACGAAGATCAGGTTGCGGTCGCCGTCAACCTTGACGACCTGGAGGTGCTTGACAGTCACTTTCTTGTTGCCGTACTGACCAGGCATACGCTTGCCCGGGAAAACACGACCCGGGTAGGAGTGAGCAGACGTACCGCCCGGTTCGCGCATGTTGTGCGTACCGTGAGAGCGGGGACCGCTGTGGAAGCCATGGCGCTTGATGGCACCAGAGAAGCCGTGACCCTTGGAAATGCCGGAGACGTTCACCATCTTTGCATCGGCGAAGTCGGCAGCACCGAATTCCTTGCCAACCGGCCAGGATTCGAGATCAGCGACGTCAAATTCGGCGAGGTGTTCGCGGACAGCGATTTCAGCCTTCTTGAAATGGCCGATTTCTGCCTTGTTGGCACGCTGTTCCTTCTTGAGACCAAAGCCGATCTGGACAGCAGTGTAGCCGTCCTTTTCTTCTGTCTTGTGGGAAACGACCACGCACGGACCGGCTTCGAGAACCGTGACAGGGACGCATTCGCCCTGTTCCGTGAACACTTGGGTCATTCCCAACTTCTTTGCGAGAATACCGTTCATTGTTATTAGACCTTAATTTCGACTTCGACACCAGCCGGCAAGTCAAGTTTCATGAGGGAATCAACAGTCTGCGGCGTAGCATCAAGGATGTCGATAAGACGCTTGTGCGTACGGGATTCGAACTGTTCACGAGAAGTCTTGTCGATATGCGGAGAGCGGAGCACCGTATACTTCTGGACCTTCGTCGGGAGGGGGATGGGTCCCGCAATGCGGGCACCCGTTTGCTTAGCTGTATTCACGATGTCTTGAGCAGAGCGGTCGATCATACGATGATCGAAGCTCTTCAAGCGAATACGGATGCGTTCACCAGCCATGATTATTCCTTACTTGATGATTTCGGT
>JBGUQN010000061.1:0-51983 GCA_045131085.1 Fibrobacter sp.
ATGCTCTTCGTTTCTGCGAAGGTCTCTCACCTCAGCTTCTTGCCGCAGGGCAAGGTCGAGGCCAAGAAGCGCGTTCTCGCCATGGTCGCCCAGATGGACAAGGAAGGCTTCGGCAACTGCACGAACCTTTACGAATGCCAGGCTGCGTGCCCGAAGGGTATCACCGTGGATTACATCGCCAAGATGAACCGCGAATACCTCGGCGCAACGATCACCTACGCCGAAAAGGTTTATGGTAAAGACTAATGTGGACTAATGCGTAGGGCGAGTGTCGCAGCCATGCTTGCATGGATATGACCGAGCCCAGCATTTGGTAAATGAGCGTAGCGAATTTACAATGTGTGATGTGGAATGACTAATTAATTTCACTTCACATTACACATCTCTAATTTCACATTTGCAAAAAGGGACCGCAGCAATGCGGCCCTTTTTGCTTATTACTTGGGAATTAATATCCTGCCGTCCGAACAGTATAGGGACGTGAGAGAACCTTCCGTATAGAGGTTGTTCATGTCGCAGGTTTCGGCCATCTCGCTGATTTTGCGCCTCACATCGTTCCATGCTTCTAGGGTGGCGTCTTCGCGCTTGCCTAAGTTGTCCTGCAGGTCCTTCGCAATCAGCGCCTGCTCGACAATCTGCTTTTCGCAATCGGTATAGTTCTCGTTCGTGAATTTTTCGGTATCGAAAACCGGGTCGCAGTCATAGGAATAGTCATAGGGGTCTTCGCCGCCGTATGCGCAGGCGATTGTCTGTATGGCTATGGAAGAAACGAGCAATTGTGCCCAATATTTACGGATAAACTTGATGGGATTGCCGATTCTTGCGCCGTTGCCCCAGAAGAGCGAACATGCGAAAACACTGATATGCCTGAATAACTTTCTCATGAAACTTTCCTCGATCCTAAGGGAAAAATACAATAAATACAGAAAAAAGGGTGAACTATATTGGAAATAGTTTATATTTATTGTAGGAGAAGATATGAAGATCGTTCAAATTTGCGCTTTTGCGCTATTGTTAGCCTCAATTGCCTTCGCAGAAGAAGGTTCTCAAGATAAATCCCATTATTTTGGTGGGCGTTTTGCCATTGGGCTTGGCTATGTGTGGGACAACGAACCGGTAAAGGGAACGTTCGGCTCGGCAAAAGACGGTGTCTCAAAAAACCGTTTGGGTGGTGGACCCGGATTTAACATTGAACTAGGTGCTTCGTATTGGTTCCGCCTGAACCATATTGTCGGCTTTGTGGGCGAGGCTGAATTTAGGTGGGGCTACATCACTCTAGATGGTGATGCCTACAGCCTTCCGCCGGAAGATGAATACGATGATGAAGTAAATTTCGCCTTGAATGAGTATGGATTTGCGTTCCCGGTATTGGCGCGCGTTTTCCCGACACCGAATTTTTATCTGGAAGCAGGCTCCCAGTTTAACTTGAATATTAGCGGCTCCATTGAGGGCAAAGAGGTTGATAAAACCTTTGACTTTGATGCGGAAGGTCTCGGTTGGGCGCTTGTCCTGGGCTTTGGATGCCCTACGCTAAGTAATGGAAATAGGCTCATTTTCGGTGTTCGGTTTGTCATGGACATGACCCGCATCGAAAAAGAGGGAACAGTCGAAATGACAGAAGGGGCCGCTTACCGAGAAGCGTCCCCAATGAAACTCTGGAGCCTGCAATTTAGCGCTACGGCTTATTTCTTGTAGCAGAACGCGTGCCCTTCAGTTGAAGGGCTATTGCTGTGTTCTGCTTTACCTCTGCAAATCAAAATTCGGCCTTCGCAAGTGCGCTGAAATTGCGGCCTTTTTCCGGCATTACGGACTTGAGGCGCGAAAGGTGGTTGCGCACGTCGGCATCGAGGATGTTGTCGGCGCGAATCACGAGGCTGTAATGGGCGAGGGCAAGTTCCCAGCGCAATTCGGCGATAAGCCCGAAGGTTATGTAGCCTGGGGTAGCCTCTTCGTAGCGGTCCACGAATTTCTGGGTGAGCGCGAAGTCCGTGTAAGCGTAGGTGCGCAGGTGCTCCCACATGTAGCCCGCTTCTCCGTGGAACTTGAACGGGGGAATCTGAGGCATGTCGCCCCAGTCGCCGTCACGGAAAATGCCGCGCACGTAGCTTGCCGCCGCGGAGGCACGGAGGCCCCGCTCTGCCGTTGTCTGTATCGAGGCGCTGGCGCCAAAGAGCAGGGCCTCGTCGCCCCGCACCTGGTATATGGGCAGGAGTTGTGACCAGTTCGTGTCCCCGGATGCTCGCGGGGCGAGGTGGTTCAAGAACCACGTGCCGTGCGCGGCTGCCCGCCACGAAAGCAGTTCCCCGTAGGAGCGGTATTCTATTTCCGTTCCGTACCCGCTTTCGGCGTCGAGCTTGTGGTTTCCGCGTTCGTAGGTATAGGCTGCAAGGTGCGGCCCTTGGTTGTAAAGTTCTTCGATGGTCGGGGCCCGCGTCGTCCGGAATACATCGAGCGTCAGGAACTTGCCGACGCCGACCCTCTGCGAGAATTCCGCATCGACTGCCCACAGGGCGAAATTCCTGTCTTCGATGGCATCCTTGTCGGCGACGACGCTTTCTTGTGGGCGGAAAAACGCTCCTCCGAGCCGTCCCGAAAAAGTCATTTCGAGCCCGCGCCACCCACCCGCACTGGCGACCGCGAAGAGCGATGCCCCGTAGGAGCGGGTCGGTGGCGTGAACACGTAGCCTCCCATCTTGACCGAGCGGCTGTCGAGTTCTGCCCCGAATTTTAGCCCGAAAAGGGGGCCCAGATTCGCCATGGATTTTTCTATCCGTAAATTTTCCTGGTTCACGGCGAACTCGGCCCCCACAGATTCATCCTCGTATTCCTTGTGGTGGTAGCGGTTGATGCGGACCGTTACATCCAGCGTGTCGCCGGAGCGGTTTGCCGGCAGGTAGAGCCCGCGAACCGTGAGGTCGCGCTTCCACAGATCGATATCCACGCCGTCCGGGTGCCCGCCGATGAAACCTCCGGGAATTCCGTATGCGCTTTCGAACCAGCGGTACGATGCGCCAAACCTGAAACGCCCCAACGCGTAGGCGGCACCGACGCTGCCTCCGGTGTTTTCTATGTCCGTGTTTTCGAGTGTCCCTTCGGGTGTTTCCATGTCGCCCATGCGCCGTCCCGAAAGTTCTCCCTTGACCGAGAATCCCATCGCATACGCATTCGCGCCGACGGCTGTCGCGATTCCCGGTTGTCCGCTTTCTGCATACCACGCCACGTAACCGTGAAAAATCGAATCGCTGAAGGGAATGTCCTTGCGCTCGACCTGCACGACACCGCCTGCAGCTGAATAGGAATGCAATAAGATGTTTGGCCCGCGCAGTATGCGCAGTTTTTGCGCCGTAAGCACTTCCGATGCTACGGCATGGTCCGGCGACGTGGCGCTCATGTCGCCGCAGAAGGAGCCGTCTTCCGTCACTTCCACGTGGCTCCCCGAAAGTCCCTTGATTACAGGCCGTGCCGCAGCCGGCCCCATCGAACGGATGGCCACGTCGGGCTCGTTCCTGATAGTCTCCGCGATGGTTGTCGAAATCTCGCGTTCGAGCGCGGCTCCTTTCAAATTCTCATCTTCGCGCAGTCCCTCCAGCAGGGCCTGCTTCGGGCTTTCCGCCTCTATTGTCGAACTCCCCAAATCCTGTACAAATTCTTGGGCAAAAGAATGAAGGAGGCCTCCCAGCAGGAGGCTCCCCATGGCAGCCCTAAAAAGGCTAGTCTTCATCTTCGTCTTCCTGGAACGGGCATTCGTCCGCCTTCAGGGATTTGTCTACGACGATACGGATTTCCGGCGTGCGTGCATCGGCATGGCCGTGGTGGTTGACCTTCAGGATCAATGTCGTTTCGCCTTCCTTGATTCCCTTGAGGTGGAATCCCCAGCCGCCTTCCCAGTGGATGTCGAGAATCTTGCTGTTGCCGACTTCCCAGCCGAGGGTGTGCTCGTCGTCGTTCGGGCCTGCGACTTCTTTCTTGTTTTCGTCAAGGAACTTTATGCTGATGTGTTCGCTCATGCAGTTCGCGTTCACCTTGAGCACTTCGAGGCTAGTATCGGCCTTGCCGCGATAGACGCTGTAGGCGAGTTCCCAGTTGGGCCAGTAAAGGTTCCAGCCTTCGACTTCGAAGTGTTCGTGCTGGTCGGTAGAGGTGCTGTTGTTGTCGCCGCAGGCGGCGAAGAATGCGCAAAGAACGGTGCCGAAAAGGGCAACGGAAAGGGTCTTGAAAAATTTCATCTTTTACTCGTTTGTTGAATATGCCGCTGTGCGGGCGGCCTTTGGTTGCAGCAATCCTATCCGCAAAGACGTGTGCGGACAATGCGACAAAAACGCCCGGCGGAACTTCGCTAGGCAAAAAGCAGGATGTTGCGATTAGAGTTTTTACAGGCTAGGCAAGAATCGCGGGCGGCCCGCGCGGCCTGTAAAAATGGAAATGCGGGTTGGCCTTGCGGGCGCATTTTGCGCCGGCAAGTGTAAAGAGAACCGCCCAGAAAACGGCAATTTGCGGCGTATAGTCGTGATAATCCAGGCCATCTTGCACCAGGGCGCAAATGGGGCAGTCTTCGTGCCCGTCAAAATCGTCGTGATGGTGCTGCGCGATAGCCAAGAGGCCCGCGACCAAGGACAGTACGACTATGGTCTTGAAAAACTTCACCGCAGGGTTACTCGTTTGACATTTTTGCGTTGCGGATGATGGGGTAGGCGTCGTCGCCGTCTTCTGCCATTTCAAAATCGCCAATGATGGTAATCTTTTCGCCTTCGTCCGGGAATTCATCAGGGAACTTACGTTCCTTGGCAAGTTCAAAGGCTAGCCCCTGTGAGCAACACGCGAGTGCGTCTGCAATCACACAACCGTAAAACCGCTTTTTGGTTTCCTGGTCGTAGTAACTTGAAAACACGCCCTTCATTCTAATGCGTTTCCCGATGAACTTTACGGGGTCAGTCACCATTTTATAGACCTGCGCGTAGACCATGGTGCTGCTCATGCGGGTGAGGTCAATGTCGATTTTCTTGGGCGCGTTGCCGCTTGGAGCCTTAGCGGAGGCGCTTAGGGCGAGCAGAAGTACGGCAATCAGTACGATGACCGTTTTTTTGAAATGTTTAGACAACTTAGTTACCGCCGTTTCGTGCGATGCCTATCAGGTAGAATAGGCCGAAAACTACGATATCCGCCGCCACGATGGTGGAACCTACTGGGGTCCCTGCGAGAATGGCTATCACGATGCCGATAAGCGAACAGATTACCGAGATGGTTGCTGCCGCAATCGTCACAGAGAAGAAACTCTTGAACGTGCGCATTGCCGAAAGTGCCGGGAACACAACGAGGGCCGACACCAAAAGCGCACCCACAAGGTTCATGGCAAGTACGATGATGACGGCTACGATGACCGCAATCAGCAGGTTGAAAATTGTGGTGTTGACACCTGTGGCCCGTGCGAAGTTCTCGTCGAAGGTGATGGTGAATATCTTATTGTAAAACAGGATAAAGCAGAAGATGACTATGCAAGAGAGAACGATGCACAGGTAGACTTCTTCTGCCTTCAAGGTGAGAATCGATGTGGAACCGAAAAGCGTAGTGCAAACGTCACCGGAAATATTCGCCGAAGTCGAAAAGATATTCATCAGCAAGTAACCGATGGCAAGCGCGCCGACCGATACCATGGCGACCGCGGCATCGCCCTTGATGCGTGCGTTTTTTCCGGTGCAGAGCAGGAGTATTGCTACAGCTATGGTTACGGGCAAAATCAGCAGCATGTTGTTCGAAAGTTTCAGCACCGATGCGATGGCAAGGGCACCGAACGCCACATGCGAAAGGCCGTCACCGATGTAGGAGTAACGCTTGAGTACGAGTGTTACGCCCAGGAGCGAAGAACAGAGCGAAACGAGTACGCCTACGATAATCGCGTACTGCACGAAAGGGAAGTCCAGGTAGAATGAAAGTTTTTCGATGATTTCTGGCATGGTTATTTCCCCTTCACGGAAATCTGGTCGAAGTTCATCACACGGGTGGCATCGTCTAGGGCGGCATCCACATCGTGGGTCACCATGACAATAGTCATCCCTTTCTTGTGCAGGTCCTTGATGACGCGGTACATCGTCTCCGATGATTCGGGGTCGAGGCCCGTCACCGGTTCGTCAAGGAGCAGCAGGCGTTCTGCAGCGCAGAGGGCCCTGGCCAAAAGCACTCGCTGCTTTTGGCCTCCCGAAAGTTCGCGGAAGCACGACTTGCGCAAACTTTCGGTGCGGGTCAGCGCCATGCATTCCATGGCGCGGTCCCGCTGGTCCCGTCCATAAAACGGTAGCAGGCGGTGCTTGCCCTGGAATGCCGACAGCACAATCTCTTCGACCGAAGCCGGAAAATCCTTCTGAACAACCGTCATCTGCGGCAGGTAGCCGATTTCGCTACGCTTCAGGCCATCGCAGAGTTCGATGCTGCCCGACTTGGGCTTGAGCAGGCCGGCGATTCCACGGAGGAACGTCGTCTTGCCGGATCCGTTACGGCCGATGATGCAGAGGTAATCCTCAACGTTCACTTCGTAGTCCAAATCACGGACCAGGTCCTTGCTTCCGTAGCCGAGGGTCAGCTGGCGGCATTTTATCAGAGGGATTAGTTCGTTCATATTCTTTCCTGCTTGCTTATTTCAAAGCCTGCTTCAAGACTTCCAGGTTGGATTTCATGATGCTCAGGTAATCGTCGCCGGCCTGGTTGCCTTTTACCGACTGCATCGAGTTGAGCGTCAGGACCTGTGCGTTCTTAGATTTCTTGCTTGCTTCGAGGATGGTGCGGGCGATTTTCCCGTTGCTCCCGTCAATCGTGATGATGGCGGGCAGTTGTAGAGAATCCATCTTCCCCGCAAGGAACGTAACCGTTTCAAAGCTCGCCTCGCTCTCGGCGGAACACCCAACAAACGCGGCAAAATACTTAATGCCATAATCGTCCACCATATAGCGAAACGGGAACCTGTCGCCAAACAGAATGGTCTTGTTGTTCGCTTCGGCTACGGCAGCTGCATATGCACCGTCGAGTTCGTTCAGCTTGGCCGTAAAGTTGGTGGCGTTTGTCTTGTACGTTTCTGCGTTAGCGGAATCGATTTTAGCAAGGGCTTCGGCGAGGCTTTTCACCAGGATTTTTGCGTTTACTAACGAAAGCCAAATATGCTCGTCGTTTTCGGCTTCTTCCTCTTCGTGGTGGTGCTCCTCGGCGTGCTCATGGTGCTCGTCTTCGTGTTCTTCGGCATGTTCTTCGCCGTGTTCGTGGTGGTGTTCTTCTTCGGCCTGCATGCCCTCCACGATTTCTTCTTCCTTAACGCGGTCGCCGAGTGCCTCCATGAGGTTCACCTGTACGCGGCCCGCCTTCGGGGTGGCTTCGAGCGCCTTTTTGATCCAGTCATCGGATTCTCCGCCCACGTAAACGACCATGTCTGCGCCGGCGATGGCGGCGATGTCCTGTGCCGACGACTTGTAGCTGTGCAGGTCGGTGCCGTTCTTGATGAGCAACTTGAGGTCGACGTCGTTTATGCGTTCACCCAGGATGTTCTTGATCCAGTCGTATTGCGGGTAGATTGTTGCGACGATGGAAATCTTTTTCTGGGAAGAGTCCTTCTTTCCGGATTCCATCTCGCAAGCGGACAGCATGAATGCTGCCAAAAAAATCAAAAATGCAAGGAATGCAAATTTTTTCATGTAAAGTCCCTTGTCCTCATGGACAATTGTTGTTGATATTGGTGTGCGGCCTTATGCCACTTGTCGTTTTGGGGGGCGGCAATCATCAATTCAGCAGTAGGACTTTTTGTGAAACGAGGGTGGTGGTTTGTGCTTTCGGGAACTTGACGCGGGGGAGCCTGAAAAAGACTCCGCTCAGGGCGAACTCGAAGGACTCGACAACCAGTTCCATGCAGACAGAGATAAACTCGAGGCAACGGTGGATGTGGTGGCAAACATGGCAGTGTTCGCCGTGGCAATGGTGTTCCAGGTGTCGCGATACATAAAGCGACGCGAGCATCACCAGGAGTTTGCCGAACAGGGCTTTATCCATGGCGCATGCGCCTCCGCGAGCATCCGGCACATCTACCCAACAAGACGGATTGCTGTTGGTCCAGTTCGAACCCCTTGATCCGTTGTACCGAAAGTTGCAACATCTTGAGGGCGGGGCCATCGAGGTGGAAAAACTTGCCGCAAATTTTGCAGACCAGGTGCATTTTTGCCTGGCACTTGCTCGGACCCGTGTAACGGTACTGGAGTTCCTTGTTCTCTTCGGCTCCGACGATTTGCACGATGCCCGCTTTTTCGAGGCGGGAGAGGTTCCTGTAGATGGTACTTAACGAAACGGAAGGCAGGTCCTGGGCGATATCGGACGCCTTGAAAATCCGGTCAGGATTCTTGACCATGAAGTCCATGATGACTTGCCGCGTTTGAGTCTTGTATTCCATTTTGCCTCTGGGAATGAACCGGACCGTCCCTGCCGGAACGAATTTGCAATTCATTCGCAAATTCAAATATAGCATAAAAAAGCCGCCACGTCAATGTGGCGGTTGTCCTGTTCCGGTTTTAAAAGGCTAGAACAGCATCTTTACGCCGATGCCGATGAGGATAATGCCTGCGATAATTTCGGGGATTTTTGTCTTGAATCGCTTGGCTGTGTGGCGCCCGATTTCGAAACCGATGACACCCATGGCAAAACTTGCAAATGCGATTGCCGACGTGGCAAACACCATGTTCGCGTTCACGAAGGCAAACGAGATTCCTACGGCGAAGGCATCGATGCTTGTCGCAACGGAAAGGAGCAATATGTTTGCGATGGTCAAGTTCTTCGCGGCAATTTGTTCGCCTTCTTCTTCACCGGCGTCCCCGCGAATGGCGCCCCATATCATGCGTGCGCCCAGAATGCAGAGGATGGTGCAGGCGATGGGAGTGCCGACGGTATTGAACCAGCGGTCGGCAAAACTCCCGAGAAAATACCCGAGGAGCGTCATGCCACCCTGGAAAACTCCGAAACTCACCGCTTGGAGCATTGCCCGGCTGTAACGGATGCCTGACTTGGCAAGCCCCGTAGAAACGGCGACGGCAAAGCAGTCCATTGCCTCGACAATGGCGATGATGATAATTTCGATAAGTGCCATATGTGGGCCAAATTTAGAAAAATGGACGAAAAAATGGTGCTCTGGCTCACTATTTCCGCATCTTTTGCCGAAGATGAGTTTTTTTCTGCAAGAATAACTTATTTTGAATAAAGAAAAACGCGGGGGTACCCTATGAAGAAAATTGCATTTTCAGCATTGATTGCTTGCTCGCTCGCTTTTGCTCAGGCCGATTTCGCTGAGCCTATCGCCAATGAAGATGCCGCCTTTGCCGAACTGGAAAGTGAAATTCAGGGTGCTACAGCCCCGAGCGGTGTTGCCGATGGTGCTGGCGCTCAGGAGGCGAGTGCTCCAGAAGAAGCCGCCCCGGTTGGCAGTTCTTGGGAGCAGCAACCAAGTTCGGTGCCTGCGCAGAATTCCGGATATACGGTAGATGCGACGGTAAAAGAAACTTCGCCGGTAACCACCGCACCCACGACGCCCAGAGAAGAAACCTGGGAAGAAAGCTGGCAAAAGAGACGCCTCAACGTCAGTTTCTTCATGGGCTTTTTCCCGGTGACGGCCCTTGGCGAGATATTTGTCGCCATTATTGACGATATTGCCGGCGAAGAGGATTCGGACCCAGACCTGATGGCGTATTCCATCGGTGTCGGCTATGAGCTCTTCTACCTCCTTGAAGTGGGCGTCATGGTAGACTATACGACTATTAACAAGACCCCGCTTATTTCTATCATCCCGAGAATCAAACTGAACTGGCTGAACTTCAAGTACTTCAGGCTCTATTCCTATGGAGGCCTCGGTGGTGTGTTCTGGAATGGCGGCGGCTTCATCATGTTCAACTTTGCCGTACTTGGCTTTGAAGTGGGTAACCACCTGTCGCTGTTCTTTGAAGGCGGCTGGGGCCAGGTTGGCTTGTTCACGATGGGCGTTAAGTTCGCGTTCTAGCGCCTAACGGATTTTTTCGAGCGTTACTTCGCGTTCGGTTTCCGAAAGAATCTTTATTGTTACTTTGTGCGTAATGTCGCCCGTTTCGCCCTCAAGGCGTTCGGGCCATTCTATTAGGCTGATTCCCTTCGAAAGGTAGTCGTGGTCGAACCCCACCTCGTAGAGTTCCGTCCCAGGTTCGAGGCGGTAGAGGTCGAAGTGGAAGATAGTGGGGGCGTTCGGGTATTCGTGCAATATGGTGTAGGTGGGGGAGCAGACAGCGCCCTCGAAGCCGAGCCCCTTGCAAATGCCGCGGCTCATCACCGTCTTGCCTGCACCGAGGTTGCCGTACAGCGCGACCATGTCGCCCGCCTTGAGCGACTTGCCGAATTCCTCTGCCCACGCAAGGGTCTCTTCTTCACTCTTGAAAATCACAGTTTTTCCTTGAACTGTTCGTAAGTGAACTTGTGGAGCAAATGGAATTTTCCGTCCATGTCGAACTTGCCGATGCTCGGGTGCCTTACCCCGTTGAAGAACGTGGTCTTCACCATGGTGTAGTGGATCATGTCTTCGAAGATAATCTTGTCGCCGATCTTGAGCGGTTCATCGAAGGAGAAGTCGCCGAGCTGGTCGCCCGCAAGGCAGGAACATCCGGTTAACTTGTACGTAAACTTCTTTTCGCCGGGCATGCCAGACCCAGTGACCATGGGCCTGTAGGGCATTTCCAAGCAGTCGGGCATGTGTGCGCTAACCGAGACGTTCAGGACTGCGATGTCCACTTCGTTGTGCACGATGTCTTCGACCGTGGCTACAAGTTCGCCCGTCTGCCACCCGACGGCCTCGCCCGGTTCCATGATGACCTGCACACCAGGATGCCTCTGCATGAATCCCTTGAGGATGCGCACGAGTTCGTCCCTGTGATAATCTTTGCGTGTAATGTGGTGCCCGCCGCCGAAGTTTACCCACTTCATCTGGTCGATGTACTTGCCGAAATGCTTCTCGAAAGCCGCCAGTACGCCTTCGAGCGCGTCGGCATCTTGCTCGCACAGGGCGTGGAAATGCAAACCTTCAATCTCGTCCAAGAGTTCCGGTTTGAACTCTTTTTCGGTAACTCCGAGTCTCGAAAACTTGCCGCACGGGTTGTACAGGTCGGTTTCGACGGTCGAAAATTCGGGGTTCACGCGGATGCCTGCGCTTACACCGGCCTTGATGGTCTTGTCCTTGAAGCGCTGCCACTGGCTAAAGCTGTTGAAGCTGATGTGGTCGGCGAGCGAAAGGATTTCGTCGATTTCGTCGTCGGAATAGACGGGCGCAAATACGTGGACTTCCTTGTTCATCTCTTCGCGGGCGAGTTTTGCCTCGTTGAGGCTCGATGCCGTCGCCCCGCACAGGTACTTCCCGATAAGGGGGAACGACCTCCAGAAACTGTACCCCTTGAGGGCGCAGATGATGTGGACACCGGTCTTTTTCTGGATATCGTCCAGAATTTCCATGTTTTTGACGAGTCTTTTTTCGTCCAGGACGAAGCAGGGGCTGGGAACTTGGGTGTAATCGAGCATGGCCCAAATATAAAATTGTTGCTTTATTTTGTGTAGTATGCTTTTTTTTGTCGTTTTTTTGGTGGTGCAGGCATTTTTTTTTGCCCTTTAACTAAATTTAAGACGATGATTTTGTCTATACACAAGTGTTTTTTTGCAGCGTTTGTTTCCCTCGCTTTTGCAGGGGTCTCTTTTGCACAATCTGTCCAGCCGGTTGATTCCGTCGTCGCTCCGCGTGGCGCTCAACCGACTCTCGACGAAATGATTCAGCACAAGCTGGATTCATTGAACCAGGCCGGCCAGTCCACTGCACCGCGTGCCAATACCGATAGCCTTGCCAAGGCTAAGGCGGACAGCGTGCGCAAGATGATTCAGGCTGGTAAGTACGTCCAGCGTGCCAAGTACGACAAGAGCAACTTCGACCACTGGAAGGTCGACACGCTTTTCCAGAAGAAGGTCAAGGAAGTCGTCCGCGGCAAGTGGCGCACTCCGATTGTTGCCCATGGTCATGCCTTCCGCGATGCAGAACTTGCATTCGACATGAACGACACGCTTAACGGCACGACGCGCATCTTCTCCGATTCTGGCCGTTACCAGAAGACGAGCGAATATGCCTACAAGGCCCGCTACCGTTTCGACAACGACACCTCCATGGTTACCCGTGAAGTGTTCCGGGATCGTCAGGTTATCCGTTGGGACTACGTGACGTTCAAGGTTGCCGACGATACCCTCAAGCACAACTTGAAGAAGCTTGAATTCCGCGACATGAACGACAACTGGCTCAACGCGCTCCAGGGGTTCGAGAACGTTCCTCCTGAACGCTATGTTCGTGTCAAGGAAGACGCGAAGAAGCAGGGTCAGGCCAAAGCCAAAAAATAAGGACGCGTATGAAACGCACCGCACTTTGCTTCGGAGCGATATCCGTTGGTGTTTTGGTGTTCTTTGCGTGGACTTTGGTGTCCGGTCCGGTGGATGTTTCCCTGCACGATTTGGCTTTAGCGATATTCAATCCGGATAAGGCCGAACCATTCCATTCCAGAATTTTGTGGGAATTGCGGTTCCCGCGCGCCGTGGCGGCAGTCCTTGCCGGCGTGGCTCTTTCGGTTTCTGGCCTCTGCCTGCAGACTGTTTTCCGTAACCCGCTTTGCGGCCCTTACGTATTGGGCATCAGCAGCGGGGCGAGCCTCGGGGTCGCTATTGCCCTTTTGGCCGGTTTCGGTTTCGGCGCGCTCGGCGTCTTGGGGGCGGCCGCGGCAGGCGCTATCCTTGTGACGCAGATTGTCCTGGTCCTCGCCTCCAGGTTTAGGAACAGTTCCGTACTTCTTGTGGCCGGCCTCCTTGTGGGGTACTTTGTGAATGCGCTCGTGAACGTGCTCGTGTCGGGCGCCGATGCCGAGAGTCTGCAAGTCTACGTGTCGTGGGGCCTCGGGAGTTTCGGGCGGCTTACGCTCGGCGCTGTGCCGGGTTTCGCGGTCTCGGTCTTGGTCGGGCTTGTACTGGTGGTTTGCTCTATGCGTTACCTGAACGCCATCCACATGGGCGATGACTTTGCCCGTGGGCTAGGCGTGCGGGTCGGCCGCTCCCGTGTCTGCGTGCTGCTTGGCTCGAGCATCCTAGCCGGCGCCGCGACGGCTTACTGCGGCCCTGTGGCGTTTATCGGCATCGCTGTGCCGCACCTTGCCTTTATGCTTTTCCGCACAACGAACCATCGCGTACTTTTGCCCGCGGCGTCATTGTGTGGCGC
Source organism: Fibrobacter sp. (assembly GCA_045131085.1). Lineage (GTDB taxonomy): Bacteria > Fibrobacterota > Fibrobacteria > Fibrobacterales > Fibrobacteraceae > Fibrobacter. The sequence continues at coordinate 13,274 of JBGUQN010000061.1, forward strand.
TCTCCTTGCGCTTGTCGCCGGGCTCTTCCCGGTGTCGGTTCCGCTCAATGCGGTGCTGAGCATTATCGGTGTTCCTGTTATTTTGTATGTACTCCTGCACGGCAACCGTAACGGGAGGGCTCTATGATGAACGTGCTTGACGTGCGTGGTTTGCAGTTCGGGTATGCGGGCATAGATAATGCGTTTGCGTCGGCGTTTGATTTTAGCCTGGAAGCGGGCGAGGTCGTTGCCTTGATGGGCGAGAACGGTTGCGGCAAGAGTACGCTCTTGAAAGTCCTTGCCGGCTTGTTGCCACCGCTTGCAGGCAAAGTCGAAATTTGCGGCAAGGATGTTTACGACCGCAAAGATGGCTGGAACCTGATGGAACTTTCGAAGAAGGTCGCGCTCGTGCGCATGGGCGTGCAGCCGCCTGACCGCATGACAGTGCTCGAGTTTGTTGGCCTTGGCCGCACTCCTTATTCGGGAATTCTCGATGGCCGGAGTAGGGAAGACGAGCGCGTGATTGCAGAATCGATGCGCCTGCTCGACGTTGAAAAGTTTGCAAGTCGCCCGGTCGCGGAACTAAGCGACGGCGAACGCACCCGAGTGTACCTGGCCGAGGCCGTGGCCCAGCAGGTAGACGTGATGCTCCTGGACGAGCCGAATGCGTTCCTGGATATCCCGCGTAGCCATGCGCTGTTCCGCACGCTCAAGGAACTTGCGGTTTCGCGCAAGATGGGCGTGATGGTTTCGACGCATTCTATAGAGTATGCGGAAACTTATGGCGACCGCATTATGGTCGTGAACGGCGGGCGTGTGCGTGTATCGCCTGCCGGCAGTGCGCGTGCCGATGGCCTTCTGGATTGGGCCTTCGCGCCTGTTACTTGAGATTCTTTACATTGATGCCGAGGCGGGAGAGCCTGTTGTATAGCGTGGTGCGCAGTAGGCCCATGCGTTCGGCGGCGAGGCTTATGGAGCCGTCGCATTCGCGGATTTTCGCCTTGAGGAATTCGCGTTCTTCTTCCAGTTGTTTTTCTTGGAATTGCGAATAGCTTTTAATTTCGGAATTAACGGTGCCTTGGCCCTGGTGCTGCGGGTGCGAGGCCGGTTCTTCGATTTGCAGGTCGTTTGCCGTAATGGTGCCGGGGTCGGTGAAGCAAAGCGTGCGCTGGATGACGTTCTCCAGTTCGCGAATGTTGCCGGGCCAGTTGTGCGCCTCAAGTTTTGCGAGGGCATCGGGCGAGAGTGTGTACGGTTCGCCCGCGGGTGCGTACTGGCGGATAAAGTAGTTGGCCAAATCTTCGACGTCTTCCTTGCGTTCGCGCAGGGGCGATAGCGATACTGGGATGACGTTCAGTCGGTAGAACAAGTCTTCGCGGAAGCGCTTTTCGGCGATTTCTTCGCGCAGGTCGCGGTTTGTTGCCGCAATGATGCGCACGTCGATATGGCGCGTCTTGTTGGCGCCGATGGGGCGGATTTCGTGGTTCTGGATAACGCGCAGCAATTTGACCTGGGCGTGCAGGGGCATGTCGCCGATTTCGTCCAGGAATATGGCGCCGCCGTTTGCGTCTTCAAAGAGCCCGATGCGTTCGTTCTGCGCTCCGGTAAACGCGCCGCGCGTATGCCCGAAGAGCTCACTTTCGAAAAGCGTGTCGGGGATGGCGCTGCAGTTCACGACGACGAACTTGTCGTACATGCAGGCAATGGCTCGGGCTACAAGGTCTTTGCCAACACCCGATTCGCCCTGGATGAGTACCGGACCCGTGTGCAAAATGGCGCGTTCCACCGTCTTGCGGAGTTTTTTCATCGAATCGCTTTTGCCTACGAGGTGGCTCATGCGTTCGGTGAATATGCGGCGCGCGCTCTGGATTTCCTTGAGCTTTGCAATCTTGCTCATCAGGTGCAGGCGAAGCGCCTCGACCGAGAGCAGGATGTCGTAGAGGTTACCGGGAATGGCCGCATACGCCTCCGGATTTTCGGCGTAGGCGAGGATCATGGTATCGGGGGCAAAAGTGCGAATGCGCGTGAGCGCTCCGGCACTTTCATCCTTGAATGAATCCAAGTCCCAGATGACTATAGATGCGATTGGAGTATGGGGAGTGGCTGCGCTATGCGTTTCTACCGAATAGTCCACAGAGGAAAGAACGTCCAGGATGAACGAGGACGTGTCTGTTTCCTTTGTGAAAAAATCGATAGAGGACATCGCGTGTAGCGCTTATTTCCCGAGTTCCTTGGAGCGTTCGGTGCCGGCGACTACGGCCTTGATGAGGCTCGAGCGGAAGGCGCCTTCTTCGAGGGCGTCTACGCCTGCAATCGTCGTGCCGGCGGGCGAGCAGACCATCGCGCAGAGGTCGCTCGGGCTCTTGCCCGACTGCTTCACGAGTTCGACGCTGCCTTCGATGGTACCGAGGGCGAGCTTGAGGGCCACATCGCGGGTGAGACCGGCCTTCACGCCACCGCGGGTAAGGCCTTCGATGAATTCGAAAACGTAGGCGGGGGCACTACCGGAAAGTCCGGTGACGGCGTCCATCAGCGATTCGGCGACGCGGCAGGTGACCCCGATGTTGCCGAAGATTTCCTCGGCAATCTTGAGCGTGTCTTCGGAGACGCCGTCCGTGGCGAGTGCCACGGTGCCCTTGCCGACGGTGAGCGGCAGGTTAGGCATCACGCGGAGCACCTGGTTCTTGGCGCCGAGCACGTCGGTAAGGCTCTTGCGGGCAACGCCGGCCATGATGCTCACGAACGTCTTGGTGCCCTTGATGGCCTTGACGGCATCCTTCCATTCGGCAGCGACCAGCTTGAAAATCTGCGGCTTCACGCAGAGGAAAGTCACGTCGGCCTTCTTGATACCTTCGGCGAAGTTCTTGACGCGCACGCAACCGAGGGCGCTTACTGCTTCGGCGGCCTTGTCGCTCGGGTCAAAGAAGAAGATGGATTTCGGGTCGGTTTTGGCGTTCAGGAGCCCGCGGAGGATTGCTCCGCCCATGTTGCCAGTGCCTGCAAAGAAAATTTTCTGTTTCATTTTTTTTCCTTTTTCCTAAAATTAACCATTCATCGAGTAAAGGAAATCCTTGTTGGTTTCGAATACCTTGAGCTTGTCGCGCATGAATTCCATGATTTCCACGGTGGTCATATCCTGCAGGTAACGGCGCAGGATCCAGACGCGGCGCAGTTCTTCGTCGGTAAGCAGGAGCTCTTCCTTGCGGGTACCGGACTTGAAGATATCGATGGCCGGCCAGATGCGCTTTTCGGCGATACGGCGGTCGAGCACGAGTTCCATGTTGCCAGTGCCCTTGAATTCTTCGAAAATCACTTCGTCCATGCGGCTACCCGTTTCGATGAGGGCCGTGCCGATGATGGTGAGGCTACCGCCGTTTTCGATTTTACGGGCTGCACCGAAGAAGCGCTTGGGGCGCTGCATGGCGTTGGCGTCCACACCGCCGCTCAAGATCTTGCCGGAGTGAGGGATGACAACGTTGTTCGCACGGGCAAAACGCGTGATGGAGTCGAGCAGGATTACGACGTCGTTGCCGTGTTCTACGAGGCGCTTGGCCTTTTCAAGCACCATGTCGGCCACCTTGATGTGGCGCTCGGGCGGCTCGTCGAACGTAGAGGCGAGCACTTCGGCCTGGACGTTCTTGCCCAGCTTGGCGGCTTCGTCCTTGAGGCGGTCGATGAGCTTGCGCATTTCGGTTACTTCTTCGGGGCGTTCGTCGATGAGGAGGATCATCAACTTCACTTCCGGGTGGTTCGTGGTGAGCGCCTGTGTCACGTTCTGCAAAAGGACAGTCTTACCTGTACGCGGAGGGGCGAGGATAATGCTGCGTTGGCCCTTGCCGATAGGTGTGAACAGGTTCATGATACGCGTGCCGTATTCGTCCTTTTTCCATTCGAGGTTCAGTTTCTCGACCGGGTGGATCGGGGTCAGGTATTCGAATGCCACGCGGCGTTTTGTCTTTTCGGGTGATTCGAAGTTCACCGTATCGATGCGCATGAGCGCGAAGTACTTTTCGCCTTCCTTCGGCTGGCGGATCTGGCCCGTGATGGTGTCGCCCATCTTGAGGTCGTAGCGGCGGATGATGTTACGGCTGATATAGATATCGTCGGGGCCCGCGAGGTAGTTGTGGTCGGGGTTCCTCAGGAATCCGTGACCGCCTTCCGGAATAATTTCCAGCACGCCTTCGGTATAGATGGGGCTGTCTTCGCCGGTGATTGCGCTCAGGATGCTGTAGACGAGAGCCTGCTTGCGCATGCGCTTGAAGTCTTCGATGCCGAGTTCTTCGGCGCGCTGCTGCAGTTCGTACATCGGGAGCCCGCGGAGTTCGCGCCACTTGGCGCGCGCGGCGGCCACCTTCTCGGGGTCAGGAGGCGGCAACTGGATGCTTTCGTCAATGAAATCGTCTTGCGGAAGGTTCCTGTTGTGGCGGTTCTTGAACTTATTGAACTTATTGAACTTGTTGTTGTTCTGGTTGTTGTTGCGCTGGCCGTTCTGGTTATTGTTGTTGCCGTTATTGTTGCGCTGCTGGTTGTTCTGGTTGTTGCCGTTGTTGTTCTGGGGGTTGGCATCAGCAGCGGCGGCCTGGGCGCCAGCATCGCCTGCGTTGGCGGGCTTGGATTCGGGCGCGGTAGCATTTTGTGCGGCCTCGGACTGGCGAGCCTCGTTCTGTTTCTTTTCGAGGTTGTTTGCTTCGCGCGGGGTTACGTCTGCTTTCTTCTCGCTAGCGGCTTCGGCCTTCGGGGCGGGTGCTTCGGAGGGTGCAACTTCTACTTTGGGGGAATCTTCGTGGGCGGCTTCTTCGCCGGCCTGCTTCTTGGGGCGTCCACGGCGCTTGCGCGAGGAATCCGCTGCGTCCACGCCCGGAATGGGCTTGGCGAGGTCGCCCAATTTTTCATAATCTATCGATGCGTTAATATCAATGCTGTCGGAAAGGAGTTGCGGCTCTTCCTGAACCTTCTTTTGTCTAGGCACGTTTCGTTCCTTTGGCTATGAGTGAGGTGTTAAAAACTTTTATTTTCTTGGAAAATGTAAAAAGGGAATAAAAAGAAAAATCCCTTCGATTTATTTATGAATTGGAAATAAGGATTCCCTTGGAATCGTTCATAAAATACAAAAATAATCTCACTTTGTCAAAAAAGTGTGCCTCCAAACGCATTTTTATTCACGGGGTATTCGAATGGAGTAAGCACACGTTGAAAAATGCTATATTAATAATGTGGATTCATTAGACCGCGTTTTTGTCGCATTGGGCAGCAATCTTGCGCCGCGATTCCGTAGGCTAGCCGAAGGAAGGGATATGCTTTCGCGTATTTCTTCGGGTGGCTGGATGGAAAGCCCTATTTACGAGACTCCTCCGGTAGGACCGGAAGGACAGGGCCCGTATTTCAATCAGGTCGTGAGTTTTTGGTACGACGGCGATCCGAAGCGCCTGCTCCATTATCTTAAGGGGGCGGAACTCGTGCTCGGACGCAAACCCCGCGGGCACTGGAATTCCCGCGAAATAGACCTGGATCTGCTTTACTTTGGTAACAGGGTTATGGCCGGTCGCCCGACCATCCCGCATGTCGAAATCCCGAACCGCCAGTTCGTGCTCGTTCCGCTGAATGACATCGCCCCCGATTGGGTCGACCCGCTCAGCAACTGCACCATGAAGGACTTGCTTTCGCAACTCCTCCAGAAAGAAGGGAAAATCGAATTCCGTACCATCACAGCGGAGGAACCGTAATGCTTACTGACAAGGGTGTACATTTTCTCGCCATTGAAGGTGTCATCGGGGTTGGCAAGACCTCGCTTGCGCGTATCATCGCCGAGCGCTGGAATGCCCTCTGTATCGAGGAGAATTACCAGGACAACCCGTTCCTCGAAAAGTTCTACGAGAATCCCGAACCCTACGCGTTCCAGACCCAGCTGTTCTTTTTGCTGGAGCGCCACAAGCAGTTGCAGCATTCCGCGCTCCAGAGCGACCTGTTCCACGACTTGCTCGTGAGCGACTACACGTTCGACAAGGATGCCATCTTTGCCGCCCAGAACCTTTCGGATAGCGAATTTGCAATGTACGAGCAGGTTTCGAAGGCTATCGAACATGAGATTCCTCGACCGGACATGGTCGTGTACCTGCAGGCGAGCATCCCTACACTCCTTTCGCGCATCAAGAGCCGTGGCCGCCCGATGGAAAAATCTATCGAAGGCAGTTACCTCAAGGGCCTGCAGGCCCGTTACGACCTGCATTTCTGGCACTACCCGCATGCGCCCGTCCTTATCATCAACACGGATCACATCGACTTTGTGCATAACGAGAACCACTTGAAACTGGTGCTCGATGCCATCGAATCGTGTCCCCGCCAAACGACTTATTTTGTTCCAGAAGGTAATTAAGAAGGTTATATGCAAGTCATAAAGTCAATCGAAACTCTTCGCGAAACGCTAAGACCGCTTGCGAAAGAGGGTAAAACAATCGGTCTCGTTCCGACGATGGGTGCGCTCCACGAAGGTCATGGCGCCCTCATCAAGGCCTCGGTGAAGGATTGTGATATTACGGTTGTCAGTGTGTTTTTGAATCCAATCCAGTTCGGCAAGAACGAAGATCTGGACAAGTATCCCAAGCGCCTCGAGGCTGATGCCAAGCTTGCGGAATCCCTGGGTGCAGATTTCGTGTTCGCTCCGACCGTGAAGGAAATGTATCCGGATGGCGACCCGCTTACCATGGTTCGCGACGAAACCCTCGAAAGCCTTTATTGTGGCGCATACCGCCCGGGCCACTTCCGTGGCGTGTTGACTGTTGTGTCTAAGCTGTTCCTCATCACCAGGGCTGACCGCGCCTACTTTGGCGAAAAGGATTACCAGCAGGTATTCCTCATTGAACGCATGGTGAAGGATTTGAACTTTGATATCGAAATCCACCGCGTGCCTATCGTGCGTGAGGCTTCGGGGCTTGCTCTCTCGAGCCGCAACGAATACCTCTCCGAAGAAGAACGCGTGCAGGCTCTCGGCATTTCTACTGGCCTGAAAGAAGCGAAGGCCGCTTTCCTCGCCGGCGAAAAGGGCGTGGCGAAGCTTCGCGATATCGTGGTGAAGTCTATTTTGCTGAACCGCGGCCAGGTGCAGTTTGTCGAAGTCGTGAACCAGAAGGACTTGCAGAAGTTCTCCGGCGTGCTGAAGTCTTCGGACAAGGCCGTTATCCTGGTTGCAGCCTTCTTCGGCAAGACCCGCCTTATCGACAATATCGAACTGAATTGACGCGAAGCGTCATACCGAAGCCTTGCTGCGCAAGGCGAGAGTATCCATATGACAATGGATACTTTATTTTATTGTGTTATGTCGCAGGCGAATATAGTGAAATAAGGACATTCACTTTTCTTGCTTGTGGATACACTTGTGCCTTCGGCACTTCGGTATGACTTCGTCATTTGCTTGTTGCTGTAAACACGCCGTCCCAGGTCTCGCCCGGTGCTACGGGCGGATTCTCGCGGTAGGCGATGCAGCGCTGTATGTACACGAGGCTCGGGCAGGTCTTGCTTCCCGGGTCGCGTTCCGGCAGGTGCGGCTCGTAATCCAGGCACTGCGTGAACAGTTCCTGTGCCTTGTCCCAGTCCATGGCGAGGTATGCTTCGCGCGCCTGTTCCCAAATTTCCACGAGTTTTTTGAGCTTGTCCTTGTTTTCGCAGTCCGCTTTCGCCAAGAGTTCGAATGTCTTGACCGGAAGGCTCTTGCCTACCACGCGGATGGTGTCGAGCGAACGGTAGATGAACTTGCCGGGCTCAAGGTGCTTCTGCGTGTCTTCACTAATTTGTATGTACGCACCGTATTGCTTGGCGGCACTTTCAAGGCGTGCGGCGAGGTTCACGGCGTCGCCCATCATGGTGTAGTTCTTGCGCATGGTGGAACCCATATTGCCTGTCACTATGTCGCCCGAGTTGATGCCGATGCGCATGTGCATGTCGTGCACGACCTTCGGCCATTTATCGCCTTCGCTGGTCCATTTCTTGCGGAGCTTCATGAGCTTGCTCTGCATGTCGCAGGCGGCGCTACAGGCGCTCTGTGCGTGGTTTTCCAAGGGCATGGGCGCTCCGAAGAATGCGATGATGGCATCGCCTTCGTACTTGTCAAGTGTACCCTTGTTGCTCAAAAGCGTGTCCGTCATTGCGGTCAGGTATTCGTTCAGCAAGTCGACAAGTCGGCTCGGGTCGCCAATCTTTTCGGAGAATGTGGAGAAGCTTGCGATGTCGGTAAAGTATGCGGTGATGTTTGACTTTTCGCCACCGAGCGTAGGCATAATCTCGTTGTTCACCATTTCGTCAATCAGTTCTGGCGAGATATACTGCTTGAACGCTCCGTCGAGGAATCGCTTTTCCTTGTTTTCGTAGTAGAACTGGACTATCAAGGCTGCAATGTTGGTGAGCAGCATGGCTAACAACTGCTTCGAACAACCGATATAGAGCCCGTCCTGGAAATAGTGGTAGGCGATAAAGGTGTATGACCCCATGAGGAGTACGGATATTCCGATAGATATGTAGCTCTTGATGAAAAGGCCTAGTGCCATGCACAGGATGGCGAGCAGAATGACGATGAACTGCTGGTGCCTTTCAGCGAGGTTTACAATGTAGTTGTCGTTAAGAATGTTCTGGATAATCGTCGCGTGTATGAGCACCGCGGGGTTGTTTTCTTCGTGCGGGCCAGGCACAAAGTCGAACAGGGCGGGTGCTGCCGACCCGAGAATGAAAACCTTGCCCTGGTACATGGCCTGGTCATGGCGGTTCTTGGTTACATCGTAATAGGAGAGGTGCTGGAATGGGCGGCTTTCCTTGTCGGTGTTGAATCGTCCGATGTAGTTTACCTGATAGCGGCCGTAATTGTCAATGGGGACGCGCTTGATGGGACCGAACCTGTATTCTTCGCCGGGCTTAAGGTTGTCAACCTTGTTTTCGGCTGTTTTCATGATGTCGCGGATGACCTTGTCGTTCATGATGGCAAGGTTCGTGACCCATTTTTTAGAGGCCTTGTCGTAACGGAGGTCGGTATCAATGGAAAGGTGCGTGGGCTTGTCGATGGGGAAGCGGGATAGCGAATCGCTGAAGTAGCGGATAGTGTTGAGAACGCTTGTCGTGACGGTGATTTCTTCGTCGTTGTTCGTGTCGTTGATGATGAACTGGATGTTCGATTCGCTTTCGTTTTCGCGGGTGATGGTCACCCCTTCCATGATTTCTTTTTCTTCGCCCTCGTTGAGCGTCATGAGCGAATCGCTCGGGATGGTGTTCGCGATTTCGATGAGCAACTTGGATTCTGTGGCGTCGAGCATTTGCCCGTCAAACAGCGAGAAGGTAATTTCGTCGTCCTTGTTCCTAGTGGCGATGACCTTCTTTGTTACGTCAATGATGTCGTCTGTGGCGCGTAACTGCGCGTCTTTTCGCTTGAGGAACTTGCGGAGTTCAAGGAACATCGGGTAACTGAACTGCGGGTAGGTCGCATGGAACGTGCCCGCGGAGTCGCGGTATATGCCGAAGGGCTTGCCCAGTTCAATGTATTGCCCCATCTTTATCTTGACATTTTTGGGGTCTTGGTGGAACAGGTGCAAAATTGTCATCAAAGACATCGTGGTGTACACGCGGCTCGGTACGTCTTCGTAGGCGTAGGGGTTCGGGTAGCGGTAGAGCATGGACACGTGACGCACCACGCCGTCGTCATCGGGGTAGGCGTTCACGGAACCCATTAACGCGCCGGCATGGGCGAGTTCAGGGTAAATATTGTCTAGGAGGGTCTTGGGCTCGATATGGGTAATGGAATCAACCTGGGAGTTCTCGAATGTAGAGCCGAATCCTAGTTCTTCGGCGCGGTCGTAGGTCGCCAGTTTTTCCCATACGGATTTGTGGCTGAACGATGTGGAATCGTCCATCATGAAGCACACGATGGCGTTCCCGCTCTCCTTGATTTCCTTGATCATCAAGGAGTCGAAATTGTAGTGCGAACGGATTTCCGAGAACAGGGAATCCCACTGCTTGGTGGAATCGAGCGTATTCAAGATGTTTATGGTCTGTTCTGCCTTTTTCTGGCCGAAATCGGCGCTCTTGAACAGGATATCGAATGCGATAGCCGCCGCTCCGCCGTCGTTCAAGTTCTTGATGACGTTTGCGTGGATGGACCTGTCCCATTCGTTGTAGTTGCCAAGCTTGGTAAGTGCGTTCTCGTCGATATCGACGATGATGATATTGGGCTCGAAGCTGTGGCTCATGGCCACCTTGCCGTCTTTTTCGAGCTTTTCGAAAGTTTTCCCGGTCTTAATCTTGAAGAATTGGTCGTAGAAGAAGTTTTCCATGTCTTCGGCGGCCGTGCGCGCCACGTCGACATAGGGGTCCTGCGCATTGCCCAGAAGGAGAATCAAGAAAAGAATGAAGCTGGTGATGACGACACCGACAACTATCTTCTTTATCTTTTTCAAGATTTTTTTGCTCATACTTTAAGTATAATAAAACAATAAAACTATATTTCGGTATGATTAGTCATAGGAGTGCATTTTGGCCGCACAGAAAAAGAAATCTGCAAGAAAAACGAGCTCTAAAACCAGGGAAAAATCCCCTGTTGAATCCGAAGTTCCGTTTTTTGTCGTGCTGGGTGGGTGGTTTTTGGCCGCTATCGGGCTTATTTTGCTGCTCGGATGCGTAAGTTCCGTGTACAGCGGTTCGGAAGGCAACTGGCTTGGCCCGTATTTCGGCAAGCTGATTCCCGAAACCGTTTGCTTTATATTCGGCAAGTTGCCCGTGGTCGTGTTTACGGTTGCGCTGGTGCTGTGGGGCCTGTTCCTTTCGGTAAAATCCCTGCGTGAACGCCTGCTCAGTTTTGCTGTCGGTACGACGCTTTTGACGTTTGACCTTTCGTGCCTGCTTTCGCTCAAGAACTATGGTGAAGCCCAGGTGGGCCGAGACGTGATGATGATGAACGGTGGCATCGTGGGGCAGTTCTTTAACCAGAACATCGCAATTCCCGTATTCGGGAAGGTGTCCTGCGTGGCTCCGCTTATTGTATTGCTCGTTGCCCTTGTGCTGATTCTCGTGCTTTCGTTCGGGCTTCGCCCGAGGCATTTCGCATTTATTGCGCATGCGGTACGCTGGTTCATGGGGCTCTTCCGCAATAAGCCTGCGGAGGCGGAATCTGAAGGCGATGAAGCCGACGATGATGATACTGATGATGATGAGCCTGAGCCGAAACGCAAGGGCATTACCTTCATGGACGATGACACCATCTTCAATGAACCCGATGGCTACAAGCTCAGGCATCGCGGCAGGCTGAAGCCGTTCAGCGCGCGCAAGAACTGGATGGAATCGCCCGACCCGATTTCGCCTGCAGGTGGTTACGACGATACGCTTGTCGAGGCCCGCAATGCTTATGGAACGCGCGGTTTTGACCCCGATATGCCGACGGCCGTTGGGAAAGCTGCTCCTGCAGAACCGGCTGCGCCTGAATTTTCGGGCGAGGATCCCGAAATTTTGCGCCTGGAACAGCAACTGCGTGAAAACTACAGCAGAATGAGCGCTCTCGAAATCAAGGAAATCCGTGACAAGATTGCCGAGATTCGCCGTGCCCGCGAAGAAATCAAGTGGGAGAGCGAGCGCAAGGGAAATCTCGTGGTGAAGGGCGCCGTACGCGGGCAACCCAGCGAGGAAATGCCTGCCGCGGCACCGGACGATATGACGCGGGTTGCCGGCGGTGCTACCGTTGTCGCGGGCACTGCAGCCGAAAGGACGGTTGTTGCCGGCGAAGAGACGCGTTTGGCTCCGGACGATGTGAATGCCGAAGACTTGGTTGTCGGAACTGCAGTGGGTCGTGAAGCCGACGTTGTCGGTGGTAATGACGATGAAGACACGTTTATGCCCGAGATTGTCTCGAGCGACGAGGTGGAACAGGACCCGACATACGAGGCTCCGAACCAGATAGGCACATCCTCTTCGGGCACCACGTTTACGGGAGGTGCCGCGAACGGGATTCCGCAGCCTGACCCGACGGTGCATTATGACCCGTACCGCATTCCGACGGTGGACGAAATTCTCGACGCGCATGACCCGCAGCCTGCAGATTATACTGTGGAAGAACTCAATGCGATTGGCCGCATGCTCGAGGAAAAGCTCGAGAACTTCAAGGTGAAGGGTAAGGTGGTCGGCTGCGAGACCGGCCCCGTGATTACGCGCTTTGAGGTGGAACCGGGCCCGGGCGTGAAGGTGTCGCAGTTCAGTGCCTTGCAAGATGACCTTGCGATGGCCCTGAAGGCCGTCTCTATCCGTATCCTCGCGCCGATTCCTGGAAAGGGCGCCGTGGGTATCGAGATTCCGAACCGCAAGATGCAGACTATCTTTGGGCGCGACATCTTCGAGAGCGAGGCGTTCAAGCCCACGCCGGACAAGATTATCATGGCCCTCGGCAAGGATATCTCTGGCGAGCCGTTCGCGATGGATTTGGCGAAGGCCCCGCACTTGATGATTGCTGGCCAGACGGGTTCTGGTAAGTCCGTCTGCATTAACGCCCTCATGGCGAGCATGCTTTTGAGCAAGACTCCTGACGAACTCCGCATGATTCTCGTGGACCCGAAGGCGGTGGAACTCAAGATGTACGAGAATATCCCGCACCTGCTCGCTCCCGTGATTACCAAGCCCGAGGTTGCGATTCAGGCCCTGCAGTGGCTCTGCTACGAGATGGACCGCCGTACCGAAGTGCTCGCGAAGGCGAAGGTGCGTAACCTCAACGGCTTCAACGAGAAGTTCGATGCTGGCTTGCTCCCCGAAGATGTGCCCGATACCGACCGCGGTCATCGCATGGCGTTTATTGTCGTGATTATCGACGAAATGGCCGACCTCATGATGGTCGCCGGCAAGGAAATCGAAAAGAACGTGAGCCGCCTTGCCGCAAAGGCGCGTGCCGTGGGCATTCACCTGGTGCTTGCGACCCAGCGTCCGTCGGTGAAGGTGATTACCGGTAACATCAAGGCGAACTTGCCGACTCGTATCAGCTTCAAGGTGGCATCGCAGGTGGATGCTCGCACCGTGATGGACCATGCCGGAGCCGAGAAGTTGCTTGGCCGTGGCGACATGCTCTACAAGGCGGTGAACGCTCCTGACCCAATCCGCGTGCACGGTGCGTTCCTGAGTGATGAAGAGGCAGAAAAGCTTGCCGACGCCTGCAGCAACCAGAACGTTTGCTACCCGCAGCTCGAGACCTTCGAGGTCGAGGAAGCCGGCGGGGAAGGCGAGGACGGCGAAGAAAATGCCGCGATGAACGAGAAGAAGGACAAACTCTTGTTCGAGGTGGCCAAGTGGGCCATCGAGTGCGGCAACGGCCTTTCTACCTCTGCCGTGCAGCGCCACTTTAGTGTGGGTTATAGCCGTGCGGGCAAGATTGTGGACCAGCTTTATGGCATGGGCCTGTGCGCCCGCAGCACAGGCAACTCCAAGCCGCGCGCGATGCTTATAGGCATGGATGAACTCATGCAACTCGATCGCTCCGGCGCATTCAGGTAGTACCAATAACTAGCGACTATTGACCAATGACGATTAAAGAATTTGCTCCTGCTAAAATCAACTTGTTCCTGGATGTCATCCGCAAGCGCGAAGACGGCTACCATGATTTGGGAACGGTCTTCCAGACAGTAGATGTCGGTGATACTCTTGAATTCAGTTCCCGTAACGATGGAGAAATCCAACTGCGTTACAGCAAGGCGCAGGAATACCCCGTGGAGTCCGACCTCGTATACAAGGCGGCGGTTGCTTTGCGTTCCCATGTCGGGAAACTGGACCTGGGGGCGGATATCTTTTTGGACAAGGTCATGCCGCTCGGTGCTGGCCTTGGTGGCGGTAGTGCCGATGCCGCAGCAGCGCTCCGCGCGCTGAACCGCCTCTGGGAGTTGCGCCTGCCGCCTGCCGAACTGGAACGCGTGGGGGCGAAACTCGGGGCCGATGTTCCCTTCCTGGTCAGGGGCGGCACGGCTTTCGCCGAGGGCATCGGCGAGCGCCTGTCGTTTATGGAACCGCTCGACCTGCCTGCAGGGAAGGTGCTTGTCATTGCGACGCCGCACGATGCTGTTCCGACGAAGGATGCCTATGCGGGCGTCCCGAAATCTGGCCCTGACCGTTGGGAAAACTACAAGGCCTCGTGCCTGGGAGACAAGGGTTGCCGCGATGCCTTTATCCTCGATCCGAAGTCGCTTTTCAATGCGTTCGAGATTTCCGTGTTCCCGAAGCACCCGCTGGTCGCCTCGATGAAGGAAATGTTCCTTAATCTCGGGGCCGAAGTCGCCCTCATGAGTGGCTCGGGCGCCTCCGTGTTCGGAATTTTCGCGGACAGGACTTCTGCACAATCCGCCGCTGTGTCCCTCCAGCCATACTCCCGCTACCTCGCCATAACGAAATTCTGGCACACGTAATGGGCTCGCTGGGGCTCCTCCCGCGGCATTTTATACCTTAAAAATCTCTTTTCCTTCAGAAATAAACACTTTCCCTTTAAAAAATCCTCAGATTTTTTTATATTTGCGCCACCATTGGGGTATCGTCAAGTGGTAAGACAACGGATTTTGATTCCGTTATTCGTTGGTTCGAATCCAGCTACCCCAATGAAATTTTTAACAATAAACCTCAATTGGAGTCTAAAATGGAACTCACAAAACTCGCAGCAACCTCGAGAGTGCTAGGCAAGAGCCGCGACAACGCCCGCCTTCGTAAGGCTGGCCAGATCCCGGCCGTCTATTATGGTAAGGGTCAGGAGTCTGTGAACATCAGCGTTAGCGCTATCGATGTCCGCAAGGTTCTCGCCCCGGGTAAGCGTTACACCCTTCTCGACCTCGAAATCGATGGCAAGGCCGGTAACCCCGCCGTCATCTACAGCTACCAGAAGGATGCCATCACTCAGGCTATCACTCACATCGACTTCATCAAGATCGGTGAAGACTCCAAGATCAAGGTCCGCGTGCCGGTCAAGCTCACCGGTCTTCCGGTCGGCGTCAAGACCCAGGGCGGCGTGTTCTCTCAGGAATCCCGCTACCTCATGCTCTCCGCCAAGCCGGATTGCATCCCGACCCTCCTTGAGATGGACATCTCTGAATTCGGCACGAACATCACGTTCTACGCCAAGTCCTTCAAACTTCCGGAAGGCTGCGAACTCGCTAGCCTCCCGCGCACGGTGATCTTCACGATTACCTCCAAGTCCAAGAAGAAGGATGACGCTGCTGCTGAAGCCGCTCCGGCTGCTGCCGCCGCTGCTCCGGCTGCTGAAGCCAAGTAATCTTGGTATCCAAGGGAACTTCAAAAGGTCCGCCAATCGGCGGGCCTTTTGCTTTTGTGCGTAGGTCTGCCGCGGCAGGCACAATTTTCTAAATTTGGGTCATGTACATTATCGTAGGTCTCGGAAATCCTGGTACTCAGTACTCTAACACGCACCACAATGCGGGCTTCATGGCGGTCGAGAAACTTGCCGACCCGAACAAGGACTGGAAAAGCGAACACAAGGCGCTCACCATGAAGGTGAACATCGCGGGCGAGGAGGTCCTTCTCGCCAAGCCGCAGACGTACATGAACCTCTCGGGCGAGGCCGTGCAGGCCCTCATGACCTGGTACAAGGTGAAGGTCGACCACCTGCTGGTTTTCAGCGACGACATTAACCTGGACGTGGGCCGTATCCGTTGCCGCAAGGACGGCAGTCATGGCGGGCAGAACGGGCTTAGGAACATCATCGAGCACGTGGGCGACAAGTTCCCGCGTATCCGTTTTGGCGTGGGCAAGTGCCCGCCCAAGTTCGACCTTTCCAACTGGGTTCTTGCAAAATTCTCCCCCGAGGACCGTCCCGCTTTCGAAGAGGCCATTTCCAAGGTCCCGGCACTTGTAGAATGCTACTTTAAGCTTGGCATCGAGAAGTGCATGGAACGCTACAACGGAAAATAGTATATATTATATATACGTCGTTGTGTGGGGTCATTATGGGAAAAAATCTGACATTTGCGCTCACTGTGGCGGGCTTTGACGGAAGTTCCGGTGCGGGCTTTGTTGCCGACATCAAGACGATGGCGCATTTCGGTGTGTATGGCCAGGCGGTATGTACGGCGCTCACGCAGCAGAACGAGGACGAGTTTGTCGCCCCGGGCTGGGTCATCTGGGACCGCATCGAGGCTCAGCTAGCGACCCTCTTTAAAAAGCACAAGTTCAAGTACGTGAAGATTGGCCTTGTAGAGAAGGCTCGTACGCTCAAGCGCATTGTTGAATTTGTTCGTAATGAATCTCCGGATGCGTTTATCGTGTGGGACCCGATTGCGAGTGCAAGTGCGGGCTTCCACTTTATGCGCGATACCGACAAGTTTATTCCTGTAATGAAGTCGATAGACCTCGTGACCCCGAACCAGGACGAATTCGCCTACTTGGGGCTTGGGCTTGCGGAATCCCGCGGCGAAATCCACATGGGGCAGGACTTTGCTGTGCTCCTGAAGGGCGGACACGCGCGTGGTAAGGAATCTATCGATACGCTGTGGTACAAGGATGAACTGTGTAAGTTCAGGAGCCCGCGGCTCCCCGGCAAGGGCAAGCACGGCACGGGCTGCGTGCTATCCTCGGCAATCCTTGCGAACGTGGCGCTCGGGCACGACCTGCCGGAAGCCTGCCAGATAGCGAAGAACTACATGGACGAGTTCCTCCAGAGCGGGGAAGGCCGCCTCGGGTTCTTGGTGTAGAACTAGCAATTACAAGAAAAGCCCCGCAGTTTTGCGGGGTTTTCTAATGGGAGATCCCCGGTCAAGCCGGGGATGACAATATGAAAAGGGCTCCGCATCGCGGAGCCTTTCCCATAATTAATCGTCGTCTTCGGCGGGGCGCTTGGACATCTGCTTGCGCTTGATCGGGTCGAGCTCGTTCTTGCGGAGGCGCAGAATTTCCGGCGTGACTTCGATGCATTCATCTTCGTTGATGAAGGTGACGCATTCTTCCAGAGTCATGCGGCGGTACGGGGTCAGCTGGATCATGTCGTCAGCAGACTTGGAGCGCATGTTGGTGAGGTGCTTGCCCTTCGTGACGTTCACGGTGATATCCACGTCGCGGTTGTGTTCGCCCACGATCATGCCCGGATAAACTTCCGCACCCGGTCCGATGATGAGGTAGCCGCGGTCTTCCAGGTTGGAAAGCGCGTAGCTGGCGGCTTCGCCCGGTTCCTTCGCGATAAGCACGCCGTTGATGCGTGTCGGGATTTCGCCCTTGTACGGTTGGTATTCCTTGAAGGAGGACTGCGTCACGGCGTAACCCTTCGAGAGCGAGAGGAGGCGCGGACGGATACCGATGAGGCCACGGCTCGGCACGACGAATTCGAGCGTCACGCGGTCGTTGTCGTCGGTCACCATGTTCACCATTTCGCCCTTGCGCTGCTGGATTTCCTGAATACAGGCGCCGCTGAATTCGCTCGGGACTTCGACCTTGAAGTCTTCGACCGGTTCCAGGAGCTTGCCGTTTTCGTCGTTGTGGAAAATCACCTGCGGAGAACCGATGGTGAATTCATAAAGTTCACGACGCATGTTCTCGACGAGAATCGTGAGGTGCAGAATGCCACGGCCAGATACCTTGAACGTGGAGGCGCCGTCGACCTTTTCGACGAGGAGGGCGGGGTCGGCCATGTGGGCGCGTTCCAGGCGTTCCTGGAGCTGGTTACCCGTCATGAACTTGCCACCGTACTTGCCGGCGAGGGGCGAGGTGTTCACGGTGAAGATCATGGAGATGGTCGGCGGGTCGATGTGAATGCGCGGCAGGTGCTTCGGGTTGTTCGAGGCGCTGATGGTATCGCCGATGTCGAACGTGTCGAGGCCTGCGATAAGCACGATTTCGCCCGGACCGGCTTCATCGACCGGCTTCGGAGTAAGGCCTTCATAGCGCAGAATCTTCTGCGGGCGGATGTTCTTCACAGTGCCGTCAGAGAAGGACTGTGCGTAGGTCTGGTTCGGCTTGAGCACGCCCTGCTGCACACGGCCCACGGCCAGGCGGCCAAGGAAGGTGGAGTATTCGAGAGAGGCAATCTGCAGGAGCGGTTCTGCAGCCGGATCGCCCTTCGGGGCCGGAATGCGCTCGATAATCTTGTCCATGAGGATGCTGAAGTCGCCGTCCGGGTCTTCCATTTCGGCCTTGCAGATGCCCTTGCGGCCGCTGCCGTACACCTTGTCGAAGTCCAGCTGGTCTTCGTTGGCGTCGAGTTCGCAGAACAGGTCGAACACCTTGTCGAGGGCGAGGTGCGGGTTGCAGCCGTCGCGGTCGATCTTGTTCACCACCACGATGGGGATGAGCCCGAGTTCGAGAGCCTTCTGCGTCACGAAACGGGTCTGGGCCATCGGGCCTTCAAAGGCGTCAACGACCAACAGAACGCCGTCCACCGTACCGAGAACGCGTTCCACCTGGCCACCGAAGTCGGCGTGCCCCGGGGTATCGACGATGTTCACGCGGTAGCCCTTGTACATGACGCTCGTGTTCTTACTGAGGATGGTGATGCCGCGTTCGCGTTCCAGGTTGTCGGAGTCCATCACGCGTTCGTTGACTTCTTCACCTTCGTGGAAGGTTCCGCACTGCTTGAGGAGCTGGTCGACGAGGGTGGTCTTACCGTGGTCAACGTGGGCGATAATGGCGACGTTTCTGATTTTAGATTGATCCATGGACTGCCTGTAATGGTTGTAATTTTTGCGCGCAAATTTAGCAAAATGAGCCTTATATGGCAAGTTCAGGCGAATTTTTACTATATTTACGGGCATGGCAAAAGAATTTGAAGACTTTGAAAATGATGAAATGGATGAATCCGCCAAGGAATTCTTCCCCGAAGAGGATACCCTTGCCCCGGTAGTCCGTGACTATAGCGAACGCCGCATCCTGATCTGGGAAGAAGACGACGTGCGCCGCGGCGCATGCCTCGAGGTGCTTTCTGACCTGCTGGTGGGTGCCACCTTCAAGGCGGTGAAGACCGAGGCCGAAGCCATGGAACAGATCGAGAACGATGACTGGGATACCTTCGTAGTAGACTTCTACACCGATGGCGTTTCGGCAAGCGATTTCGTGAAGTGCGCGAACAACTATCCTGGTTCGATTCTTGTGGCCATCAACATGGCGCCGCTTACGCTCCCCGACGAACGCGACCCGGCCAAGACGGAACTGCTCCGCCGCCTGTTCGACATCGAAAAGCCCGTGACTCAGCTGCACGGCTAGTTTTCACCGTCAATAAATTTACGGAATTAAAAAACTGGCCCGCCATTTTGGCGAGCCCGTTTTGTTTGTGTATAGGCTACTCGCAGAAGGTCGCAATACCCGGGGTCGGTGCGTCTAGGCACCAGTTTTCGGGATTTTCGCGGTCGTCCCACGCCCCGATGTTCAGGTGCGAACTCTTGGACGTCGCGGTAGACGTGTTCAGCGGGACGGCGCTCAGGTGCAGCGAGTCAAGCTTGCCGTAATACACGGAATCCATCACCACGCCATCGCAGTGCAGTACGATGGATGCTCCCGTCGAACCGGCGCTCTTGAGGAATGTGGGCATGTTCACCGTGTGCTTGAACTGTTCGGGCGTATTCGGGTTCGTGTCGTTCCCGAGTACGAGCGCTTCGCGGGGTGGCAGTACGAGCGATTCAATGACGGCAGATTCCTTCGGGGCGGTTGTCTTCCCGATGGAGCAGTTCTGTATGTCGAGGGTGTCGTTGCTCCCGTTGTAGATCTCAACGAAGTCGAAAGCGGTAGAATCGTTTTTGGCGGGGTTCACGAGGAACTCGCTGATGACGAGATCGCCTTCTGCAGGAGCCCTGCGTATTGCGGGCAGTTCCAGCGGAATATTCATTTCGACGCCATCGGAAACCTGCAACGAGACGGTTATTTTTGCACGGAGTGAATTTATCTGTAATTCGGGGACGGGAGTATTCTCGTCGATGTGTACGGTATCTTGAATGCTGTAGATGGCCTTGCCTTCGGAGTCACGCAAGGTAAGCGTGAAGGCGTAATCGACCCCGAGCGGGAGCATGTCGCTTGCGAATACGGCGCTCGAACCGGCGATTGCCATCGGGTATTCGAATGTGTCCGTCGGGGATTCCAGGCGGAGTGTTCCGGACGTGATTCCAGTGGGGTTGCCGAACCCGAGGGGAATTTCCACGTAGATGAACCCGACTACGGCATGCATCGGGATGGAAATGTTTGCGACTTCGCCTGCAGAAAGGCTCGTTTCAATTTCCCCTTTTTGCATGAGCGCCCCGTTTGCGTAGAGCTTGGCCGAGAATTTCCAGTGATCGTGCGGGAAAAGGTCTAGGTTGAACCCCGTTTCCTTGGCTCCGAGCTTCATGTGGAGCGTGTCGGCGCCATAGCAATCTACCACGAGACTGTCGGTCAGGGGCACTTGCGCATGGCTGAAACGGAGCGCAACGCTTGCGGTCTTGGCTTCTACCGAGCCTACAGGGGAACTTTCGCGGTCGTCGCTTCCGCAGTGGCAGAGGGTAAGTGCGCACAGGGCGACGGCGAGCACGCTTGCTTTTTTCTTGAATTCAGGACTCATAAAACCTCCTTGTATGGTTAGTCCGTACCCTTAATACGGCGTAGGAGGAAAAATCAGCCTTTTTAATACCTTTTTTTCTGGGAATGCTGTTTAATCGCGGTGCTTAATCGCATTCGGCATTTTTTGTTCGGGTGCTTTTGTCTAGAGTTTCAGCCGGGATTTTCCGCCGGCGACTCTCTGGTTCTGCAATTTTTCGGCGCAGGCCTTGTCTTGCCGGAGGATTTTCACGAGCGCGCTGGGCGAAAGCCCGAACGCAGCCGCAGCCGCCTTCGTGTCGCCGGCCTTTGTCGCCATGATGTCAAAAACATGGGCGACGAACAACGGGAACAGCGCATTGGAGGGCTGTATATGCCCGTTGCTCCCGGGGAAGGGTATTTCGGGGTTTGCCGGTGTTTCGCGGACATTCAGGGCGATAGCCATCTGCATGCGGTGCAGTGCATGGGTCTTATTTTCCTTTGCGCTTCTCGCTTCGCAGGATTTGATTTCTAAATTGTATTCACGTAGGCAAAGTTGTACGCCGGTGTTGGTCTTGTTGCGGTGTTGTCCGCCGGGGCCGCTTCCCTGGAACCCCTTCTGGGTACAGGCGGCGAGCAACTGGTCCAATGACATTCTTAGGTAGGTATCGCGATGCATAACTTGAAAAATAAAATTGTTGCGGTGTTCTCGGTTGCTTTTGCTCTCGGAATTACCGCCTGTGCAGGCACTGCCGAGCAATCGGGTAACGGGACTCCGGCGGAAACGGGCGCAAGCGCCCAGGTAAAGAACGCCCAGTACGAGGGCCAGCAGCAGGACAAGCAGGCCATGCTCGAAAATATGTTCAACGGGTTCCTTTCTGCCGTGCGCAATGGCGCCGATGCAGAAACGCTCTATGGCTACCTGACCGATACCTCGGAATATTGGCTCGATACGCTCGAGAACCATGCGAAGGTCTACGATTCCGAAGCGCTTGACACATGCCAGTTCTACGAAGCGTATTCCATTATCCTCTACCGCCTTTACGAGCGCGAACACCTGTGGGAAACGGACGAAGACCGCATGCTCTTTATGATGCTCAGCAAGAGCGGCATGCTTGACCGCTTCACGAATTTGCCGCTTGGCCCCATGAAGGTTAAGAACGACCGTGGCAGCATCGGGCTTGCAAAGAGCCCGGAAGTGCCCATCATGATTTTTGAATGGGACGATACCGCATGGAAGTTGAACTTGCCCGAGACGGTCCCGCTCATTACGAAGGGCATTGAATCTATCGCCGTCAAGAAAAACTGGAGCGGCAAGAAGCTTGCGCTTTACTGGATCGAGAAGGAATACCACATGACGTATTCTAGGCTCGACGACAGCTTGCTGGAACCCATCGGTTTCTAACGGGTGGCATTGATGCGCCTTTTTACTGCACTACTGTTACTTGCCTTTGTAGCTGGGTTTGCCAAGCCTGCTCTCAAGACTGCGCCTGCGGCACAGGCTGCTCCTGCAAAATTGTATGGTGCGGTGGATTCCCGCACGGAATTCCCCGGAGGGCGCCTGTTCGACGTACTTGATTCCGTAGGCGGCCCTGGAACCTGGATGGAATGGGACGTGAACGGCATCCGTGACCCGGCTGTGATGTACGTACTGGACCCGCTTCTCAAGTCTTCGAACAAGCCGAAGATGGTCTGGGTGCTTTCGGAACGTGAAAAGCCATTGCTTTCGGTATTGCTCCCGAAAGGGGCGGGCGAGGTAATCGTGTTTTACGAACTTTCTGCCCTCGACGCGAAACCCGAGCCGCTCAAGATGAACCGCGTGCTGAGCCCCGATGTGGTGTTCCGCGATTACCGGCAGGTGAGTGCTTCGGAATTCGTCCACCTGGACAGGCCAAGCCTGAAGGTGACGGCGAACGAAAAGTCCATTCGCTTTACTTACACGAATCCTGATGCGAGCCCGCTCCGTTTTGACCGTGATTTTGCCAAAAAGAATATCGTGGAAAAAAAGAACGAAGTGCGCAACTACCGTGATTTTTTCAAGTACGAATACGTGCTGATGTTGCGTGCCTTCGTGCAGTCGACCCGCGGGCTCTTCAACTGGCAGGCGTGGCACTGGTACATGCCGGCGTTCAATGCCCGTGCCATGATTTCGGACAAGGAACTCGAGGCCATATTGTCGAAGGGCGTGCCCCCGCAGTCCATCACTATTTTCAAGATGAAGGCGGAAGGCGGCCAGTGGGTTGAATTCAAGACTAGCGGCAATGGTTTTTACGAAATGGTCATTACAAACCCTTAGTTTTATGAGACCCGAATTTGTATTTTAAAATGGTGAAGTTCTTTTTCTACATAATTGCGTTCCTCTTCTTGAGTGTTTCTGCTTCTGCGTCGACGGTGGTGGAAGATTCTCGTTCGCGCTTCGTTCTTGATGATGAAGTACTCGATTCTTCGGTTCACGGTTGTACAGACGTTCTCGGCGAAAAAATTCCCGGAAACCGCTTTGCTCCCGAAAATGCGACCGTTGACGATAACAGCGACGTTCCCTTCCGTGTGTACCGCGTGGCCGTCCCTGCGGGGGCTACACCCCGTGTTTCGCTCTCGGTGAAAAGGACCACGCCGCTTCAGGGTGATTTCTGCAAGGGCGGCAAGTTGCAGTTCTCTCCGGTGATTGCTTCTGCTCCGTATATGCGTGATGGCCTGTGGATAGTCAATATCCGTGTCCCGCTGTACGAAAAATCGGGTGCAACGCTTCGGCTCCGCACTCAATTCCGCCTTACGGTTGATTTTTCCAAGACAGGTTCGGGCGTTAACCCTGGCAAACGTGCTGTTTCCCGCGTTATAAACGAAAACGGGGCTTCGCATTTCGGAGTCTCGCGCAATGCTTATCGCCGGTCGCTCCGCCGTACGGGGGCATCCGATGTCTCTGATGTGCATTTTATTGCAAAGTTTATTGTGGGCGACAAGAACGTGGCGACAAACAGTGAAGATGGCCTCTATGCTGTAGAATACAAGACCATCAAGAACGCCTTGTACCCGTTGCTCAGACAATCCGACCTGGACGGTATTCCTGTCGAAAAGTTGAGACTTTATGGAGCGTCTCCGGATACGATGACCATGAAGGTGCCGGGCTCCGATGTAATTGCTCCGACACACCTGTTCGAAATCCCCATCGAGGTACGTGACCACTCCAAGTCCAAGGGGAGCTCTAGCGCAGACGGAACCTTTAACGACGGCGACTCCATTGTGTTTGTGGGGTACGGTTCTTCGTTCTGGAAAAAGTCCGATAGCACCTATTACCATACTACGTCTCCGTATTCGTATTACCAGCAATTCCAGCTGGGCTGGACGGATTCGGGCAAGGGCTTGCGCTTTGGGGACAAGATTTCTTTCTCGGCCGATGGCGCGAAGGATATCCCGCTTATGCGCTATTTGCGTGCAGAGCAGGATGTCTACCTGAGGGATACCTATTACGGAAAGCCGCTGGATTGGGATAAGACGACTGGTAAGGAATGGTTCTGGATTTGGCATTGCAGGTTCGATACCACGGAAGTTTCGTCGTCTGAGCTTGTAAGGGATTTGCCGCACATGAAAAAGTTCCCGGGTCGTGTCGATGGCGGTAAAACGCAACTTCAGGTTACATTCTTCCCGTACCGCTCTGTTTGGGAATCCAGCGTCGAACGCAAGGGAGACCAGACCACGAATTACAATATGTCCGGAAAGCCTATGGAGGCCCGCGTGGCGGATATTCGCTTCCGCTTTGCTGTCAATGGCAAGGAGTATTCGCAGGCGGATGCCGGCATAGGTCGTGATGGCGGTTTTTATGTAGATGGAGTGTCGCTCAAGGATGACGGTAATGAGTATTCTTTGACGATTCTTCCCAATAATAGCCAGTATGACCGCTTTGACGGCTTCACTGTTGCCTACCAGTGGAATCCCGTGGTTGATTCGGCCGAATGGTATTTGCCCGGAAAGGTTTCCGGCAAGATTCGCATGCCTGTGCCTAAAGGCGTGAGCCTTATGAAGTTTGTGGACATGCTCCCGGTTGGGGTTCTCGGGACTTCGGGCGGGTATGCCGTAGATAGCGTTTCCGCTGATGAAGATGTGCGCTACCTTGCGTTCCGAGAAGGTCTGTTCCGAAACGATGCGAACCGCGGTATGCTTGAGGTACAGGGCGTGCCATACACGGCAACCGGAGTGCTTGAAGATATTTCGAAAATCAATTCCAAAACAGAATACCTGATTATTTCTGCACCGGAGTTTGTTGACGGCGCTGTTGAACTGGGCAAGTTCCGTTCGGAAGGGAATGCCATTTCCAAGTTTGCGACGACAGTCGTGAACGTCGATGATGTTTTCCGCCAGTACACGGGTGGCGCGCTTTCGCCGGTTGCCATAAGGAACTATATCGCCTATGCGTATTCTGTGTGCCCGGATCTCAAATATGTGCTGCTCTTGGGTTCTGGTCACTACGATTATCGTGGGGCCGTGAGCAAACTTGCCAAGAATTTCATGCCTCCGTTTGAATTAGAAGACAACGTTACGGAAGATTTCTTCGCGGTACTTGATTCTGGTGAAATGGTGCGCTACGGAGTATACGATTTGGATGTGGCCGTGGGCAGGTTACCTGTTTCTACGGTTACGGAACTTGCTGATTATATCGAAAAGGCAAAGGACTATGAAATGGTCGGCAGGTTTGACCATTCCGAATGGAGAAAGACTCTCTTGCTTTCTGCCGACGACGCGAAGAACGGGCCTCAATCGGACAATACTCCGCATACCAAGTCCCAGGAAGGTGTTGCAAATGATATCGACGCCTTGGTGAAGGAACTCGATTTCCGTTGGAACCAGAGAAAGGTGTATTTGCTGAATTATGAAGAGGATGCTGCCGGGCAGAAAAAGGAAGCTACAGAGGATTTCTTGAACATCCTGAATCAGGGCGCCTTAATGACGACGTATTTCGGGCACGGTTCGAAAACGGACTGGGCGGCAGAAGGGCTCTTGAAGCCGAGTTACCTGTCTCGCCTTACGAATAAAGGGCGGTATACGATTCTCAATTCGTTCTCATGCACCGTAGGCCGTTTTGATCAAGGCGATTCTAGGTCCTTGTCCGAAGAATTTTTGATTGCCGCCTCAAAGGGCTCCATTGTCTCGGTCGGTGCGGCGCGTGAAACGTTCTCTACTTATAACGAAAGGTTTGGACGCAATTTCATGTTTACGCTTCTGCGTAACGACGGCATTTCGATTGGCGAGGCTTTCCAGAGGGCAAAGAACATGGAAGCTGCGGATTCGATGACTAGGACGCGCTTCAATAACGAACACTACGTGTATATCGGTGAGCCTGTTACCAAGATTCTCAAGGCCGATTTCAAGATAACGCTCGACAAGAAACTCGATACGCTTAGGGCTCTCGACAAGGTGAAACTGTCTGGTACCGTATCGGGCATGAACGACGGCTTTATCGAGTTGTCGCTGCGTGGTGGCCGTGACAGCCTCCGCCTTTACCAGGGATTCCATGAGCCTAATTCAGATGATGAAATGGCTGACACGTTGAATGTACTGTATGATGGCTCGCTTATTTATTCCGAGAAGGTTCCTGTTGTTGGCGGGCGCTACGAGACGGAATTTATTACCCCGCGCAAGATTTCGTTCGGTGATACCGCTGTTGAACTGAATGCATGGGCTTATTCGAGTAACGAACGTTCCGTTGGCCGCTTTAGAGTCGGTGGTATCAAGATTAGCGGGTTCTCGGCCTATGCCGATTCCATCCACGATTCGGAGCCACCGTCTATAAAAATCCAGAACTGCTATTTAGCAGGGACGGAGGCTTCTTATTCGGATGATGAGACGGTGAAGCTGCAGGCTCCTGCATGCCTGCAGGTTGTCGTCGAAGATTCTACGGCTATCGATTTCCGCGAGCAGGCGGACGAGGGAATTTCCATAGAGGTCGAAGGCGTCGAGACTCCTTACCACCCGTATCCTTTCCTGGAACAGTCTTCCAAGAAGGCGATTTTCCGCAAGTCG
This sequence comes from Fibrobacter sp., assembly GCA_045131085.1. Taxonomy (GTDB): domain Bacteria; phylum Fibrobacterota; class Fibrobacteria; order Fibrobacterales; family Fibrobacteraceae; genus Fibrobacter. The sequence continues at coordinate 39,731 of JBGUQN010000061.1, forward strand.
TTTACGCTCGAAAACTATCCGGAAGGCCATTACGTTTTCCGCGTTCGTGCGATGGATGTGCTCGGAAATTTTGCGACCAAGACCGTCAATTTGGATATTACAGAAGACTTGAAGTCTGGCCTTGCCGACGTGTTCAACGTTCCTAATCCGGTGGGGAAGAAGGGCACTACGTTCTACTTCAAGAATCTGGCCGTGGACCGTGAGCCGACGGTGACAATCTTCATTTATAACCAGCATGGCCGTCTAGTGAAGGTCATCAAGGATGCCGTTTCGGGCGTGACGCACTGGGATGGCAAGGATAACCATGGCCGTAAATTGGCCAACGGCTTGTATCATTATGTTGTTCGCAGCGAAGTCCCTGCTTCGGGTAACTTCAAGGCGAAGACGTGGACTAAAAAACAGAAATTGTTGATTTCGAGGTAATTATGGATTTGAGAGAGAAACCGGGAAAGGTGCAGAAATTTTTGGAACTGATGCTTCGCTTCAGGCTGATAGCCTTGTTGGTGATGGTTGTCGTGATGGTCCCTTTGTTGTTTATGCATGTGAAGGGATTCTTTGTGAGCGGCTGGCAGTACTTTGTTTCCGTTCCGCTTTCGTCGTCCAATGCTTTCTCTGTTTGGTTTGCTTCAGTCGGGGGAGTCCAGGATATATTCTCTTCGGCGCGGTACCTGATTGCTGCGGGTGTTGCCTGCGTTGTGATGCTCTTTGTATTTGGCGGTGTCCGTGCTGGGGTGGCATCGATTGTTTCGACGTTGGTGAGCTTTGTTGCCCTGCTCGTACTGGATGGCGGTGAAAATATCGTGCTTCCGATGTTTGGGATTTTCGCACTGGTTTCCCTGGTCGTTTTCATTTTTGTCAAGAAATCCGTTGCGTGTGCGCTCTTCCCGTTTGTCTTGTGCAGTTTGTTCATTCCTTGCTTGGTGGATTTGAGCCCTTGGATCCTTAGCGAAAATCCGATTGAATTCTGGTTGACTGCGTTTACGATATTCGCATTCGCCAATTCCATGGCGTTCGCGCTTGTGGCCGGCAAGCATTTGAGCGCAGGTGTTCCGCAGGCGGGAGCCTTGGTGAAGGCGGCCCGGCAGCTGTTTGCCCCGGTGCTCGTTGGAGCTCTGCTGTTGTCTGTGGCTCTTGCAGAAACGCAACTTGGCAACGCGTCTACGAGTTGGCTGTACGTTGCCATACGCTATGTGGCTCTTGTAGTATGGTTCTACGTGTTCTTCTTCCCGATTTCGTCTTTTGCTCCGTGGGGCCGCCTGCGTGCAGGTAGTCGCCGCGTCGAGATGAAGGACAAGAAGAAAAAATCTTCCAAAAAATAAAGCGCGCTAAGCAATGTTGAGCGACTGCTCGCGGATGCACTCGATCTCGTTCTTGAGTTCGATAGCGAGTGCCGCAATCTCTGCGCTCTGGCACTTGGTGCCGAGGGTGTTCGCCTCGCGGCCCATCTCCTGAAGGATAAATCCGAGGTTCTTGCCCTGGGCGCCGCCCTTCTTGAGCGCGTCGAGGAACAGCTTGTTGTGGCTGCGGAAGCGCGTAATCTCTTCGTGGATGTCGAGTTTGTCTGCCATGATGCAGGCTTCTTGCAAAAGGCGCACGTCGTCGATTTCGCTGTCCTTCATGAGCGCGTTAATGCGTTCGCGGAACTTGACCTTCCATGTTTCGATGCGCTGCGGGTCGAGTACTTCGATTTTGTCCAGCACTGCATTCAAGTGGTTTACGCGTTTTTCCAGGTCGGTGGCGAGGTTTGCTCCTTCCTTTTCTCGCATGGCGATAACGCCGTCCAGCGCTTTGTTCAGTTCTGCCTTCAGGTGCTTTTCCCAGGCTTCGTTGTCGGCGCCTGCGTCGGTAAACTGCAATACTTCAGGGATGGCGAGGATGTGCTCCAACTTGATGTCGCCTGCAATGCCGTACTTGGCCTGCATGGCCTTCGTGATTTCGACGAATTTTGCAACGGCAACATCGTTGTAACATACGGGGATATTCCCGACGTTTCCTTCGCCGAGCGTGATGCTCATGTTCACCGAACCACGGGCCAGTTTGTCCTTGATTTGGTACTTGAGGTCGTTTTCGAGGTAGGCGAAGTTTTTAGGAATCTTGCTCGAAATTTCGAGGAAGCGGCTGTTCACGCTGCGGACTTCGATAACGCAACTGACACCGTTCAATGTGGATTCGCTCTTTCCGAATCCGGTCATGGAAATAATCGACATGCCCTAATTATAAAAATTTTTCTTTTCGATGACCGCCGTTTACTATATTTTTTGGCATGGTAACCATCAATGGACAAAGTGTAGAGGCCGCGGGCAAGTCTATTGCGCAGTATCTTGCCGAAGCGGGGTATAATTCCGCTCGTATCGCAGTGGAACGGAACGAGGTGATTGTTTCGAAGGCGAAGTATGCCGAGACTGTGCTTGCCGATGGTGATGTCGTCGAGGTCGTAAACTTTGTAGGTGGTGGGTGATGGAGCCTTTCGCCGGGATACCTTCGCGCGAAGAAATGCTTGCCGCGCTTGAAAAGCGCCAGGGGGCAGAAGCCGTGCGTAAGTTACAGGCGGCGACGGTCGCTGTCTGTGGCCTTGGAGGCCTCGGTTCCAATATTGCGATTTCGTTGGCGCGTGCCGGTGTCGGCAAACTCATTCTCATAGATTTTGACTGCGTCGACGTGACGAACCTTCATCGCCAGCAGTACAAGGCGTGCCAGGTGGGGGTTCCGAAACCTGAGGCTCTTCTTGCAAACCTCAAGGAAGCTGCCCCTTACACGGAATTTGAAACTCATTTCGAGAAGGTGACCGAGGAAAATGTTTCGTCGTTGCTCGCCGGAGCCGATGTGGTTTGCGAGGCGTTCGACAATGCCGAGGCCAAGGCGATGCTTGTGAATGCAGTCCTTGAAACCATGCCGGAGAAGTACCTTGTTGCGGCTTCCGGGATGGCCGGTTTTGATGGTGGTAACTCGATTATTTCCCGCAAGGTGACGAAGCGCTTTTACGTCTGTGGTGATGGCAAGAGCGACGTGAACGAAGGAATTGGCTTGATTGCCCCGCGTGTGATGCTTTGCGCCGCCCACCAGGCTCTGACGGCAATCCGCCTGATTCTCGGGCTGGAATAACCCTGCGTCACACCGCAGCCTTGCGAAGCAAGGCAAGAGTGTCCATTAGCCTTTTTTTTCTATATTTCATCCCGCAAAAAAGAAGGCTTTATGGACGACAAACTTGTTATCGGCGGTCATGAATTTACTTCCCGCTTTATCCTGGGTTCTGGAAAGTATTCACTGAAATTGATTGAAGCTGCTGTGCGCGATGCAGGGGCACAGATTGTGACCCTGGCGGTGCGCCGTGCGAACACTAAGGATCACGAGAACATTCTCGACTACATTCCGAAGGGCGTGACCCTGCTGCCGAATACTTCCGGCGCACGTAACGCCGCGGAAGCGGTGCGCATCGCGCGCCTTTCCCGCGAACTCGGCTGCGGTGATTTCGTCAAGATCGAAATCATGCGCGACACGAAGTACCTTTTGCCCGATAACTACGAGACCATCAAGGCGACCGAAACCCTCGCGAAGGAGGGCTTCGTGGTGATGCCGTATATGTACCCGGATTTGAACGTGGCGCGTGACCTCGCTAACGCGGGTGCCGCAGCCGTGATGCCGCTTGCCGCTCCGATTGGCAGCAACAAGGGTCTTTCGACGCGTGAGTTCATCCAGATTCTGATTGATGAAATCGACTTGCCCATCATTGTGGATGCGGGTATCGGCAAACCTTCCGAAGCCTGTGCCGCGATGGAGATGGGTGCAGCCGCCATCATGGCGAATACGGCTCTTGCCACTGCGGGCGACTTGCCTGTGATGGCCCAGAGTTTCAAGCTTGCCATCGAGGCGGGTCGCAAGGCCTACCTCGCAGGCCTTGGGCGCGTTCTCACGCGCGGCGCTTCCGCGTCCGACCCGCTCACGGGTTTCCTCCGCGATTAACGGCTATCTGTCGTAGGCATAAAGATGGAAAGCGAAAGAAAAGACAACAACTACCTGTTCGATTCAGGAAACCTTTCGGAAGGCGCTCTCGCAAAGAAGCACCGCATAGAGACGGACCCGAGCGCCCGCACGAACATCATGGATTACCTGCCCGGCATGGAAATCATCCAGTCGGACATCGCCGACAAGGTACTCTCTGAATCCGAGAATTACGATTACAGCAAGTATACCGGCAAGGACGTGAAGCGCGCGCTCGAACATGAACGCTGCACGCTCGAGGATTTCAAGGCGCTTCTTTCTCCTGCCGCCGCCCCGTACCTGGAACAGATGGCCGCGAAGGCCAAGATTGAGACAAGCAAGCACTTCGGCAACAACGTCTATTTCTTCACGCCGCTCTACATCGCGAACTACTGCGAAAACTACTGCGTTTATTGCGGGTTCAACTGCTACAACCACATCAAGCGCATGCAGCTCACGATGGAGCAGATTGAACACGAGATGAAGGTCATCGCCGACAGTGGCATGGAAGAAATCTTGATTCTCACCGGTGAAAGCCGCGCGAAGAGCAGCGTGGAATACATCGGCGAGGCCTGCAAGTTGGCCCGCAAGTATTTCCGCATGGTGGGCATTGAAGTCTACCCGGTCAACGTTGACGAATACCGCTACCTGCATGAATGCGGTGTGGACTATGTGACCGTCTTCCAGGAAACCTACGACAAGGTGCGTTTTGAAAAACTCCACCTGCTTGGCCACAAGCGCGTATTCCCGTACCGCTTCGACTCGCAGGAACGCGCCCTGATGGCGGGCATGCGCGGTGTCGCATTCTCCGCTCTCCTCGGCCTTTCGGACTTCCGCCGCGATGCTCTCGCATCCGCACTGCACGTATATTACCTGCAGAAGAAGTATCCGCACGCCGAGATGAGTCTCAGCTGCCCGAGGCTGCGCCCCATCATCAACAACGACAAGATCGACCCGCTCGACGTTCACGAGAAGGAACTCTGCCAGGTGCTCTGCGCCTACCGCATATTCCTCCCGTTCGTGGGCATTACTGTCTCGAGCCGCGAAAGCAAGGAATTCCGCAACGGCATCGTGAAAATCGCTGCGACGAAGGTCTCTGCCGGCGTTTCGACGGGCATTGGCGACCACGAAAGCAAGTACAGCGGTCACGACGACGGGGAAGGCGGCGACGAACAGTTCGAAATCAACGACTCCCGTAGCTTCAACGATATGTACGGCGACATTTCGGGCGAAGGTTTACAGCCCGTCTTGAACGATTACCTTTACGTGTGATTAGAGCCTAGTCCGTAAATGTTCTAGGGCTATTCGCATTTTTTATTAAATGATTTGCAGGCGGCGTCGCCTTCTGTGGAGAAGCAAACTCCGCGTGAAGCCCTGAATGCAGTACCATTCATGTTACCGCCGTTAGGCAGCAATGCGACTTCAACAGAATGGCTATTGCTATTTCCGCCAGACCATCGGAAATTCATGGTAAGGCGGTAGTTGCCGGAACAGTCACCCTGATTTAAAGATTGGCTTATAAACATAGGGTTCTTGGGGTATGTCCGCCAGTTAGAACCATCTTTTTTTGCGTAATAAGATGAGGACGACTGGTCCAGTTTATTGTAATCAGTCTTGTTGAGTCTTGATGCAACAATGTCTGCGACACCGTCAAAACCTGATTCTTTCAATGCGGTGTACCAGGTGCCACCGCTACCGATCAGTTGGCACATGTTTACTTTATCGTTTGCTTTTCCGTGCGATCCCTGTACGTTGACGCTTACACCATTCTTGACTTCGATGACGAATAGGGTTACACCTTGATTGCCTTCCAATGCACCGTCGAGTTTGTTTTGTCGATTAGTTTTTTCGTCTCCGGACGCATCAGCAATATAGGCGCTGTTTGACAAGGCTGCCTCGTCTTCTATCAGAGCCCTGTTAATGGCATCTCGCAGATAGAAGAGTTTCATCAAGTCGACTTTTTCTCTTGATTTTTCGACCATGCCGAAAATATTCGGAACAGCGACAGCCGAGATAATTCCCATGATGGCGATAACCACCATGAGCTCAATGAGGGTGAACCCCCGCTTGCGCTTGTTTTGCATTTCCGTATACATGAAAATACTTCCTTTGCAAAAACGTTTCTTATAAAAAAATAATATAATTGACCTTAAAAGGCCCTCTTTTTTTTGCAATAAATGCCGAAATTTGGGCAAAATCACATGAATTGGTGTACTTTTGCTATTTTTGGAGTATGCAACGACTCGATACGACCCTTTACTTTATCACCGATAGCACCTGCGTGCCGGAAGACCGTTTTTTACCTGTGGTGGAGGCCGCATGCAAGGGCGGGGCGACAATAATCCAGTTGCGCGAGAAGGACAAGTCTACCCGTGAGTATATGGAACTTGCTTCGGCGACGCACGAGATTACTGCCCGCTACGGGATTCCGCTTATTATCGATGACCGTGTGGATGTTGCGCTTGCCATTGGTGCCGAGGGCGTTCATGTGGGGCAGTCCGATATGCCCGCTCGCTTGGCTCGCAAACTCATGGGTGCCGATAAGATAGTCGGTGTCACCGCGAAAACGGTTCCTCAGGCGCTTGAAGCTTATGAACAGGGGGCGGATTATTTGGGTTGCGGGGCGATTTACCCCACGACAACCCATGTGAAAACAGTCATTACCCCGGTGGAAACGCTCAAGGATGTCGTTAAAGCTGTTCCCATACCGGTAAATGCCATTGGCGGCTTGAACAAGGATAACATCTTTGTGCTGAAGGGCTCGGGTATCGCTGGCGTATGTGCCGTTTCTGCAATTATGAAGGCCGCAGACCCCGAAAGTGCCGCCCGCGAACTCAAGCAGGCATTTATCGCTTTAAACAGTTGATATTTATCCTCGCAACCTATGCAATCGTCATCCTCGCGTAGGCGAGGATCTGAGTCATCTGCTTCCGATTAGTTTCTGCCCAACCTTGAGCGGTGCGCCCGGCTTCAAGTTGTTTATTCGGCAAAGGGCATCAACTGAAATATTGAACCATGCGGCGACCTTGCCTTGCGTGTCGCCCTTCTTGACGGTGTAGTGGTTCTCTTTCTTGAGCTTGCGCTGCATGTTGTAATGCGCGTTTATGATTTTCTTTTTCGTGACGTGCTCGACGCCCGGCTTCAAGTCCCAGTTCGGGAAATCAACGATGGTTTCCGGGTCAATGTTAATTTCTCCGTAACGGATTTCAAAATGCAGGTGCGCTCCAGAAGATTTCCCTGTATTGCCGGCCAACCCGACGATATCGCCGGGGTAGACTTGTTCGCCGACTTTCACGAGCCTTTCGGAAAGATGCCCGTATAATGTGGAAAGCCCGTTTTCGTGGTCGATAAGCACGTAGTGCCCGTATCCGCCTGGGTTGTACTTCGATACCGAAACTTTTCCTGGGAATGCGGCAACGACGGGCTCGTCCCGGATGACGCTGACATCCACGCCGCGGTGCAGGCGATGGTCTCGAACGCCATACTTGGAACCGAGAGGGGCCTTGTGCGTGATGGGGATGAGCATCGTAGAAAAGTCAAAATAGTCTTCGCTTTTCTTTTCCTTGACAACGAGTTGCGGGGATTTATTCTTCTGCTCGCCGACAACCTCGAAATCGACGCCCTTCTTGTCGAGGAGGATTGCCTTGGTAAACGCCTTGGGGTCGTTGGCTTCGATAATTACCTTGTTTGTATCTACCTGGGCGGCCTTGGGCTGCGAGGGCTTATTGGCGGGTTTCTTCTTGTTTTTTGCCTTTGCCGCATCCGCGTACGAACAGAAACACGCAACCGCAAGGATTAGCGTGACGATGAACGAACCGCGGACTTTCAGGGGCGAAAAAATCATTTCAGGAAGGCGAAGAATACGGCTCCAATGATGAGGACGAAGGCGACAATGTGGTTCCACTGCAACGCTTCGTTGTTGAATACCGTTGTCGCGATGACGGTGAATACGGTAATCGAAATGGCTTCCTGGATGACCTTCAACTGCATCAGGTTGAACGGCCCGCCGTTGATCTTGCTCCCGATGTTGTTTGCAGGAATCATGAAGAAGTATTCGATGAGGGCCACACCCCACGAGGCCAAGATGACGAGAATGAGCGGCCAGTCCGTGCTGATGTGCATTTCTTTCAGCTTGAGGTTCCCGTACCATGCGGCGGTCATGAATACGTTGCTGATGATGAGGAGGATAACTGTAAATATTCCGGCTTTCATAATGGTGTGAAATGTGTAATGTGAAATGTTTAATGGGCTTCTCGTCTAAGGCGGTAGGGTTTGCCTGTGCTCATCTGGTAGGCGAGGCGGGCGCGTACCTGTTCCAGATATTCGATGTACCTTTCGCTCTGGTAATCGCGGTAGGTCCAGTCGAAGGCATGGAAGTGCCCGTCCTGGAAGTACAGTGTGGGTTCCACGAAAATTCCGCGCTGCATGTATACGCGCTGGCGCTGGTCTTTTGTTGTGGCCAGGAAAAACTGCCCGAGCGTCATGTAGCCCGGGTCAAGGTTCACGGGACGCAGGCCCGGCGTTCCGGATTTTTCGGCAATTTCGAGTTCCACGTCGTTGGTCCAAAGCTTGATGTCGACAATGGTCTCTCGGTCCACGAGTTTTTCGTAACTAAAAAACGCACGTACGGGTGTACTGCCGATTTCTTTAACGTAGTAGTTCGTGAACGTGAAGGGGAATGGTTCGAGGTTCAGGTCTTCTTCGCCGAACTTTTCGCGTAGGGTCGCGCGGACTGCTTCGACAGATTGGGTGTCCTTCGCGAGGATTCCCACGATAATCTTGACTTTGGCCGGTGTCCTGAGTTCGCCCATATGCGCTAAATTAGTAATTTTTTTATATGCGCTTTTACATGCTTGCTCTCTTTGTTCTCTCGTCCATGGTTTATGCCGAAGCTCCGCGGGTTGTGCCTGCAATTCTCGATTCTATCCCGCACGAAAAGACTCATTTTACGCAGGGAATTTTCTTTGATGGCAAGGAAATCGTGGAAACTACGGGCCAGTACGGAGAATCGGGCCTGTACCGCCGTACGCTTGATGGCAAGATTCTGGATTCGGCGCGCCTCGCGGACCGCTATTTCGGTGAAGGTTCCATTGCCGTAGGCGAAGACATCTTCTACCTCACGTGGAAATCCAAGAAGGCTTTTATCTACAACCGCAAACCGTTCCGGCCGAAGGGCGAGTTCCGCATACCGACCGAGGGCTGGGGCCTCACATACTGGCAAAGCGCCCTCCTGATGAGCAACGGCAGTGATGAACTTTTACGGATAGCGCTCGGCGCATTCAACGTTTTCGACGTGATTCGCGTGACCGATGGCGGCAAGCCCGTGAAGATGCTCAACGAACTGGAAGTTGTCGGGAATACGCTATATGCGAATATCTGGCAGACGGCGCTGATAGCCGTCATTGACCTGCCCAGTGGCAAGGTGTTGAAGTATCTGGACTTTACCGAGAAAGCGCGCAGTGTCTACAGGAGCAATCCGAACATTGACGTGCTGAACGGCATCGCCTATGACGGAAAGTATCTGTGGGTTACAGGCAAATACTGGCCGCAGATTTACAAGATAGCCGTGCCGTAGGGCTGGCTACTTAATGGACGAAGCGGATTCGTACAGGATCGTGTTGCTGTAGGTGAGCGCGAGGGAAAGGCGCGGCTTTTTGGGATTGAAGTCGAGTATGCCGTAGTGCGCGTCAAACGAAATCCTGTGCCTGTCGTTGATTCTGAAACTTACGTATGCGCCTAATCCGATTTCGACATTGCCGAAATCTTCCTGTTCCCCGAAGTTGCTGAAGTTTAGCCAGAAGTTTCGGCATATGTATTGCTCGAAACCGATGCGCAAGAAGTCACCGATAGGAAGTTGTTCTATGAATGATAACCCTCCGCTGAATAGCTCTGTCCATGCGGCTAGGAAAGAATCTAGTTCAACCAAGTCAATGTCGTCTTCATCGTCGTGGTAACTGTAGGAATAAGAATAGTCGTCATCGTCGTCGCCTTCGAAACAAATTCCTGTTGCACAGATTGCGCCTATCGTAATGCCTAGCCAGATGGCGGAAACCCAGGTGCGCCAGCCGAAGTGGTCGTTTGCGTAGCCGAATGTCACGTAGGGAGAGGGGAGGAGTCCCCAGCCGCTGACGTATCCGCTGCGCCTTGCGGTCGTTGTCTCGAGATCTATGGGAATGCTCCATTCGTCACCGGACAAGCTGAAATTGATTTTCTCGGCGCTGGCGGTCAAGACGCGTACCTTCTCGTCTTTTTGCCCCTGTTCGGCGGCTTCCATGAAACCGGACGCTGAAGGCGGGTGCATGGTGCATCCGCTGAGCGCGATAAGGAACGCGAAGATTGTCAGGTAAAAGTATCTCATGTCCTTAATATACCGCCACTTTGTTCAAAGCGTATAGGTGTATTTTGAAAAAACGACGAAATGCGGGTATGCGGTGATAGAATGCACTAGTGTAATTTGGAATATTGCGCCTACAAGTGCCTTTCATGCAAAAAAATCCCCACCAAGGCGGGGATGATAATGCGCGAACGGTCGCTTAACTTTTAGTGAGCAACAAGCGCCTCGTATTGACGAGGCGTGGTTGCGAGAGCGAGTGAGGAACCGGAGGTTTTATACACGAAATGACGAACGAGCGGTCGCTTAATGTACGCCGTTGCCGTCGGCCACGTCGCAGGTGACCGGCTTCCCGTTCACCTCGAGAGCGAGAGCGTCGCAGAACACGGCGCCACCCTTCACGGAGAGCGCAATTTTCTCGAAGTCCTTCACCTTGAGTTCACGCGGTTCGCTGGGGGTGACACCCTTGAAGAGGGCGCGGTCACCGGGCTTCGCGTCTTCGGGCACGGAGACGAGGCGGCAGGTGTGTGCTTCGGCGTCGAGGTCGCCCGCAAAGAGCATTCCCTGGCTCATGATACCGCGGAGAGCGCTCGGCTTGAGGTTCGCGAACAGGAGAATCTTCCTGCCCTGGAGTTCTTCGGCCTTGTAGCTGTTCTTGAGGCCGCTGCAGATGGTGCGGAGTTCGCCTTCGCCGGCGTCCACCTTGAGCACGTAGAGGCTCGTGGCATCCGGATGGTCGGCCACTTCCTTAATCTGGGCGACGCGCATGTCCATCGCGGCGGGCACGTCGGCAGCCATCAACGGCTTGTTCTGCTTGGGCTTCGGCTGGGCTTCCTGCTTCTTGACTTCTTCTTCAATGCGCGGGAAGAGCGGCTTGCCTTCGCCGAATGCTTCGCCACCCTTGAGGATACCCCAAGCGAGGTCGTCGGCGCTCTGGAACTTGCAGCCGATCATGGCGAGGCCTTCTTCGGCCTTGCCCGGAATCACCGGCCACAGCAGGGAGAGCGAGAGACGCACGGCTTCGGCAGAAACGTAGAGCACGGTCGCGAGTTCGTCCTTCTTGGTTTCGTCCTTGGCGAGCTTCCACGGGGCCTTGACTTCGAGGTAGCGGTTGATGCTACGCACGAGCTGCATGATGGTCTCGATAGACTGGGAGAGGCGAGCTTGCGGCAGGCCTTCCTTGATTTCTTCGATGACCTTGTTGGCGAGGTCGATGACTTCCTTCTCTGCGTCGCCGATGGCGGTCGCTGCGGGGAGCTTGCCTTCGAAGTTGTTGAGCACCAGGCGATGCACGCGGTTCAGCACGTTGCCGAGATCGTTCGCGAGGTCGCTGTTGATGCGGCGCACGAAGGCGTCGTGCGTGAAGTTCGCGTCCTGGCCCACCACCATTTCGCGGGCGAGGAAGTAGCGGAACGCGTCGATGCCGTACTTTTCCATGTAGTCCATCGGGTTCACCACGTTGCCTGCGGACTTGCTCATCTTTTCGCCGCCGTTCACGAGCCACCAGCCGTGGGCGAGGATGTGCTGCGGAAGCGGAATGTCGAGAGCCATGAGCATCGTCGGCCAGTACACGCTATGCGTGGTGAGGATGTCCTTGCCGATGAGGTGGTAGGTGGCAGGCCAAATCGGCGTGCCGTCGGCATAAGTCTTGTGGAATGCGGTCGAGGCACTCACGTAGTTGAGGAGCGCGTCGAACCATACGTAGGTCACGTAGTCCGGGTCGAATGGCAGCGGAATGCCCCAGCTGAGGCGGATCTTCGGGCGGCTGATGCAGAGGTCGTTCAGCGGCTGGCGCAAGAACCCGCGGATTTCGTTCCAGCGGTAGTCCGGCACAATCCAGTCCTTGTGGCTTTCCAAGAAGTCAATCAGCTTCTGCTGGTAAGAACCCATCTTGAAGAAGTAGTTCTTTTCCTTGAGCCATTCCACCGGGCGGTGGCTGATGGG
>JBGUQN010000062.1:0-2663 GCA_045131085.1 Fibrobacter sp.
TGCCGGTAAGGTCATATTGCCGACATCTATGTCGGATGATATCCTTGTTTATGCCCGTAATCTTTGAGATGAGGATGGATCCATTCCCTTTTTGATAGAGTTCAAGGACTTTATCCCATTCTTCTTTTGTGTATTTCATATATGAAAATCCCGAAAGTTGTGTCCAACTTTCGGGGTTCACATCACATTGGGTGCCGGCGGCTTTTAGTTGGAAGAGAAACTTTTACTTGATGGTCGAGGTGAGGCGGAAGGCGAGGCCCACGTCGCTCATCTCGTTTTCGCTGTAGACGCTGAACTGGAGCTTGGAAGAACCGATCTTCTTGACCCAGGCGACGGTCCATGCCCAGTCGTCGTAGGTGTGCTTCTGGACGGCGTACAGGTTGTCGCGCTTGTCGATGAATTCCCATTCCACCATGAAGTTGCTCATGAGCGTGTTCAGGATGCCTTCCTTCGGGGAGAAGTCAAGGCCCAGGTAGAACGGCTGGAAGTAGATGCCCGGCAGGTAGTACTTGGTTTCGGGTTCAAGGTAGTTGTCGGCGTTCTTGTCGAGGTCGTCGTTCTGGGTGTAGACGCAGGAATATTCGCCGTACACGCGCAGTTCAGGAATGATGTTGTAGCTGGCGTAGGCGGCAAGGCGGTGCGTCAGGTAGGCGGTGTTCTGCAGCACGTCCACCACGTTGGAACGGTAGGCGACCTTCATCTCGAGGGGGAACGTGAACTTCATGTCTTCTTCAATGCGGAAGTAGCCGCGGTTCGCATAGGCGTCCTGGGTGGCGATCATGGCGTTCAACTGGCTCAGGCCGTGTTTCCAGCCGAGTTCAAGAGCGTTGTGGCTGTAGTCGCGCATCCAGAGGCCGCGCTTCGTGAGTTCCTTGTCTACGTAGGTACCGAAGTGGGTGGACTGCGACCAGTCCGTCTTCCAGCGGCCGAGCTTCAGGTTGAGCATGTCGTTCTCGCCCAGGTTCCACTTGTAGTTCACCCAGTACAGGTCGGCGAGAATCTTGTCGTACATCTTTCCGTCGATCTTGTTGCCGAATTCCGGCGCAAAGATGCGCAGCATGATAAGGCCTTCGAGGTTTTCTCCCTTGTACTGGCCACCCACGTTGGCGCGGAACCAGCCGCTGCTGAAGTTATGCTCGTCGTCTGCGATGGATTTCGTCACCTGGGTTTGGACGTTGCCCTTGAGCGAAAAATCGCCGTCAAGAGCGAAGACGGATGTTGCCAAGCCAAAGATGAGGGCGGCGGCTATCTTGCTGTATTTCATGAATTCTCCTAAGTTGCGGGGCTTTTTGGGGCCTTTTGCGTCGGATTGTATTTTTTCGACATAAAAGTTAGAATTATGTTGAGATTTTGGAAACGAAAAAAGCGTATTTTACTCTTTTTTGTGTGAATCTAGGCCGAGTTTTATGTATTTTTGGGCGCGGATGTGTTGAAAAGCCCCGAAAAATTGTTTCGGGAGAACCCCCTGAGGCTCATATGCAAAAAATGTCTGCGGTCATTGCCTTCTCGCTGCTCATGGCGGCGGGTTCCACCCCCTTTGCTGCTGAGCTTGCGCCCAACAAGACTCATGCCGTGCTGAACGTGACCTACACGAATTACGACGATGTTCCGCAGGCAAAAAAGAAGCTCGTATTCGTGGGGCAGAAAAAGTCTAAGAACAAGATTACCGTCGTAACCGACATGTACGGTGAAACGGCGTTCCTTATCCCGCGCGAAGACTCCTATACGATTTTGTGCGAAAGTCTCACGGGCCCGTTCGAATGCGGTGAGACTCCTTATGTCTCAAGCACTGCAAGTACCGGTGGCATCACGGTCCTCTTTGACGATACGCGTGCGGAACTCACGGGTGTGAACTTCAAGGTGGGCAGTGCGGAACTGATTCCCGGTTCGCTCAAGACGCTCGACAACGCCATCGCCGGCCTCAAGAGGAACGCGAAGGCCAAGGTCGAAATTGAAGGCCATACCAGTAGCGAAGGTAGCGAGAGTTTTAACCAGCAGCTTTCGGAAGACCGAGCGAACAGCGTCATGGAATATATGATTCGCAAGGGGATTTCGAAGGACCGCGTGACAGCCGTGGGTTATGGTTCGAGCCGCCCGAAGGCGGATAATGCAACGGAAGCGGGCCGCAAGCAGAACCGTCGCATTGAAATCCGCGTCGTGAACAAGGACGAAGTGAATATTTCCGAAGAGTAACGAATGGACCATGCAGGAGTTTAATAAGAGGGTAGCATAAGCTACTATATTCATTGCGCAACCCCAAAAAGGTAAAACAATGGCAAAAGTCAACTACAACTCCGAGACAAGGGAACAGGTCATCAAGCTGGTCCTGAAAGGCGAAAAGTCAGCAAACCAAATAGCCAAAGAACTCGGAATAGGGCCCAATACGGTCGGCAGGTGGGTAAACGAGTACCGCAAGGAACACAACCTGCCGAGCTACCGCGAGGAACGGCGAATCCGCAAGGTGTCCGTCGAGGAACTCGCCGCCAAGAACAGGGAACTGGAAAAACTCCTGAAGAAGCGCGAAAAGGAGCTTGCGGACGAGAAGGAGACGGTAGAGATCCTAAAAAAATCCCTGCACATCTTTATGCGACCACACGACTGAAATGCGAGGCGATACACGTGAACCGCAAGAAATACTCAGTCAGGAAGATGTGCAGAGCCCT
>JBGUQN010000063.1:0-17277 GCA_045131085.1 Fibrobacter sp.
AGGTATGTTATTCTGCCAACAAACTGGATTCGGATATGTTCCATCAAAACCGATGTCTCATGAAGAATTACTGAGAATAATTCCTGGTTCTTTCATGATAGTTTGTTTTGGAACATATTTCTTTTTAAGAAGCTTGTTTAAAAAATAATGCTACATACATTTTGTTTGCTGTGGTGTCTTATTTTTCTGCGCGATACATTTTAAAAAAGGGTTTGTGCCCCCAAAAACAAAGGACGCCATAAGTAGCAGAATTCATTTTATCCCGCAAAGGTCGCTCAAGCGGCCTTTTTGCATAATAAAATTACCTGAAAGTGGGCAAAAAATCCCGTTTTTTTCTATTTTAGTGGCATATGCGCAAGTTTGCCTTTTCTTTTGCGGCTTTTTTTGCCGCTGTGTGTGCGGTTCAGTCCTTTGCTCAGCCCCGTGACTTGTTTGCGGAGTTCGAGGCGGAGGCCGAAGCTGCCGATGTGTCTTCGAGCAGTGTTGCTCCGCAGTTGAGTAGTTCTAGTGTCACCCCGCAGTCGAGCGTTAGCGAAACAAGTGCGCCTGCTGTAGTATCTTCTTCCAGTGCAAAAGTAGAGCCTGTTTTGGAGGCCACGGCGGTATCCAGTGCCGCACAGCAGTCTAGCGATAGCGTGGTAAACGAACCCGAGGCTGTCCCGGCTGATTCTGCCTTGGCAACTGACTCGGCCACTGTGGATTCCACAAAGCATTTGACGCCCGAAGAGATGTTCGCTGAACAAATGAGAAGGGCCAAGGAAGAGGCCGATATCCGCGATTCTCTCGCTGCGCTCAGTTCCAGCAGTTCCGAACAGCCGGCACCGGACATTTCGTCTAGTTCCATGAGCCGTCGTGACCTGCTCGGCCCTGTGAAGGTTTCCAAGGTCTACGGTATCGACGAGATGAAGGGCCGTTACCGCAGTCCGCGTAAGGCTTTGTTCATGTCGCTCGTAGTGCCTGGCACTGGTCAGCTCTATGTGGGCGGTTCCACATTCACCTACGTGCGTGGCGGTGTCTACCTGGCTCTTGAAGCGGCCCTCTGGGGCAGCTGGTACTACTTCTCGGTGTACAAGTACAACGACCAGGTCAAGAAGTACAAGAAGTTCGCGAAGGAGCACTACTCCATTGGCCGCTACGAGGCGGGCATGCGCGACCTCTACGGCCAGCTTTCCGATGAAACTGAGGAATCCCGTTTCGAGTCCCGTTACATGAATTCCCGCGAAGGGTTCTGTGAGGCCATTTACGGTAGCGCGAACGCTTCGGGCTGCTACACTTCGGGCCACCTTTTCTATAAGGACAGGGGCCATTATGACCGGTTCTCCGTTGGCAATCCGTCGAATCTCGAAGATGAAATCAAGAGTGTCGGTTCGTTCTACGATGCTTCTGCCGTGTACCAGCAGATTTCTGAAAAGTCCTACGTGCTCGGTTGGGACGACGTGGAAGACCCGGCGATTGCGATTAATCTGGAACTCGAGGACGAGGATCCTTCCGATGGCATTGTCCCGCTTGGTAAATCCTCCCATATGGATGAATACCGCTCCATGCGCAGCAAGGCGAACGACTATGCCGATTTGCAGGTATGGTTCTTTGGCGGGCTTATCCTGAACCACATTGTCTCGGCAATCGACGCTGCCTTTACGGCTAATGCGCACAACAAGACTCTGTACTCCGAAGAACTTTCGTGGTACGACCGCATCCATTTCGACAGCTACGTGAACATTTTCAACGGGCTCGATGTGGGCGTGCAGGCTAGCTGGGGATTCTAATGCGTTTCTTGTGGACCGTATTGCTTGCCGTGCTCCTCTCGGCGACGACGTCGTTTTCACAGGTCGTGATTTCGGTCGACGAGAGCGTGAGCAAAAACCAGGACAAGAGTCTCTGGCTTGCGCTCGGGGCTTCGGCGCTTTTGCCGGGTATGGGCGAACTTTACCTGGGTGAAAAGTCGCTGGTCCGCCCGTTCGTGTGGACGGATGCCGCCTTGTGGTTGACCGCCATTGGTGCTTATGTAATCGGGGAACGCTATATAACCTCCGCGCACAATTATGCGGTGAGCCATGCTGGGCTTACGGGCGGTGGCCGCGATGTTTCGCTGCTCAACACGGTGGGCGATTACCGCAGCCGTAGCGGTGTGGCGGGGCAGAATTCTTCGCCCGACATGGACGAGGACTACAACCAGGCCATGATGCGCGCGGGCAAGGGCGTGAACGACGAACTTGACGAGAGCATCCAGTGGGACTGGGGGAGTTCCGACAATCCGGAATCGACAGAAAATATTGAGGAATTCAAGAGCCGCATGCGCCATTACCGCATAAGCCGCATTGTTTTCCAGGTTTCGGTCGGGGCGTTGGTCATTAACCGTGTAGTCTCGATGCTCGATGCCATGCGCATCTACCGAGCCACTTCGTCTAAATCATTTTCACAGCACCTGGACATAGTCCCGCAGTTCTTTGAGGATGGCAGCGGGCTAAATGTCAACGTGAAGTTCTAGGTCTGCACATGCGGGGCAACGCGATGAGGTTTTTGTTCTCGGTAGCGCTTGCCTTTTTGCTTGCGGCTTGTAGCAACAGCGATACTAATTCGGCATCAACTGGAGGCGATTCTCCGGACCAGGAATGGGTCTGGGTTCCGTACGATTCCGACCAGTTGCAGATTTCTGGGCGTACCAGTTATGGGTTCGACAGTGCCGTAGTCCTTTCGTGGTCGGCCTCTACGGTTACGATTGGTTTTGTCGGGACTGCGCTCGAAGCAAAGTTGTGGACGAACAATCACCTGTACCTGGACGTACTCGTGGATGGGGAGGCCGACCCGTCTAATACATTGCAGTTTTTGCAAGCAGAGGTTGGTGTGACCGTAATGCCCGTTGTTGCCGGCTTGCCTTATGGCCCGCATGTGGTTACCTTGTACAAGACGTCGGAGAGCAGTCAGGGTGACTGGTTCTTTTATGGAATGCGAGTGAAGGGGAAGGTTGACGCAAGTCTTTTGCCTAAAGTCCCGGAGCGAAGGATTGAGTTTGTTGGCAATTCCATTACTTGCGGCCAGGATGTGCTGAACCCTGAGCCGGGTACTGATGCGGGGTGGGCGTACGAAAGCGCCTATTACAGTTATGCGGGGCAGGTGGCCAGGATTCTCGGGGCGGAAATTCACAACATCTGCATGAGCGGTCGCGGATTATCGATAAATTTCGATGGCTCTAAGGCGTTCCTGCTGCCGAGCGTGTACGAAAATACGGGGACGGTATCGCTCTTTGCTGTTCCTTGGGACCATGGCCGGTGGCATCCGGATTTGGTCGTGGTAAATGCGGGGACAAACGATTTTGCCAGTGGAAAGCTTGATTCTACGCTTTTCATGGATGCGGCAGTCAAATTTGTTGGCAAAATCCGTTCGTACCATCCGCAGGCGAAAATCGTGATATTGGATGGCCCTATGCTGATAGGCGAAGAAATGTTGAAGTGCCGCCGCATGCTGGATCGAGTCAAGGCGACGCTCGAAAGCCAGGGAGTAAAGGATTTGTACCGCTTTTCGCTGGAACCGAAGGGGGAGACTCCGTTCGGTATTTACTACCACCCGAACAGGGAAGAGGCCGTTATGGATGCCGAAAGCCTGAGCGCGTGGATACGCTCCGAATTAGGTTGGAAGTAATGGAAATGCCTTTTTTTGCTAAATTTGGGCTTGCGGAATTTTTTTTGCAACGCTTTGGCAGTGTGGGGCATCTAAATCTGGACTTAAAACATAAAAACATCGATTTTGTATGGGCAATTTCTTAAAAACGTTACTTTGCTTGGTTGTTGTAGGCCTTGTGGCTTGTTCTGGCGGTGATTCCGGTGCCCAGGGTGGCGCTAAGGGTGCTCCTGGTGGCAAAGGTGGCCCCGGCGGGAAGGGTGGCCCTGGTGGAAAGCCCGCTCGAGAAATAGCGGTGGAGGGCTATATTGCCGAAGCTCACCGTGCAGCCAAGGATTTTGCGGCCATGGCGACCCTAGAGGCTTTGAACAGCGTCGAACTTACGGCGGCAACCTCCGGCAGGCTCGAGAAGCTCTATGCGAAGGATGGCGCTCAGGTGCAGAAAGGCACGCTCCTTGCAAAGATTGACGATTCTGAACTCAGGGCCCAGCTCAAGCAGGCGGAATCGAACAAACAGCTCGCCCAGCAGAAGTACGACCGCGCGAAGGGCCTCTACGAGAAGGACGGCACCACCAAGGCCGAAATGGAAGGGGCCGAGGCTTCGCTCAAGTCGGCGGAAGCGTCCGTGGAACTCATCAAGGCTCAGATTGCGAAGACGGAAGTTCGTGCCCCGTTTGCGGGTAAGCTCGGTTTCGTGAATGTTTCCGTGGGGGCTTGGCTCACGACGGGAACATCGATTGCGACCCTCAGTGAAGTGAAGAAGCTCAAGGCCAAGTTTGCGCTCCCGCAGCGTTATGCCTCTAACCTCAAGGCGGGCGATACCGTGACTGTTCGCGATGAGGAACGCAATATTGAGAAGGTTGGCCGCGTGAAGGCGCTCGAGGCGGCACTCTCTGAAAGCAGCCGTACCCGCCAGATTCTCGTGGAAGTAGATAACGCGCAGGGAGACCTCCTTGCGGGTTCTTATGCGAAGGTCCGCGCCTCCATGCCGTCGGGGAAGGCTAGCAGCATCCCGGTGCCTGCTGAAGCGTTTACGCTGGACAAGGACGGAGCCTATGTGTTTGTGGCACAGGGCGGGAAGGCGAAAATCAAACGCGTCGAGACAGGGTTGCGCACGCCGATTTCCGTTGACGTGACTGCGGGCCTTGACGAAGGCGATACCGTGATTACTTCGGGCCTGATCAGTTTGCGCGAAGGTGCTTCTGTCCGCATCAGGGAAATCCGCCACAACACCGATTACGAAGTGGAGTAGAAGCGGATGAGTGTAGCGAACCTATCCGTACGTCGCCCGGTCCTCATGACCGTGATGGCGCTCGTCATCATCTTGCTCGGGGCCTTTGGTGCCACGAACTTAGGCGTGCGCGAATACCCGAACGTAGACTACCCGCTTATCCAGGTGCGTACATCTTACCCCGGCGCTAACGCCGCCGTGGTGGAAGCGGAAGTCACCGAAATTTTGGAAGCCTCCATCAACAGTGCTTCGGGCATCAAGGCGCTTACGTCTACGAGCCGAGACGGTTTCTCTTATATCAGTATTGAATTCGAGACGGGTATGGATCTGGAAGCGGCCGCAAATGAAATCCGCGACCGCGTGAGCCGCGTGCGCCGCAGGCTTCCGGACGATGTCGACGAGCCAACGGTCTACAAGTCCGATAGCGACAATGACCCGATTTTGATGGTGAGTTTGTTGAGCGACAAGCTCGACCCGATGGAAGTTTCGGAACTGGCGAACAACCACGTGAAAGAACGCCTGCAGACCATCCCGGGTGTTTCCGAAGTATCTATCTGGGGCGAAAAGCGCCCGACGGTGCGCCTCTGGATTGACCCCGTGCGCCTTCAGGCTTTGGGTGTCTCCGGCGCCGAGATGTCGGCTGCGCTCAGCAAGGGCAACCTCGAACTGCCTTCCGGTAGCATCGAAGGTAGCGAGACGACTCTTTCTATCCGTACGCTGGGCCGAATCCTCGACCCGAAGGCTTTCGAGAATATCGCCGTCAAGACGGCTGCCGACGGTACGGTCATCCGCATTTCGGACGTGGCGGATATCCACTACGAACCGAAGGATACGCGTACGGGCTTCAAGCGCAACGGCAAGCAGTCTGTGACGATTGCGCTCATGGCGCAGCCGGGCTCTAACCACGTGGAAATCGCCAACGAATTCTATAGGCGTGTCGAGGATATCCGCCGCGAGCTCCCCGAAGGCGTGTTGCTCCAGTATGGCCGCGATACCTCCATCAATATCCGCGCTTCCGTCAAGGAAGTGGTGGAGACCATCTTCATCGCGTTCCTCCTGGTGATTGCGATTATCTTCGCGTTCCTCCGTCAGGCGCGTACGACGCTCATCCCGATGGTGGTGGTGCCGGTTGCCGTTATCGGAAGTTTCTTTGTGCTTTACCTTTGCGGCTTCAGTATCAACGTGCTGACCTTGCTTGCGATGGTGCTGGCGATTGGCCTTGTCGTGGACGATGCCATCGTGATTGTAGAAAACATTTACCACAAGATTGAAAACGGCATGACGCCCAAGCAGGCGGCTGTCGCGGGGACGAACGAAATCTTCTTCGCAGTGATAGCGACCTCGGTGGTGTTGATGGCTGTGTTCGTGCCGGTGCTTGCGCTGGGCGGTACTACGGGCCTGTTGTTCCGCGAGTTCGTGGCGGTGATGATCGGTACGGTGTTCCTTTCGACGCTCTGTGCGCTTACGCTCTCGCCGATGCTCTGCTCCAAGTTCCTGAGCCGCCAGAAACAGGGCTGGTTCTACAGGGTCACGGAGCCGTTCTTCGACTTGATGAACAGGGGTTACGCCTTCCTTCTCGGGCTCTTCCTCAAGTTCCGCATTCTACTTTTCCCGGTGGTGGCGGTGCTGTTGCTTACGGCGTATTTCTGCTTCAACAACATGAGTAGCGAAATGGCTCCGACCGAGGACTCGAACGCGGTCATGGTGAACCTGAACATGCCTGAAGGCGTGACGCTCTCGCGTACCAAGCGCATGGCCGATGCCTTTGCCGACGAGGTGCTTTCGATTCTCGACAGTAACGAATATACCGAATTCCAGGCGGGTGCTTGGAATGCGGGTAACTCGAGAATGCTCCTGTTCTTGAACGACGACAAGAAGGCGCGCCGCCCGCAGAGCGAAATTGCGCGTTCCATCCAGCTGCTCGGTAACGAATACCCCGACTTGCGCGTGATGGTGTTCGAACCGCAGAGCATCAGTACGCAGCGCGGTGGCCTTCCGGTGCAGTTTGTGTTGCAGGCCCCGAATATCGAGATTCTCCGCACTCTCGTGCCGCTTTTTGAAGAAGAGGCGAGCAAGAGCCCGGTGTTCAGCGTGGTGAATACGAACCTTCGCTTTACCAAGCCCGAACTGCATATTGAGATTTTGCGCGACAAGGCGAACGAGGAAGGCGTTTCGGTGAACGACATCGCCCAGGCGGTGCAGCTTGCGATTAGCGACCAGACTTACGGTGAATTCTACAAGGACGGCCGCCAGTACGACATTATCGGTGCGGTGGGTTATCAGTACCGCAGCACTCCCGAAAACATCGCGATGCTCTCGGTTAAGAACCGCAAGGGCGAACTCGTAAGCGTTGAAAACTTTATCACGTATTCAGAAAAGTCGGCATCGCCGTCGCTCCCGCGATACAACCGCTTCTCTGCTGCCACAATCCAGGCGGGCCTCGTGCCGGGCAAGACGATTGGCGACGGCGTGGAAGAGATGCGCCGGATTGCGAAGCACCTGCTGAAGGATTACCCGAGTGTGAGCACCACATTGAGCGGATCTTCGAAGGAATTCGAGGAAAGCTCCAGCGGCCTCTACATCGTGTTCCTGCTTGCGCTTGCGCTTGTGTTCCTGGTGCTTGCTGGGCAGTTCGAAAGCTTCCGCGCCCCGTTCGTGATATTCTTTACGGTGCCGCTTGCGTTGGCTGGCGCGCTCACTTGCCTCTACATTACCGGGCAGACGCTCAACATCTTCAGTGAGATTGCGCTTATCCTTCTGGTGGCGCTCGTGACCAAGAACGGTATCTTGATTGTGGAATTTGCAAACCAGATTGCGGCCAATACCGGGTGTAGCAAGCTCGAGGCGGCTCGGATGGCGGCTGAACGCCGCTTTCGCCCAATCCTCATGACGAGCCTTTCCACCGTGTTGGGCGCGGTGCCGCTGATTCTCACCGGCACCCCGAGCCGCATAGCGATGGGTATCGCCATCGCAGGCGGTTTGACGTTCGCGACGTTCATGTCTTTGTTTGTGGTTCCTGCGGCCTACAGCTTCTTTGCGGGCAAGGTAGAATCCGGCAAGGCGATTGACGCGAGCAAGATGGCGTAAATCGCATATTTAATTCAGCGAGTAAAGTCTAGTGGCCCGGAAATTGGGTCAACGATTCTACGGGGCAGCCTTCAAGAACTTCGCGGCCTTTCAGGTCTTTGAGTTCAATGACGAAGGCGCAGCATTCGACTTTGCCGCCTAGCGCTTCGATGAGCTTTGTGGCCGCCTTGGCGGTGCCTCCGGTTGCAAGCAGGTCATCGACGATGACTACGCGCTCGCCCGGCTTGATGGAATCCTTGTGGATTTCTACGCAGGCGCTACCGTATTCGAGATCGTATTCTATCGAAACTGTTTCGCGGGGGAGCTTGCCTTTCTTGCGGACTGGTATGAACGGCTTGTGGAAATGCTGGGCAATCGATACCCCGAACATAAACCCGCGGGCTTCGAGACCGGCAACGGCGTCGAACTCGTATTTCTCGAGAATTTCACAAAGTGCCTGCAGCGTGAGCCGAAGCGCATCGGGATTGCTCAGGATGCCTGTGACATCGCGGAAAACGATTCCCGGCTTCGGGAAATCTGGAACAGAAATGATGTAGTTCTCGATTTTCTTCTTGTCAATCATTTTCGGCACTCTTATTCTTTGTCCAGAATTTCTTCAACTTTCGCGATAATCTTGTCGCGTTCCCCGCACCAGTTCGGGGCAAGGAGCATTTCGCTCGGGCTTTCGCCGCTAAAGCGCTCGATGGCGGTATCCGGCCCGATAATCTTTATCATCTCGGCGACGGCGGCGCAGTATTCCTCGAATTCCAGCAGCTTGATTTCGCCGGCGGAGAAGTCCTGCGCCATCACGGTGCCCGCGACGATGTGCAGCGGGTGGATTTTTACGGCGGCAAGTTTCAGGTCGCGCACGACTTCGGCGGTCCGCTTGAAGTCTATCAGGGTTTCGCCCGGCAGCCCGACAATCACGTGCGTGGTGACGGTGAGCCCTGCCGCCTGGCAGCGTTTGACGGCATCTTCGAATTCGGCTAGCGTATGCCTACGGTTGATGGCGGCAAGCGTCAGGTCGTTGGCGGTCTGCAGTCCGATTTCTACGATAATCGGTTTCTTGCGGTTGAGTTCCGCAAGGTACGCTATCTTTTCGTCTTCGAGGCAGTCCGGTCGCGTACCGATGGCAAGCCCCGCGATTTCCTTGTGCTTGATAATCGGGTCTATAATCCCCTTCAGGTGCTCAAGCAGCGCATGCGTATTCGTGTACGGCTGCAAGTAGGCGAGGATGCCCGCATTCGGGTATTTTTCGCGCAGGCGCGGCACGAACTTTTCGAGCTGTTCCTGGATGGAAACCTTCGCCTGGTCGAACACCGGGCTAAAGCTGCGGTTGTTGCAGTAACTGCAACCCGAGTATCCCTTGGTGCCGTCAAGGTTCGGGCAGCTCATGCCGCCGTTCAGCGGGAGCTTGCGCACCTTGAGGTAGTTCGGGAAAAGCTTGAGCAGTAAATCGCGGTAAGGGGTATAGTGCATATAGAGAAAGATAGTTATCGGCGAATGCAATGGGGTGCAAATCTGGCAAAAAAAGTCTTTTTGTAGGGGGAGAACGTTTTTTGCGCAAAAAGAGAGGTCACAATGCATCTTTTTAGGGGCAGGGGCATATAAAAAGGCTTTTTTCGGTGGATTTATACGCCCCTTTTTAGTTTGTTTGCTATAAAAAAAGAAGGTAAATTGGCTTGCGGGGCGTATAAATAGCATTGTATAGCTGCTTTTATATGCCCCCAGACAAAAAAATGACTAAAATATCTATGTTTCCTATTGAATTATGGCTTCAAGGAGAAATAAGATGCGTTTTCAAGCCGGCACTCTAATTATATCGCTTTCGCTAGCAATGTTTGTTGCCTGCAGCGATGACGACTCTTTTATTCCAAGGCCGCATGAGCTCCCCGGCGAAGTGGCCGATATGGATGAATTGGAATCCTTCGCATGCAGTGACGAATTCAAGGGCGAAAAGGTCTATGTGGCAGACCTCGATAGGGATTATGAATGCGATGGCGATAGATGGATTCGGTTTGATGACGAGGAAACATCTAGTTCGTCTTCTGCTAGGTCATCTTCTAGCGACAAGTCTAGCTCCAGCAGCACGCAGTCTTCTAGTAGCCTGGGGTCTTCTAGCAGCAGTTCTTGTAGCTCAGTAAGTTTTAATTTCACTAAGGACGAAGTGTTTAATTCAGACGTCCAGTACGGCGAACTGAAGGATGCACGCGACGGGCATGTCTACAAGACTGTCACTGTCGGAAGTCAGGTCTGGATGGCGGAAGACCTTGCCTTCGAATATTTGGTCAACGACAAACCCTATGCGAATTATTGTGGCTCGGATTCTTGCAAAATTTTAGGTCGTTATTATACTTGGGCGGCAGCTATGGATAGTGCCGGTATATTCGGCACAACAGGCAAGGGGTGTGGTATGGGAAAAAAATGTTCGCCGACATATCCGGTGCGTGGCATTTGCCCCGAAGGCTGGCACGTGCCAACAAATCAGGAATACAATAGCATGCTCCTTTATGTCGGTGGACCTTATGCGGCGATATTAAAGATAAAATCTCAAGTTGGCTGGGAAGATTCCGTAGTTAGTTCGGACATCTATGGCTTATCTTTCTTGCCCGGTGGGCGAAGTCCGACGATAGGAAAAACAAATGAAGTGAATGAAACGTTCTCGTGGACATCTTCTGAATACGATGAGAAATATGCTGCTTGGTTTCTTATGTCGAATTATAGTGCAGATATTGTCTACAACCATACCAAGAACATGGCGAACGCTGTTCGCTGTATCAAGGATACCCTAGTTGAAGATTCCTTCTATGATTCCATTACCATAGCGCAGCCCTGCAGGACGGAGCAGGAAGACAACTGCACCTATGGAGAATTTACCGACCCCCGAGATAATCAAGTTTATAAAACGATAGAGATTGGTAATCAGGTCTGGTTTGCCGAGAACTTGAAGTACGAGACATCGATTAGCCGTTGTTACTCCAATGATTGCGACTTATATGGCGGTTATTACTTATGGAGGGATGTCGAGAACAATGGGGGAGACCTTTGCCCTGCTGGTTCGCATATGCCGTCTAAGGAAGAATGGGAAACTTTATTATGGGCAGTCTCGGGGGTTAACGCATCTGGAGCCGCGTTGAAATCATCTACCTGGCAATCGAGAAAAGAAATTGATTCTTTTGGTTTTTCCGCTTTGCCGGCTCGCATGTACAATGGGAGTTCGTGGGGATACGGTTCAGATGACGCTTTCTTCTGGTCTTCGACAAAAGGGGATAATGGTGTCTACAGGATATCTATGTTCAGTGACAGCGATATATCCTTTTTTAAAGAGTTTGATGATACAGGTTACTACATGTATTCTATCCGTTGCATCGTGGATCCGGAATAGTTGCTAGATACACTTGATACACTTTGATATTTTGTAAGACACTTCTGTTCATTTTTGTAACCGAAAAAAGGCATTTTATAGAGGTGAAATGCCTGCCCATATTTTATATTCTGGGCGAACAAATGTTTTTAGGCGAAAAAGCGAGGTCCTTATGAATTTCTCGAGTGTTAAGTTTGCATGTGCGGCCGCAGCCCTGGCAGCAGCCCCGCTGATGGCGCAGAACGTGCTGACCAACGGCGACCTGTCGTATGGCGATGGCGGCTGGTACATCTGGAACAACCCGGACGGCCCCGCTAAGTACGAAAGCAAGCTTGGTGAAATGGGCCTCGGTGTCGATGGTAGCGAAGGCGTCAAGCTCACGGTGACAGAACTCCCGAACCCGTCGTGGGGCCTGCAGCTGCAGCCGCCCAAGTGGCTCGCCGATTCCGCCTACTACACGCTCACGTTCAAGGCGAAGGGCAACATGCCCATCAACGCGATTGTGCAGGGCGGCCCTCCCGACTGGCGCCAGAAAGAAAGCGCCTCCTTCATGCTTACGAATGAATGGAAGACCTACTCCATGGTGTTCCTTGCCGACCAGAAAGGTTACGGCCTCAACAACGTCACGTTCCATGTGGGCCTCGCCAAGGGCTGGCTGCAGATGGACGACGTGGAAATCGAGAAGGTGGAAGGCCTCGACGACATGACTTGGTACAACAATTCCGCCGCCCGCATCGACAGCCTGCGCAAGAAGGACTTTACGCTCAAGGCCGCCCCCGGCGCCCAGGTGAAGGTGGAACTCATGCGCCATGCCTTCCCGTTCGGAACGGCGCTTGCGCTTTACCCCAGCAAGGATAGCGTCGAGACCTGGTACCGCAACACCGCCAATAAGTACTTCTGGTACGGCGTTCCCGAGAACCAGTTCAAGTGGCCGGATTACGAACCCAAGAAGGGCAAAATCCGCCGCCACGAATTCAAGCAGTACCTGGACTACGTAGACGCCTTCAAGTGGGGCTTCCGCGCACATACGCTCGTGTGGGGCCACCAGGGCTACGGTTTCGACAAGCACTTCAGTAACAAGGGCAGCTGCAAGGATATTTCGAACAAGATCAAGGAACGCATCACCCGCGACGTGAAGGAATACAAGGGCCGCATCAAGGAATACGACGTGTGGAACGAGGCCTTCCACGAACCGTTCATCTTCAACAAGTGCGGTTGGGACCTGCTGGACAGCGCCCATGTGTGGGCTCACCGCGCCGACCCGGATGCACGCCTCTTCATCAACGAGTACAACGTGGTATCCGCCGGCGAAACCGAACGACTCTACGACATCGTGAAGGGAATGCTCGACCGCAAGGTTCCGGTACACGGCATCGGCGTGCAGTGCCATTTTGGCGACCGCCAGCTGAACCCGAACTTCATCAAGCAGCGCCTCGACAGGCTCGGCTCTCTCGGGCTGCCCATCAAGATTACCGAGCTTGACTTTGGCGACTGGCAGAAGGGCATGTACTTCGGCGAAGACGAACAGGCCAAGCGCTACGAGATGGTCCTGCGCATCGCCTTTAGCCACCCGGCCGTGGAAGGCATTGTACTGTGGGGCTTCTGGGATGGCCGCCACTGGGTCAAGAACGGCGGTATCATCGATATGGAAGGCCGCGAAAAGCCCGCCGCCAAGCTCATCTACGACCTGTGGCATAAGGTGTGGACCACCAACGGAACATTCAAGGCCGACGAAAATGGTGACGTGAAGTTCCGCGGTTACCCCGGCAAGTACAAGGTGACCATCGACGGCAAGAGCGAAACTGTCGAACTGAATTGATTTACTATCTTTCCCGGTATGAGAAAAAATCTACCGGGAATTTTATGTTTGTTGGCCATGCCCTGCTGCATCCTCATTTTTGTGAAGGTGCTGGCCGTGTTGGGCGATTTGCTTGCGCTCCTTGCTTCTGTGCTCTTTTATATCGCCGTCATCGTGATTTGCGCGCTCGTGTTCAACAAGCCTGACCCGCGCAACGAGAAGATGGTTCACCCGATTATTAAGGATGGTGAAACGCCGGCCGGCGATGCCGCAGGCAGCCCCAAGGCGCAGATAAGTGCAGGCAAGAAGGAGGGCGAATAATGTCTATCGAAGAGCGTTCTACGCTTGTTTTTGCGACCGGTACTGGCCGCATCAAGGAAGAAAAACCGAAGGCCCAGCGCCCGCAGGGCGATGGCGTTGTCCGCATCCAGCTAAAACGCCTTGGCGGCGGCAAGATGGCGAGTGTCGTTACCGGAATCCCCCTCGACGAAGATGAACTCAAGGACTTGGCCCGAACGCTCAAGCAAAAGTGCGGGGTAGGCGGCTCGGTGAAGGATTTCAATATCGAAATCCAGGGCGATAAACGTAACGTTTTGAAAACAGAGCTCGAAAAGAAGGGCTATACAGTCAAACTCTCGGGCGGTTGATGGACTCCGGCGCTCCAGTAGCGTTTTCTACGGAGTTTTTTTCTTACGACCGGTTGCGTTACAGGAAAAGTTGTTTATATTTATTTCGGAATAGGAATCTACAAATGAAAAGACCTCTGTACAAAGCCTTTTTTATCCTTGCGGCGCTTTCTTCTGTTGTAGGCGCGCAGGAACTTTCTCCGAAATATTTTGACTGCTGGATGGAAAACGTCGGCCATGTGGACGCCTCCGAAATTTCGCGTCTCGGCATCAAGACGTACGGTGATGCCTGGATTTGTGGCTGCTTTAACGTAGAAGAAACCGAGGGCGTGGACTGGCAGGAAGGCGAAATCCTCACGAAGGTGAACAAGGTCTGGGATTTGCCCCAGTACGAAATTCTCCCTTGCCGTGCTAAGGACTGTAGCGATACTAGCGAAACCTACGCGAAGAGCCTCGACCTGTGCGTGGACCACCTGAACAACTCCGGCTTTACGCTTGCCGATTTCAAGGAAGGTGGCAAGGTCCATGATGCCGTCGCGCAGAAGTTTGCCGATGTGAATTCCAAGAAGGCCAAAAAGGACGACAGCGGCCTGACGGACTTCGGAAAATACTTTGAGGAGCACAAGGCCAAGGCCGACAGCATCCTCTGCTTCTTCCAGTACCATGAACGTCCGGGTACGGACCGCTTTTTGGAATGGGACAAGAAGGGCGTGTTCAGTATTTCGGGCCTGCCCGACAAGCTTTTGCCGGAATCTATCGGCAGTTTCCCCGACTATAGCGACGTGCGCTGCAAGGACGGGAACGTGTGGACCGGCTTCCTCGTGAACGGCTATGTCGAAAATGTGATGAATGTCGACGAAGAGGGCAAGTTCCACGGCCACACGATTGGCTATGGTAACGACCTTACGCTCCCGGTACGCCAGGGCAAGGATTTTGGCAAGGTGCTCTACACTGTGGAATATGTCCACGGGGTCAAGAACGGCACTGCCAAGTTCTACCGCTACAGCGCGATGGACAACCTGAGCGTGACCGACAAGAAGAAAAAGAAGAAACTCGAGAAGTACTACTTCTTGCACCTGGAAGTCCCGTATCGCAAGGGCGCCGTGCACGGCATGGTGAACATGTTCTCGCACAAGGGATTCCTGATGGCCGAAATTCCGTACTGGGATAACGAAATCCACGGGCGCGTCGTGGTTCATTACCCGTTTGTCGAAGACGTGAAGGCCATCGAGGCCGCCGACAAAAAAGAAATGAAGCGCATCTCCAAGATCAAGAAGAAGAAGGACAAGGATGCAGCCTTGGAAGCCTTCAAGCAGATGAAGGAAGAGCGCGAAAAGAACAAGCCCAAGGACAAGATTACGATCGATTTCAAGAAGGGTAAACTCAATGGCCCGAATGATCTCGGTTACTCGTTTGGCAATTACCGCGACGGCAAGCTCGACGGCAAGTTCATGACGTTCACTGTCAAGGAAACGTGCTACGAGTGGATTCCCGTAAACGGCCAGGAAGGCATTGATTCTACGACCACGAACAAGGTCTGCCTTACCGAAAAGCAGGACAAGAAGAGCTGGGGTACGTTCCGCAATGGCGAACTCCAGGGACTCATCGAATGCGCGAACGGAATCAAGGGAAAAGAAAACGTCGATTGCGACCACGCTTACTAGGCTGCATGCGCCTCGATGACAAATCGGACGCTTTTAGTTATATTTGTCGCGAACTTGAAGGCCGCAAGGTCTAAAGGTTGCATGCCTGGATAGTTTAACAGGATAAAACGCGTCCCTCCTAAGGATGAGCTCCGCGTTCGAGTCGCGGTCCGGGTATTACGCTGGTGGATAACTCCGCCAGCGTTTCTTTTATGCTTTGTCATCCCCGCCCATTCGGCATGCTCAGGGCAGGCTTCGGCGGGAATCTCCCTTGTAATTTTTTAATTTTACACTGTGAATAAAAAATACGTTGCAATTGTTGTTTTATTCGGGGTCTTGCTCCTGTTGCCGTTCACGGTACAAGCGGTTGCGGACCTGCAGGGCGAGAAGCGTTTTGTCTCGCTCGATATTTTCAAGGATATTGTCTACACGCCGTTCGTACGCGAGTCGAATATGGCGGCGGGTGCGGCTAAGCTGGACAGCGCTTGGCGCAGTGCGCGCGAGTCCATTGCCGCAGGTACGGAGGCGGGCGAGGCTCTGGAGCCGGTAATCGGTGCGCTTTCTGATTTGGAGGCGGTCGTTTTGACCGTCAATGCGTACGCGCAACTCGATTCGGGCGAGGCTAGCTACAAGTTGCTCAAGCAGGCCGACACGTTGCTTGCCACACTCGAAGATGAACCTGAAAATTTCAAGGCGGTTGATTCTACACTCAAGGCTGTGGTGGGCGAGTTCGGCCAGTTCTCGCTGGTGCGCGCGTTCCTTGCGGTAAAGCATTACGGCGTATGGACGAGCCGCTACCTGCGGGCGTTCGAAAAGAAGGTGGAAGACGAGAATGCTCTCGTGCTTGCGGTTCGCCCGCGTTACCAGCTTGCGGTATGGAACATCTTTAACGACCCGGGCGAGAAGGTCGTGCTTGGTGCCGCAGGCGATTGCATCGGTGCGGGCTGCGCGCGCGATACTGCCGTGGCTTCTGACCGCTGGCTTTTCTACCGGCAAGACGTGGAATTTCTTGTGCAACCGTCCCCGCTGGACGTGCGTAGTGCAAAACTCGATAATCCGATTGCGGCCATCATGAAGTTCCGTGACCAGCTCAAGGCGAAGGGCGTGGATCTGCTGGTAGTGATTACTCCGGGCAAACCGAGTGTTTACCCGGAAAGGCTGACGGGCCACGCCTCTAGTGCCGCGGACCACGCGAACTCTATCGGGCTCCAGTCGCACGGTAAAAAAATTCTCGATTCTCTCGCGAAACTTGGCTTTAACACTGTCGATCTATATACGCCGCTGCTGGCTGCGAAGTCCCGCGATTCCGTTGAAGGCCCACTCTACCTGAACGACGACACGCACTGGACTCCGCGTGGAGCTGAACTTGCCGCTAGTGTAATTGCTGAGAAAGTGAATGCAATGGTTGATGCGGGAACACTCGTTTTGTCCAAGAAAAAAAATGCTGTAAATAATTCTGCAATAGACTATAACAGGGATTGTATTTGTGAGCCGACTCAGGAATGCCTTGATTTGAAGCAATCGATGCTTAATGAAGGTGGTGTAGTGTCACGTCAAAATTATGTTGCTAAGGATTCCGTTGCAGAGCGTATCGGCGACGTAGGCGAGATGAGCGGGCTCAACAAGTTCGGTGTGTTTAAAACTCAACGTGTGGTGGGGCATGTCGTTTCGCAACAGGTTGTTAGGGAATGGCTTCAAATGAGTCATGTTAGTTGTCCTCGGGACAGCATTCGTGATGCTATGAGTTGTAAAGGATCAAAAAAATGGGATGATGGGTGCAAATTCAATCACAACACCGAAGTTGGGCGTGATACGACTTACAGCGTGTTCAAAGATGATTTCCGCAAGTCCGAAATTTTGATTCTCGGTGACAGCTTCAGCCGCATTTACCAGACCGATTCGCCGGTGAACGCCGGATGGATTGCGCACTT
>JBGUQN010000064.1:0-12023 GCA_045131085.1 Fibrobacter sp.
GCAGGCGGATTCTTCGACAAGTTCTACTACGTGGTGGACAAGTGCCCGCCGGTCATCGTGAAGGCGAACAAGACCTCGTCCAACTCGTTCGAGTTCCTCGAGGTGACCATGTCCGAACCGCTGGCCGTCATCGACAACAACGAACTGAAGTACATCGAGCGCAAGCGCGGCTCGCAGGAAGGCGAGTACCTCAGGCCAAGGTCGCTATCTACCCGTAACGACGTGAAGGAACTGTACGGCTACACCGACGAGAGCGAAGGCGCAGTGCGCGTCGGCGACTACGTCAGGCTCGTACCGCTCCCGACACTTTCCCGCTACAAGGACAAGGCCGGCAACTTCCCGACGGAACAGAACCCGTGGGTGTTAGTCAGCGGCGCCGCCGCCGAGAAGACCAAGTTCAACGTTATTCTCGTGCACAACGTGACGCGCCCCGGCCCCGAGACTCCTTACGCCGGCGTGCCCGTGGCATCCAACGAGGTGTTCCGCGCAACGGTGGTCAACAACGACGGCACCGAGACCCTCATGGGCCTCAAGGACGGTAACCTGACGGCGACATCGACGGTGCTCGACACGAACCTCTACAAGCACGCGGGCCCGCAGTTCCTCGTGGAGATCACGATGCCCTCGGCCCAGCAGACCGACGAGTTCGGCCAGCCGGTATTCGACTTCGACATGAAGCTCTCGATGGACCTGTACGACAACCTTGGCCAGTTCGTCGCCGACCAGACGGTGCGCATAAAGATGGCCGACATCGGTTACGACAAGATATCGGAAGACGGTGTGCTGCGCCTGAACATGGAATGGGTCGCCCCCGGCGGCGCGCCCACGACCAAGTCGGGCCGCAAGCTAGGCACCGGCGCGTACATCGCGAAGTTCGACTTCCTGTCCAAGGCCACCTACGTCTCGGAGAGCATCGCGTCGCAGGACAGCAGTGCCACCTACAAGAAGGGCGACGTCATAAAGACCACGGACAACACAACGAAGACATTCGGCTTCAAACGCGCTAAACGAAAATAAATTAAGTGAGTATTTGGGGAAGTTATGAAAATGACGCACTTGAAAAAAATCCTGTTGGCAACATTTGTCCTGGGCGACATCCTCGCCGTCCAGGCGATGGCCCAACTCCCGGTAATCGACCGCACTGACAAAGTCCACGATCGTCGATACCTCGACTCGCTCAATGTCAACAACCGCCGACCGATTCGAGTGAACCAGTCCGGTTTTAGGCCTCAAGACAACAAGTACGCCTATGTTGCCGACCCCACGGACATGTCCTTCAAAATCGTTGACGCAAACTCCAAGCAGGTCATCGATGTCGGCAATTCCAGCCTCACGCTTATCGATGCCGCGGCCCCGAAGCCGAATATATGGGTAAACGGTGCTTTCAACTCGCTTGAAAGAGTTTACCAATTCGGAAAGAACGATTCGACAAGCAATGCAACGGAAAAACTCTACAAGGCCGATTTCACGAACCTCACCGCCATCGGTGAATACTTCATTGTGAACGGGCACGACACCTCGGCCACCTTCCACGTGCACCCCTCCATCTTCAACGCCGTCTTCGAGAACTCGCTCAAGTTCTTCGGCATCCAGCGCTGCGGCAACACCAACCCCCACCTGCACGCTCCCTGCCACCTGCACGACGGTTCCGAAGTCGGACACGACCTTACCGGTGGCTGGCATGACTGCGGTGACCATTTCAAAGTTTCGGAAACTTTGGGCTACACCGCCTATGCGCTGGCCATGACTTACCTTGTTTACAAAGACAAGGCCGAAGACCGTTACGGACATACTTACGAAGATACCATACCGGACGGCTACCCCGACCTTCTCTACGAAGCTAAAATCGGCGCCGACTATATCTACAAGCTCTACAAGGCATCAAAAGAAGATGGCCTTATCGCCCAACACGACATGTACCACTCCATTGCCGTCGGGAGTGAAGACCACAATTTCTGGGACGTTCCCGAAAAACAGGATGCTCAACCACATTCAAAGGGTGGCCCCGACCGCCATGTGGCAAAAGGCATCGGAACAGCCTCGGGCGTATATGCGGCAGCACTCGCCTATTTCGCCATGGGCTGGTACCCGTTTGACCCCGTTTATGCGAACGAACTCACGGAAGCCGCCAAGGATATATACAAGAACGTCTTGAAACCGCAAACTTACGGCTATGGCGGACACTACACACCCACCGACGAACTCGGCGGATTCTACCCGGGCGGAACTAGCGAAACGAACATGATTGACGACGCGGCTGCCGCGGCTCTCGCCCTCTGGTACGCCACCGGCGACACGACTTACCAATTCGACCTTTACAAAGACCTGAAAATCAACGACAACTCCACGAACTACGGCTACAACAACGAACCCGACGATGCAGGCCCGTACTTCAAGGGTGGCTTCCTTGGACTCAAGAGCGGATTTACTCCGGGCGGATGGCCCACGGACTTCGAGAACATACATTCTTACGTGCTCTTCTCGTTCGTGAAGCTCATCCTGGCTGACAAGGAAACTGCAGAAATCTACAACGTGGGCGAACTGGAACGCGACACGCTCATTCAGCGCGCCACGAACTGTCTGCGCCGCCTGACCGACGATGGTTCGCAGGGATCAAACGTGGTCTACAGGAACCGCTTCGGGCAGGTTACTTCCGACGGCCCCTACAACCTCGTTTGGACATCGAGCCGCTGGGGTTTCAACCGCTACAACATGGGTGCGGCAAACGCCATCTTCATGCTTTCGGAAATCTTGCCCCCCGGCCCGGAAAAGGACGCCTACAAGAACCTCGCGCTCGACAACATCTACTACAACCTGGGCGCAAACCCCTGGGATATTTCCTTCTTGATGGGTGCAGGCGACAAGAACTCGAACCACCCGCATAACCGCGCCGCAAACCCGGACGGCTACAATGCAGGCGGCATGCCTTACAAGTACCAGTGCCCGAGAGGCGCCCTCATGGGTGGCGCCGCCCCGACTGCCGTATTGCTTGAAGACTGGAGCGACTATACCGCAACGGAAACCTGTATCGACTTCTCCGTACAGCTTTTGATCCCGGCACAGAGCCTCGCCGAAACGCTGCCCCCCGATAACGATGGCCCGCTGTTCAGCAACATTGCCGGCACCCCGATTTCGGATACCGAAGCCATCGTGAGCTGGGATGCGAACGAAGTCGCCCTCGTAACAGTACACTACGCCGAATCGCCCGATGAATCCGCGACCAAGTCTGTGCAGCAGACAACCGCATCGAAGGGCGGTGCCGTCACGCTTACCGGCCTCACCATGGGCAAAACGTACTACTTCTACCTGGAAGGCAGTGACACCAAGAGAAACCACACGACCGACAACAATCACGGCCAGTGGTACCAGTTCACTATGACGCCCGCTACCACGACAATTAGCGGAGTCACCATCTGCCAGGTGGACCACAGGAGTGCGAAAATTTACTGGTGGTCAAGCGACCGCATGAACGGCATTGTGAACTACGGTAAAGTAAGCGGTAACTATACCGAAGCACAGGCGGCAGAAGGCGGCGCAGTCCTCTTCCACGAAGCGCTGCTCACCAACCTGCAGGCCGGTACCACATACTACTTCACCGTGTCTTCGGGCGCAACGACCTCTACGACCGAATATTCGTTCACCACGTCAACTCACGCCGTGTACGCCGATCTTGATGTGTGGATTAAGCCGAGCGCTTACCAGAACGCCACCAACTGCTCTGGCAACAACTGGCAAAACTGTGCAGACTTCATCATCGAAATCGACAACAACGACACGACCGTTTTCGAGGACTTCGAACTTCGCCTTTATTTAGGCGACAACCCAAATATAGGGGCCCCGGTCAGCTATATCGGCCAGGTATTCGATGGTACCGGTCTCGTTGTCGGGACTCCCGTAACCGAATTCGGGCCAATGACTCTCGACGGGGCCTCGAAATACTACCTGCCTATTAAAATCAAGAGCAAGCTGTACGTTTCGGGCCGAATCATCTTCCAGGTTAAGTGGACCTACGGCACCACATACGCAAATTTCGATCCATCGTCCTGGTCTCTCGGGCCGCACACCGGCGACGACGCTCCCGAGGAATTCGAAGGCATCGACCTCACGCAGGCGCCCTACTTTACCGGTTCAGAAACCGCACAGCTCGAAACGAATTCGAAGGGCGTGAGGGTTGTCGCATTCACCCGCGACCCGTACGTCCCTGTATATTACCACGGCAAGCACATCTACGGCTACGGCCCCGACGATACACCGGAATCGGGCCCGCAGGTCAACCGCACCATTTCGCTCAATTTTGAATCCCCGTTCAAGACACCGCATTACTCCATTGAACAGGAAGAATACGCCGCACGCTACAAGGGCGGCAGCAGGGTCTCGCCGACGGGCATGATTGACGATTTCGAAATGAACGGCAAGTCGTATTTCGACAAGACCATGTATATTCCCGACACCCGCAAGGATTCCATCTACTTCCAGTACGATGCAAGCCTTGACTACGGTAACAACTACAAGGAATGGGTCAGCTGGCATAACCATGCGGCAAACAGCTCCGGTAGTTACGACTGCGCCTGCGCAGTCGTCCGCAGCAACGTGGAAGTCGACACCATCATGACTCCGCCCGAAATACGAGTCCTCAAGTTCTCCATGGACACGATACGCGTATATACCGGCAAGTTCGTAGAAGTCCACTTGGCCCTGCTGGATTCAGCCCTCGACACGCTCAAGATTGACCCCATCAGCGTGCTGATTTCTTCGGAATCCGGACTCGCGAAGTTCTACACCTCGCCCACCTCCACGACGCCTGTCGAAAAAATCGACATCATCAAGGGGCATGCGGTATTCTACCTAAAATCGGACAAGGCGACCACCACGATTCTTAAGGCCACAGGGAACAATACCTCGAAGTTCAACTATATCCCTGCAACGGCAGTACTCATCATCGAAGACCTGCCGCCTTGGCCCATTATCGACAACGCCATCATGGTGGACACCGACTGTGACGATATTCCGGACGCATTCAAGATTACGCTGTCGAACGAATACGTCGCCGCAGAAAACCAGTCCTTCAATTCCATCAAGTTCGTGTACGAAGGCGACACTATCGAAAGCGACAAAAAGATTTCACTCAACGGGACCGAACTGGTTGTAGGCGCAAACCTCACCGGCGCGACAGTAAGCACCAATCCGTCCGGCTCGATTACGCTCATAAGCAACACGAAAAACGGAAAGAAGGAAGCCCCGGACTTCTACCAGGACGGTGTTCCGCCTACGCTCGTTTCCGTGTCGGTTCTTGAAAAGCTCCCCAATGCGACAAGCGACTTCGTATACATCCAGTTCAGCGAACCCATCAAGGAGCCCTCGCCCGAATGGCCGCTGCGCATTAATTCTGCCGATGTTGCAGCCAACGTGAAGGGCGTAAAGCTCTACAACGAGAACCTGAACATCTGGGAATTCGAAATCGACTTCGATGCCGGTGGAGGTTCGCTCGTGCAGGAAGGCATGAAGGCAGAACTTTCTCCGAACGCGACCATCAAG
Source organism: Fibrobacter sp. (assembly GCA_045131085.1). GTDB lineage: Bacteria > Fibrobacterota > Fibrobacteria > Fibrobacterales > Fibrobacteraceae > Fibrobacter. The sequence goes on from JBGUQN010000064.1 coordinate 5,536, forward strand.
GACCTCGCAGGTAATGGCATCGGACCTTGCGCCCCGAAGGTCGTGGACGTACTCCTGAAGATTCGCCCGATTCCGATGACTTACGCAAGCATCTCTGACAGGGACGAAGACGGCCTTGCCGAACACATCGAAATAAAGTTCTCTCAGTCAGTCGATGCAAAACACTACCCGGATTCCATCTCGATTATCTTCGGTAGCGCATCGCCCGAAACTCTTGTCGTGCGCAAGGCCGAGTTCGCCCTGAACGCAGACCAGATGTCGAGTTCGTTCGACCTGCCGGTGCCCTTTGCCCTGGGCAATACCAACGGCAACTACGAAGGCACATTGAACGGCAAGGATGTCATTGGCGCAGGTCTTGTCGTTGAATCCCTGGGCGACGGAGCCGCCTTCGAAATCGAGACGACACTTGCAGAAGACCTTGCGGGCCCCGTATTCACATCTGCAAGCCTTGCTCCTTCGTCAACTAACGACGTGCTGACCGTGTTCATAAGCGAACCGGTAACCGTCATGGATTCCTCCGCTATCTTCTACGTGCGTGAACGTTCCACCACGAACATCAGCAAGGCGGATCTCAGTGGCTGGAACCTCGCAAGCAACAACACGGCTCTCATGGCGCTGTTCCCGTCCGATTCCCCCATCGCCGTCATGGAAGGCGACCGCATCAATCTCGCCCCGAAGACAGCCAGCGCGTTCATGGACGTGAGCGGCAACATGCCGGCAGACAACAACCCGAAGGTGACCATCGGTGGCGACGGAAATCCGAAAATCAAGTTCGATATCCACCTGCAAGAACCTGTAACGACAGTTTCTTCCTCGAAGCCATCGGCACTCCCGAGCGACAAGAGCATCAACCTCTATATCGTGAACCCGAGCAACCACAAGCTTGACCGCATCGAGAACGGCAGTGTTGTTCAGACAGGAATCGATACTACGGTAACGCCGCTTAATGGTGTCGTCTGGACCATGGACTTGACTGTCCCGCGCGGAGGTTCCCTGAACCAGCCCGCATACTGGAGAAGTCTGAAGGTCAAATACAGCCTTCCCATTTACACGAACATGGGTAACTACGTGAACCGCATCTCCGGTACATTCATCGTGGATTCTGACACGTACTACTCCACAAACAACAAGGTCACCTTCTTTGTGGAATGGGTCAACGCTCCTAACAGAGGCGTACGCTCCCATAAGGGCAGGGCCGTCGGTACTGGCGCATACATCTACAAGGCAGAACTGAATTGCAAGTTCTTGCCCAACGCCAACCTCGACGAAAAAACGAAGAAGCGTTTCGAGACGTCGAACTCCTACGACAAGACAGAAACATTCGGTATCCGGCGCCTAAAGTAGACCTAATTGCAAAATATCAAGTCCCGCCGACGCGGGACTTTTTCTTTTACCCAAATTTTTATATAAGTTTCTAGAAGATATGCAAGAGATTTTATTTTCTGACTCGCCTATCGCCACGGGGCTTTCCGCCGTAGCGCTTTTGCTCACGTTCCTGCTTCCTTATATCCTTGGCCAAAAAACCGGATTGAAGCAGTTTCCCAAGGCTATTTACCAGTTGATGCTCGTTTGCACCTACTGGAACACCTTAAGCCTTGTCGGCAGCATATTCTTCAGCGGGCCCGAATTCGGAACCGCCGCAAAGATAATCTTCGGCGTACAAGCCCTCGCCTGGATCCAGGCCGGTAACGCCATCTACCATATTGCCGAACATGCGCTCCATTTTAGGCGTTTCAATTTCTGGAGGCTCCTCAACGCCATCGGCTGTGCAAGCGTCATTTTCGTAACGGCCGTTTTCTGCATAAACGAGTCGGCGTTCACCGAATTCACGATTTTCGGGTTCATGCCGTTACATGACCACCCGTACTTCAAGCTCTATTCCCTGCTTTTCTTCTTGTACGTATTCCCCGAATTCTTGCTCACCATTTTCAAGTTGATGCGCAATACGCTCCAGACCGGCGACAAGGACGCTGCCCAGATTAACTTCTACATGGCAGGCAGCTTTATATTCTTCTTTGCCATTTCGTTCGTATTCGACTTCATGATTCCCGTCGCAAGCGGATTCAGCGTCAACGGAAGGCACCCGATATTCCTGCAATGGCACCAGTATTCTTGCATTTTCCTTGCAGTCCTCTGCGGGCAGTACTTCACCTCCATTTCGTTCAAGAACAAGAGCTCGCACTGGCTCATGAAGAACTTGTTCAACCAGCTCGGTGACTGCATCTTTTCTATCCAGGACGACGGCAAAATCAGTTACTGCAACCCCGCCGCCCAGCTCCTGTTCCGCAAAACCGACAACGAAATGAGGATGTACCACATCCAGGATTTCATCCCCAGCCTAAAACTGGATAACGAGATCGTTACCGAAAGCATAAAAGTCCAGGTCAACGACGAACTGCATTCTTTTAGCCTCTCGCTGTACAAGTACCGCACCACGCTTTCGACATACATGTGGCTCCTGCTCCTGAGCGACCAGACGAATTCGCTTTTCTACCAGCAGCGCATCAAGACGCTCAACCGCCAGTTTGCCGACTACAAGCAAGACCTCATCCGCTACCAGGACCGTCTCGACAACTCCGAAAAGAAATACAAGGAGCAGAGCAGTTTCAGTTCGACGCTCATCAACGCGCTTCCCTTCCAGTTCTGGTCCAAGAACGAACAGGGCGTGTACACCACGCAAAACATCATGGACATCAAGAGCCGCGGAAACCTCATCCAGACGACGGACAACACCGAAACAATTTCGGACAAGGAACTGGAGGCGCGCAACAACGGACTTTCGAGTATTTTCACCACGTTCGAGAACGACCACCACGAAAAGATTTCCGAAGACGAGGCGAACAACCTCATCTTCAACAACAAGACCGTTTACATCTACAACGAGCAGTTCATCCCGATTATATCGGACCAGAAGCCGTACAAGATTATCGGGCTAAAGCAGGACATCACCGAGCAGAAGCGCCTCGAAAGAGAACGCGACATGCTGAGCGAACAGAAGCGCATCCATTCTCGCCTCGAAGACCTGGGTACAATGCTCGGCGGTTTCGCGCACGACTACAAGAACAGTATCGGCGCACAAATCGGGTTCTGTGAACTGGCTCGCGAGACTCTCGAGAACTTGCCGACCGACGACATCCCCGAGAAAAAGGCCAAGACCATCGCGAAGGCGGGCGAACTTATCGGCGAAGCGAACAAGGCGGCAAACAAGGCTAAGGATTCTGTGAACCAGCTGCTGAGCGCCATAAGGAACGAGGCATCCATCGCCCCGAAGCCGATGGTGTTCTCGCCGTTCCTGATTATCGAAGACGTGGTAAAGAAGGTACAGCTCACCCTCCCGTCGAACATCCACATATCGACCGAGGACATCGACAAGGACCTGAAGATAAAGTGCCTGCCGGCAGCGCTCGACCGCATATTGAGCAACCTGGCAAACAACGCCATTTTCGCCATGAAGGACGACGGAGGAACGCTCACGTTCAAGCTGGAGCGCGAAGAGGTAAAAACGAAAATCGTACAGCCCTTCTCCGACACTATTGAACCCGGTACCTACGCGAAATTCACCATTGCCGACACCGGCACGGGAATCGACTCCGGGACCCTCGAACGCATCTTTTCGCCGTTCTTTACCACGAAAGCGCCCGGCGAAGGGCTCGGCCTGGGCCTTACTTCGGCCCTCAGGCTCCTAAAAGACGGCAATGCGCATTTCACAGTGCATACAACCCTCGGTGAGGGCACACAATTTAATCTATATTGGGATTTAGCAACCGAAAAAACGGAGGATGCATAATGGCCACTATCTTGATTATTGACGATGACGAACAGTTCAACTTGATGATGAAGACCGCCCTTGAAGTCAAGGGATACGAAGTGGAAACCGCAAGCAATGGTAGAGAAGCAAAGACCCTTTACCAGAATAAGAAGTATGATGTCATCGTCACCGACATCATTATGCCGGACGTGGACGGCTACGAAGTTATCCTCGATTTGCGCCGTATGGGCATGAGCGACAGGACTATTGCCGTGAGCGCCGGCGGACGCACAGCCGCAGACGACTACCTCTTGACGGCAAAGCATTTCGATGTCGCGGTCACATTCAACAAGCCCATCGACATCCAGCAGTTCCGCGAAAAGGTCGAAGAAATCATCAAGAAACACCAGTAATTGATGCCGATGAATATCCTGATTGCTGATTCCGACAAGGAATTTATCAGCGACATTCGGCGTTCCTGGAACCTAGACGAAACAGAGCTTCTGCTCTGCGACGACAAGGACAATTTGATGCCACTGGTAAAGAACAGTCCGATAGACCTAGCGTTTATCGAAGTTCCGTTCCTTACCTTCGACAACATGGACCTTGTGAGTTACCTCAAGGAAAAGGACCCGAGCATCGAGATTTTCATCCTTTGCGACAATAAGAACTGGCCTGGGGCGACAAGCGCCATCAACCGCGGGGCAAACAGCTTCTTGATGAAGCCCGCGACGGTATCGCAACTCGAAGATACCGCAAAGAAAATTCAGACATTAAGGCAGAACAAGTCTACACACCAGCTGATGGAATCGCAGGTGCTCGACTCCCTGCTTGGCGATACGCCCGAAATGAGGAAAATCCTCAAGACGGTCTACAAGATATCACCGACAACGAGTACCGTGCTCATCACCGGCGAATCCGGCTCGGGCAAGGAATTCCTCGCCAACGTCATACACCGCTACAGCAAGCGCGCGGGCGAACCGTTTATTGCGGTCAACTGCGGCGCCATTCCTGAGAACCTGGTCGAAAGCGAACTCTTCGGTGCAAAGAAGGGCTCGTATACGGGTTCTACCGCCGACAAGAAGGGCCTGTTCGAAGCCGCCAACAAGGGAACCCTGTTCCTTGATGAAGTCGGCGAGCTTTCTGCAGCGACGCAAGTGAAACTGTTGCGTTTTTTGCAGAGTCACGAAATTCGGCGCGTGGGTGAAACCGAAGCGCGCTACCTCGACATCCGCATTATCGCCGCGACCAACCGCGACCTGCAGGCGGCCATGCTCCGGGGCGAATTCCGCGAAGACCTCTTTTACCGTCTGAATACGTTCCACCTGACGTTACCGCCGCTGCGCGAACGCAAGCCCGTGATTCCCACGCTTATCCGCTATTTCATTCTGAAATACAAGGAAACCCACGGGAAGAACATCACCGACGTGGAACCGGCAGCACAGTACGCCCTGGCGAAGTACCCCTACCCGGGCAACATCCGCGAACTCGAAAACATCATCGAGCATGCGATTGTCCTTTCGGAAGGCGGAGTTCTACGGCTCGAGGACCTGCCCGAAAACGTGCAAGAAGAAGCCCGTGAAAAGACAGTCGCCATTCCGCACATCAAGGAAGACATTCCCGAACCGCGCCTACTCACGAGCATCGAAGGCACACGCATAGATGCTCCCGCAAAGGCCGCGGACGAACCCTCAGACGCCGATGATATCATTTCGCTCGAAGAGATGGAACGCCGGCACATATTGCACGCGCTGAGCGTCTGCAAGAACAACAAGACCGAAGTCTGCAAGAGGCTCGGCATTAGCCGCGCCACCCTCTGGAGAAAGTTGAAAGAACTCAAAATCCAGATGGACGGCGAAGAAGACTAAGGCGAAATTTTTTATCGAAGAATTGCACATGATGCGCATTAACAAGTTTATATCCCTTTGTGGAGTTGCTAGCCGCCGCGCTGCAGACACCCTCGTACAAGAAGGGCGTGTGCAGGTAAACGGCGAGACCATTACCGACATGGGCCACCAGGTAGACGAAAGCAACGACGAAGTTCTCGTCGACGGCAAGCCCGCGAAACTCCCGAAGAAGACGAAAGTCATCATGTTCCACAAGCCGGCCGGATGCGTGTGCACCAAAGACGACCCGCAAGGGCGACGCACCGTATACGATTACCTGCCGCCGGGGTATGCCTCCTTCAAGTATGTAGGAAGGCTCGACCTGCAGAGCCGCGGGCTTTTGCTGTTTACCGACGACGGGGAACTGCTGCACCGGCTTACGCACCCGAGTTACGAGATTCCCCGCAGTTACTACGTGTGGACGACGCGCCCGCTTAGCGAAGCTGCCGCACAGAAGCTCGTAGACGGCGTGGACATTCGCGACCCCGAAGATCCGGACGCACAGGAAGAAATCGCATTTGCAACCGACGTGTATCTCGAAAACGGATTTGCAGAACTCGTGCTCATCGAAGGCAAGAACCGCGAAATCCGCCGCATGATGCGCGCCATCGGCTACGAGATTCGCGACCTCAAGCGCGTGAGCTATTGCAAGATCCAGCTGGGAGACTTGCCTGCCGGAGAATTTCGCGAACTCACCGCCGACGAGATGAACAAGCTGCGGCAAGCAGTACATTTGTAATAATGTGAAATGTGAGATGAGAAATGTGAAATGAAAAAAGTTATCTAATTACACATTACACACTTCACATTACACATTTTCAATCATGTTTTCAGAATGACGAAACGAACTCTTT
>JBGUQN010000065.1:0-7969 GCA_045131085.1 Fibrobacter sp.
GTCAGCACTTATTTTTTTTCAGACTTTTTTACGAGTGCCCTCGTCTGAGACCTCGGCTTGCAACTAACACTTCGGTAACCCTGTCGATACCAAAGCACCCCCAAGGTGAGAGCCGCGACAAAATGCTTGCATTTTGGCATGGCCGAACCGCAGGTGCTTCTATCGAAGATAGAAAGCACCCCCGGTGCTTGTTAGATTAGTACAAATATACAAAAATAATCGGTTCCTTGCCTTAAGAAAAGTACGCAAATTTGTATAGTTCGCCTTTTTTATTCAAAAATAGACGTTTTCTGTTGCGACCCGTTTGGCCCATTTATATATATTTATACTCAAAAACAAGATTTTGGAGATTTCGATGAATATCGCGAGTGCCAAGCCAGGTTTCTTTGTTCAAGACCGTTTCCTCTACAGCAAGGATAACGAGAAAGTCATTTTGCGTGGCATCAACCACATGTTTATCTGGACGGACCGTGAAGGCAAAACGATTCCTGAAATGGCCAAGACCGGCGCAAACTGCGTTAGAATCGTCTGGAATACCCGTGGCCGCATCAGCGACCTTGATTCCATCGTCGCCCTGAGCATCAGCAACGGAATGATTCCCATCGTGGAATTGCATGATACGACCGGCAACTGGGATAAACTTCCCGAGGTCCTCGATTTCTGGCTTCGTGACGAAATGCTCCAGATGATAACCAATCATCAGGAATACCTCATTATCAACGTCGGCAACGAGCCCGGTTCGCACGAAATTGATCCAGGCGAGTTTTTCGATACGTATAACGTGATTGTGACCAAGATGCGTGCAGCAGGCATCCGTGTTCCCATCATGATCGATGCCGATAACTGGGGCCAGAACGAGAAGAACTTGCTTGCGGTTGGCCCGAAGCTCTTGCAGGCGGACCCGGAGCACAACCTTCTTTTCTCCATCCACATGTGGTGGCCGAGTGAACGCCACGATGCTGCGGTGACTGGTTTTGAAACCGTTGCCGAACGCGTTACCGCATGTCTCGAGAAGTCTATCGAAGTGAATATCCCGCTTGTCGTGGGTGAATTCGCCCCGATGGCTGTTGCCGGTGTGCGTGAAATCCCTTACCGTCATATCATGGGTGAATGTGAACGCCTGAATATTGGCTGGCTGTGCTGGAGCTGGGGTCCGGGCAACTCCGACAGTCCCGAGATGGACATGACGGAACATGGCTCGTACAATACGCTTGTCGGCTGGGGTAAGGAAGTGGCTGTCGATAGCCCGCTTGGAATCCAGAACACGAGCGTTATCCCGAACTTTATCCAGAACAAGGACTTTACAACCGGCTCTCAGGGCGGTGGCGCAAACATCATCGAGAACGGTGATTTTTCTGCCGAAAATCCGCTTGACGGCTGGACTACCGATTTCTGGGGCGGCAAGGCAGAGGTCGTTGCCCGCGACGGCGCAATCCATTTCGATATCAAGCAGGCGGGCAAGGAAACGTGGGGCCTGCAGTTCAAGCAGCACCTTGTGCTCCGCAATGGCGTGACCTACATTTTCAGCATGCGTGCGAAGGCCGACAAACCCCGCACACTCAACGTGAATATCAAGCGCGATACCGAGGAATATACTCCGTATGCGAACGGTCGTATCCTTGACTTGAGCACCAGCTGGCAGAATTTCAGCTGGAAGTTCACCATGAAAGAGGATACCGACTCCGAGGCGCTCCTGATTTTCGACATGGGCGGTAGCCCGATTTCGTGGACGCTTGCCGATATCAGCCTTGTGCAGGCTCGCAGTATCGCCGATCGCCTTAACCGTACCTTCCAGCGCAACGTGCAGAAGAACTCTGGCTACTTCAACGCTCCCAATGGCCCGTGGGAACTCCACCTCTACAACGTGAAGGGCGAACTCGAGGAGGTTCTCGACCGCGGCAAGGGCGGGGAAGGTATGCGTAGCTACCCGAAAATCGAGAAGGGCGGAATCATGGTCGTCAAGGATGTCCCTGCTTAAAGGGGCCTCCTTTTAAATCCGCACGCTGACGACGGCACCTTTTTGGTCATCATAGAATAGCGGTGCGATAGTGACTTTGGGCGTGACGTTTGTTGCGCCTTTTTTCGTTTTGTAGAACGTGTTGCCGATGTACCATCCGATGGATGCTCCCATCAGGGTACCTGCGACGGCGTCGGAGAGCCAGTGCGCTTCCCCCTTGCCACCTAATACCATGCTTGTAGCGATAAAGCCTGCGTAAAGCCCGCAACCGGCAACAATCCAGGGGTTGTCGCGGTTGTAGCTTGCGATGCTCATGGCAAGCGAGGCGTTTGTCATGGAGTGCCCTGAGGGCCAGCCGTAGAATACCCCGCGCCTAAAGAACCCCCACTTGAAATCACGTGAAAGGGCTCCGGTGTTGTTTTCTGCATCTGGATGTGCGCGCCCTGAAATGGCCTTGAGAATATTGTTGTAGAAGAATGCGACCGCAGTGGCTTGCGCAGCGACGGCGCCGGTGTTGTTCAGTGCCTTGTTGTCGCTGATAAAGTACATGTAGCCGGGGACTAGGAAGGGGCAAATTGTCCCCATCAGCATTCCCGGGCCGAACACGAGGTTTGTCCCGAGGGAATTATGCCGTGCGGCGAAGCGGGCGACCATAAGGTCGTTCCCGTTCATGGAAAGGTTGTATGTCAGTGCTCCGCCGAGCATGTGGAACCCAAGCGGCCACCCGAAAACGCTTAGCAGCATGTTGTGGCCCAAATGGTCAAACGGGGAAAGTTTTGTCTCGTTTGTTGCGGCTAGAGTGTCCGTAGAATTTACTGTGCTTAAACTGTCTGCACTTTGCGTCGTTAAACCGCCCGCTTCTTGTGCGAACGAGAATGATGCAACAGATAAAATAATGCACAACAGGTGCTTCATTGGGCTTACGGTTCGCGACCGAGCACGGCTTTCGCTAACTGGTCTGCACAAGAGGTGGGCTTGTTTCCTTGTTTGTTAATGTAGCATTTTTTTTGCAGAAAAATGAAATTGTGTCTAAAGAACTATATTTAATGAAAGTCCAAGGAGTTCGCTATGCGCTTTTTTGTCCCTACCGATATTTACGTTGAAAAGAATTGCGTCAAGAATCACGCGAAGAATTTGCTTGCCGTCGGGAAACGGGCTCTCATTATAACCGGGCGCAAGTCTGCCGCATCGAACGGTTCCTTGAACGATGTAACGGATGTGCTGGACGCGGGGAATGTCCCGTTCTTGGTATTCAACGAAGTCGAAGAAAATCCGTCGACGGACACACTGCGTAAGGCTGCTTCTGCCGCCAAGGATTTTAACGTTGATTTTGTGATTGGTATTGGGGGAGGCTCCGCTATCGATGCAGCGAAAGCGGTGTCGCTGCTCCTCTCGAATTCGGATGTAGATGCCGATGACCTTCACAAGGCGCCAAGCAGCCCGCTTGGACACTTGCCTGTTGTCGCCGTCCCGACCACATGCGGTACGGGTTCCGAGGCGACCCCGGTTTCTATCATCACGAACCACAAGATAAATCTCAAGAAGAGCATTCCGCATGTTATTTTCCCGACGCTCGCGCTTGTCGATGGGAAGTACCTTGCTTCTGCAAAAAAGCAGTTGATTGTAAATACTGCAGTAGACGCACTTGCCCATATGGTCGAAAGCCTCCTCAACGTCAAATCGAATGCGTTCAACCGCATGTTCCCGGAATATGGTCTAAAGCTCTGGGGCGAATGCAAGGACGCCCTTCTCGCCGATGGCGACGTAGATGCTGGCCTATATGAAAAACTCATGCTCACGTCAACCATTGCGGGCATGTCCATCGCGCATACGAGTACCACATTGCCACATGGCATGAGCTACGACCTCACGCTCCACGCAGGTGTGCCGCACGGGCCTGCGGTTGGTTGCTTCCTTGCGGCTTATACTGAGGTCTGCGAAAAGTTTCTCCCCGAAGATGTCAAGAAAATCCTTGCACTGTTGGGGCTAAATAATGTTGAAGAGTTCACCGCTATGCTCCAGAACCTCATTGGCTCCTATTCTGTTTCGCGAGAGATGCGTAACAAGTTTGCTGCAGCCATGAAGGTGAATCGTTCCAAGCTAGATCTCGTTCCGGGTAATATCACCGCTGAAGACGTTGATTACATTTACGAGAAATCTTTACAAGTCAAATAGGCCTTTAAAGTATCCAAAAAAATCCGTTATGCAAATTGCGCAGATTAATCTATACGAAGAGAATGCTCAGGTTCGAAGCCTTTACGAATCGGCGTTCCCGAAAGAGGAACAAATTCCCTGGGCCGATCTGATGCGGCTTGTTAAAACGATGTCGCTGGATTTTACCGTTTATCGAGAAGATGAAAATCTTGTCGGGTTGACAATTGTCTATCCGCGGACACAGTTTAACTGGTTCTGGTATTTCGCCGTACCCGAATCCTTGCGCGGGAAAGGGATAGGGCAAAGAATCCTATCGCAGTTGCTTGAAAAGTATAGGGGGCAGTCCAACATTCTTGACATGGAATCGCCCGAGCAGGATTGCGACAATTCCGCGCAACGCAAGCGTCGCCACGCATTCTACCTGCGCAACGGCTTCCGTGATACGGGCGTCGGCAAATCGTTCAAGGGCATTGACTATACCATCATGATGATTGGCGAAGGCACGTTCACGCAACGCGATTACGACCAGATTATAAACGAGCTTCGCTCTTATTGGGATACGATGCCGAAAGAAAAATAGCTAGAGCAGTTCTATATAGTGCGGGATGATATCTTCATAGTTCCCGTCTTTAAGCAAGAAACCTTTGGGAATTACGCCGAGCTGCGTGAAGCCGAGTTTTTTGTAGAGTTTGAGTGCCGAAGTGTTCGTCGCGACAACCGCGTTGAACTGCAAAATCTTGAAGCCGATTTCCTTTGCCTTCGCGAGGCAATCCTTCACGAGAAATTCGCCGATGTGCTGGCCGCGCTTGTTCTTCTTGACGGCGTAGCTTGCATTCGAAATGTGCCCGCAGCGACCGACATTATTAGGGTGGAGAATGTACAGCCCAACCACTTCGCCGGAATCTGCATCAATGGCGATGCCCGTAAACGACTGTGACTTGAAAAACGCATCGCCTGTCTGCGCATCAAGCGTTTCCTTCTGCGGGAATGCGATTCCGTCTTCGACGATGTCGTTCCAGATTGCAATGGCTTCGTTGATGTACTTTTCGCTGTAGGCTTCAATTTTGAGCATGTTTTTCACCACTTTTTATTGGAAGAATATATAAAAAATGCCGTGGTGTAGGGGAATTTCTATATTTGGCTGCAAATGAAAAGGCTACTTGATTTTGATAGCGAGCATTTGTGGCACCCTTATGCGGCGCTGAAGAATACTCCGGCCAGGTTCCTTGCAAAATCCGCTCATGGAACGACGATTGAAACGGCCGATGGTTTGAAATTGATTGATGCGGTATCGAGTTGGTGGTGCATGGCGCACGGGCATAACGCCCCTGAAATCGTTGAGGCGATTCAGAAACAGAGCGAAAAGATGTGCCACGTGATGTTCGGCGGCTTTACGCACGAGCCTGCAATTGAACTTGGTGAAAGACTGGTGAATTTTTTGCCGGAAGGTCTCAACAAGATTTTCTTTGCAGATTCGGGAAGCATTGCCGTGGAATGCAGCGCCAAGATGGCGGTGCAGTACCAGCATTCGCTCTCGCGCCCGGAACGTTGCAAGTTGGTCGCCTTGAAGGGCGGCTATCACGGCGACACCGCAGGCGCGATGGCGCTTTCTGACCCTGATGGGATGCATACGCTTTTCCGCGGAATCATGCCGCATCATTATTTTGCGGAACGTCCGAACTGCCGCTTCAATGAGGCTTGGAATCCGGCGGATTTCGCTTCGATGGAACGCGTTGTCGAGGAACATAAGGATGAAATCGCTGCCGTGATTTGCGAGCCCGTGTTTCAGGGCGGAAACGGCATGTGGCTTTACAATGCGGGCTACTTGAAGGCGCTTCGCGAACTTTGCGACCGCTACGGCATCCTGTTGATCCTGGACGAAATCGCTTCGGGATTTTACCGCACGGGTCCGCGTTTTGCGATGATGCATACCGCTGGAAATTGCGCCGAAAATAACTGCGCCGACTTCGTGAAGCCGGATATCATGTGTATCGGTAAGGCGCTCACTGGCGGAAGCATTACCATGGCTGCCTGTGTCGCATCCGAGAAGGTGGCCGAAACGATTACGAATAGCAAGATTCCTGCCTTTATGCATGGCCCTACGTACATGGCAAACCCGTTGGCGTGTGCCGCGGGAATCGCTTCGCTTTCGCTGTTTGAAAGCCGCGATTATGCATCGAGCGTTGCTCGGATTGAAAAGCGCCTGAAGCAGAATCTGGAACCGCTCCGTTCGCTCGAAAATGCGGCGGATGTACGAGTGCTTGGCGCTATCGGTGTCTTGGAACTGAAGGCGAAACCTTCTGCGGACGATATTCTGCGCGTTATTCGCGAAACCGGCGTGTGGCTCAGGCCGTTCTGCAATTACGTTTACACGATGCCTCCGCTCATTACGACCGATTCCGAAGTTGACCGCATTTGCGAAGCCATCAAGATGATTGGTGAATGTGAACCCGCGCCTGTCGTAGAAGGCGAAGACGAATTTCATGAGTGATATGGAATATTATAGCTTGAAAATGCGAGCCTCGCAGCAGGTGGGCGAAGGCGAACAGAAACACGAACAGCATATTTCCGGTGCAGAACGCATTGTAGGCCGGGATTCTGTAGAGGCTGTGTGCTCGGCGATGGTGCACCGTGCCATGAATCATTCCAAGGGCGACCCGGATTTTATCAACGTGAAAATCGAAAAGGTTCACGAAAATGATATCCAGGTTTTGAAGGCTTTGCCCGTGACGCGAATTGATGTGGATACGTGGCAGGAAGGGCTGGAAAAGGCTTTTGGACTAGTTAGTAAAACTGTTTTGGATGTGAATAAAGAAAGTTCCCTGAGCATGCCGAAGGGAACGGAAGAAAATGCTGGCCTTCAAAATTTCGCCGAGAATTTGCCTAAACTTTTGCGGGCGACATTCCCGATGCGTGGTGCGATGCTGTACGATATCGCGACGGGCGAGCGCCTGGAACCTGACTACGATCGCGGTGTGCGTGCGACTTATATGGATGCTCTGCATTCGAGCGAAGTGGATGGTTGCAAGAATCATTTTAACGAAGCGATTGTGCTTGCGACCAAGGTGGCGAATGCTCCCGGAATGGTGGCTGAATTTTGCGTGAGTGATGACCCGAATTACGTGACGGGCTATGTCGCGAGCAAGGAACTCGGCTATGTGCGCATCATGAAGATGAAGGAAATGGGCGACGAAAACGGAGGTCGCATTTTCTTGTTTGATTCGCGCAAGGCTTCTGCCGAAGAATGCATTGAGTACTTGCAGAAGAAAAAGGTATTAGTGGATGTCGGAGCATGAGTCGCATTCTTGACATTTTTACGAAAGACGCTTTGGAAACGGCGCGGGCGAATAATACTTATCGCTCGATGCGCTTGATGGAAACGCCTGAATCGTCGCGTGTGAAGATCCGTATGCCCAACGGCGCATCGCAGGAACAGGTTCTGCTGGCGTCTAATTCTTATCTGGACCTCGCGAACATCGATGAACTTAAGCAGGCGATGGCCGAGGCTGTCTTGGAGTGGGGGACTGGTAGCGGCGGCGCTCGGCTTACGACGGGCAACAAGACTCCGCATCAGGAACTGGAAGATTTTATCGCAAGATTTAAGGGCGAAGAGTCTGCTATTACGTTCAATACAGGCTATATGGCGAATGTCGGCACGATTTCAGCATTGTGCGGCAAGAACGACTTTATCTTTAGCGATGAGCTGAATCACGCCAGCATTATCGATGGTATTCGCCTTTCCCGCGCCAAGTACGTTGTGAATAAGCATAACGATATGGCGGATTTGCAGCGGGTGATTCAAGAAGCGGATAAGTCTAGAACGGGCGAGTCTGCGTTGCCGGCCCCTCGCAAACTCAT